>OZ251520.1:1167500-1522449 GCA_965242985.1 uncultured candidatus Poriferisulfidus sp. | reverse complement strand
AGGCGGCCGAACTGGCGCTTCATCTTGTCGGCGGTCTGCCAGGTGCGCAGGATCACCTCGCCGACGCGGCCCATGGCCTGGCTGTCCGAGGCGATCATCGAGAACGCGCCGCGGTCGTGCAGCCGGTCCTCGGCGGCGATGGTCTCGCGCCGGATGCGGCTCTCGGCGAAGGCCACGTCCTCGGGGATGCGCGCGTCCAGGTGGTGGCAGACCATCAGCATGTCCAGGTGCTCGTCGACGGTGTTGACGGTGTACGGCCGGGTCGGGTTGGTGGAGGAGGGCAGCACGTTGGCCTCGCCGCACAGCTTGATGATGTCCGGCGCGTGGCCGCCGCCGGCGCCCTCGGTGTGGAAGGCGTGGACGGTGCGGCCGCGGAACGCCGCGACGGTGTCCTCGACGAAGCCCGCCTCGTTCAGCGTGTCGGTGTGGATGGCGACCTGCACGTCGTGCTCCTCGGCCACCGCCAGGCAGCAGTCGATGGCGGCCGGCGTCGAGCCCCAGTCCTCGTGCAGCTTGAGCCCGCAGGCGCCGGCCGCGACCTGCTCGGCGAGCGCCGCCGGCCGGCTGGCGTTGCCCTTGCCGAAGAAGCCGAGGTTGACCGGGAAGGCCTCGGCCGCCTGCAGCATGCGCGCCAGGTGCCAGGGCCCCGGGGTGCAGGTGGTGGCGCAGGTGCCGGCGGCCGGGCCGGTGCCGCCGCCGAGCATGGTGGTGATCCCGGAGTGCAGCGCGTCGTCGACCTGCTGCGGGCTGATCCAGTGGATGTGCGCGTCGATGCCGCCGGCGGTGAGGATCTTGCCCTCGCCCGCGATCGCCTCGGTGCCGGGGCCGACGACGATGTCCACGTCCGGCTGCACGTCGGGGTTGCCGGCCTTGCCGATGGCGGCGATGCGGCCGCCGCGCAGGCCGACGTCGGCCTTGACCACGCCCCAGTGGTCGAGGATCAGGGCGTTGGTGATGACGGTGTCGACCGCGCCGTCGGCGCGCGCCGCCTGCGACTGCCCCATGCCGTCGCGCAGCACCTTGCCGCCGCCGAACTTGACCTCCTCGCCGGGCGCGGCGCGGTCGCACTCGACCTCCAGCACCAGCTCGGTGTCGGCCAGGCGCACGCGGTCGCCGGCGGTCGGGCCGTACATGGCGGCGTAGGCCGCGCGGTCGAGCTCCTGCGCCATCTGCTCAGTCGCCGAGCGGGCCGTCGATTTCGCCGCGGAAGCCGACCACCGCGCGCCGGCCGGCGTAGGGCACCAGCCGCACCTCGCGGCGCTGGCCCGGCTCGAAGCGCACCGCGGCGCCGGCCGGGATGTCCAGCCGGCGGCCGCGCGCCGCGGCGCGGTCGAACTCGAGCGCGGGGTTGGCCTCGGCGAAGTGGTAGTGCGAGCCGACCTGGATCGGGCGGTCGCCGGCGTTGGCGACCATCAGCGCGACCGCGCCGCGGCCGGCGTTGAGGACCACGCGGCCGGGGGCGGGGAACAGCTCGCCGGGGATCACGCGCTCACCGGATCGGCTGGTGCACGGTGACCAGCTTGGTGCCGTCGGGGAAGGTCGCCTCGACCTGCACGTCGCGCAGCATCTCCGGCACGCCCTCCATCACCTCGTCGCGGCCGAGCACCGCCGCGCCGTCGCGCATCAGCTCGGCCACGCTGCGCCCGTCGCGCGCGCCCTCGACCACGAAGTCGCTGATCAGGGCGATCGCCTCCGGGTAGTTCAGGCGCAGCCCGCGCGCGCGCCGGCGCCGCGCCACCTCGGCCGCCATCGCCAGCAGCAGCTTGTCCTTCTCGCGCGGCAGCAGGTTCACGGCACCCCCGGGTCAGATCTGCCACAGGCGCGGCATTATAGGCGGCCAGCCCGCGACCCGCGCCCGCAGCGCCGCCCAGTAGCGGCCGTAGGCGCGGCGCAGCGTCCAGCCGTCGCGGCCGAGCCAGCGCGCCACCAGCGCCGGGCCCGCGCAGCTCGCCGCGGCGCGCAGCTCCGGCGGCGCCGACAGCTCGGCCGCCAGTTCGCGCGCGTAGCCGAGGTGCTCGGCGGCGTCCTCCGCCGCGTACAGCACGGTGCCGGCGGCGCGGGCGCCGGCGAAGCCCGCGGGCGCCGCCAGCAGCGCCGGCAGGTCGCGGTCGAGGCGCAGCGTCTCGGCCCAGGCCAGCCGCCCGCCGCAGGACAGCTCCCAGGCGTCGTGCAGCCCGCCCCGGCGCAGGCGCTCGCCCATGGCGGCGCGGCCGAAGGCCACCAGCTCGCCGGCCAGCGCGCGCGCCCCGGCGCCCAGCTCCAGCGCGGTGGTGCGGCGCAGCCGCGCCGCGTCGAACAGGATGGTCTCCTGCGGCAGCCACTCCAGCCAGGCGCCGGCGCCGGCGCGCAGCTCGACGCCGATCTCGATGCCGGCGCCGGGGCAGCGGTAGATCTTCTCCGCCGCCTGCGCCACCACGCGCCCGGCCGCGCCGGCGCCGACCTCCGCCCGCACCGCGAGGCGGTCGCCGCCGACCAGCCCGCCGGAGGTGGTGAGCAGCGCCCCGGTCAGGGGCTCGCCGGCCTCGGCGCGCGGGAACAGCACGCGCAGCGGGTCGCGCTGGTGGAGCGCGGCCAGCGCGGTGCGCCCGCCCCGGGCCTCGAACCGCAGTTCCGCCGCGCCGTCGGCCACGCTCAGACCGTCAGGTGGCGGCGGATGTCGGCTTCGGCGAAGTCGCCGATGGGGCCGGCCATGGCGATGCGGCCGCGGTCCATCACGGCGATGTCGTCGGCCAGCTCGCAGGCCAGCTCGTAGTACTGCTCGACCAGCAGGATGGCGAGGTCGCCGCGCGCCGCCAGCGCGCGGATGACCGCCTCGATGTCCTTGATGATGGACGGCTGGATGCCCTCGGTGGGCTCGTCGAGCAGCAGCAGCTGCGGCCGGGCGACCAGGGCGCGGCCGATGGCCAGCTGCTGCTGCTGGCCGCCGGACAGGTCGCCGCCGCGCCGCGGCAGCATGTCCGCCAGCGCCGGGAACAGCTCGAACACCTCGTCCGGCACCCGCGCCGCGGCGCGCGGCAGGCAGTTGAAGCCGGTCATCAGGTTCTCCGCCACCGTCAGGCGCGGGAAGATGTCGCGCCCCTGCGGCACGTAGCCCAAGCCGGCGCGGGCGCGGGCGTGCGCCGGCAGCCGGGTCCAGTCCGCGCCGTCCCAATGCACGCGGCCCGAGCGCACCGGCAGCTGCCCGGCCAGCCCGCGCAGGAAGCTGGTCTTGCCGACGCCGTTGCGGCCGAGCAGGCAGGTCACCCGCCCGCGCGCGGCGCGCGCGCCGACGCCGCGCAGGATGTGGCTGGCGCCGTAGTACAGGTGCAGGTCCTCGGCGAGCAGCATCTCAGCGCCCCAGGTAGACCTCGATCACGCGCGGGTCGGAGCGGATGCGCTCCATCGAGCCCTCCGCGATCACCCGGCCCTCGTCCAGCACCGTCACCCGGCAGCCCAGGTCGCGCACGAAGTTCATGTCGTGCTCGACCACCACCAGCGAGCGCTCGCGGCCGATCGCGTGCAGCAGCGCCACGGTCTGCTCGGTCTCGGCGTCGGTCATGCCGGCCACCGGCTCGTCGAGCAGCATCAGCTGCGGCTCCTGCGCCAGCAGCATGCCGATCTCCAGCCACTGCTTCTGGCCGTGCGACAGCGCGCCGGCGAGCTCCCGCGCGCGCGCCTCGAGGCGGATGGTCGCGAGCGCCGCGCCGATGCGGTCGCGCTGCGCCGCGTCCAGGCGCGCGAACAGCGCCGCCCGCACCCGCCGGTCGGCGGCCAGCGCCAGGCGCAGGTTGTCGAACACGGTGAGGTTCTCGAACACGGTCGGGCGCTGGAACTTGCGGCCGATGCCGAGGTTGGCGATGGCGGCCTCGTCGAGCGCGGTCAGGTCGACGCGGTCGGCGAACAGCGCCTCGCCCTCGTCCGGGCGCGTCTTGCCGGTGATCACGTCCATCATGGTGGTCTTGCCGGCGCCGTTCGGGCCGATCACCGCGCGCAGCTCGCCGCGGGCGACGATCAGGCTCAGCGAATCGAGGGCGCGGAAGCCGTCGAAGCTGACCGACACGCCGTCCAGGTACAGCAGGGTCGGCGGCGCGACCCCGCCGGGGGCCGGCCGCGCCAGCAGGGCGGCGGGCTCAGGCGCGGACACGGCGCTCGGCGCGGCCGGCGCGCCACTGGCGGACGGCGCCGGCCAGGCCGCGGGGCAGGAACAGGGTGACCAGCACGAACAGCGCGCCGAGGAAGAACAGCCACACCTCCGGCGCGACGCCGGTCAGCCAGCTCTTGGCGCCGTTGACCGCGAACGCGCCGGCGACCGCGCCGTACAGGGTGCCGCGGCCGCCGACCGCGACCCAGACCGCGATCTCGATCGACTTGGCGGGCGCGAACTCGCCGGGGTTGATGATGCCGACCTGCGGCACGTACAGGGCGCCGGCCAGCGCCGCCAGCACCGCCGACAGGGTGAACGCGAACAGCTTGATGCGGGTCACCGGGTAGCCGAGGAAGCGCACCCGGCTCTCGGCGTCGCGCACCGCGACCAGCAGGCGCCCGTACTTGGAGCGCACCACGAAGCGGCACAGCAGGTAGACCGCGCCCAGCGCCAGCGCCGAGGCCAGGTACAGGCCGAGCCGGGTGGCGGGGGCGGCCAGGTCGTGGCCGAGCAGGTCCTTGAAGTCGGTCAGGCCGTTGTTGCCGCCGAAGCCCATCTCGTTGCGGAAGAAGGCCAGCATGGCGGCGAACACCAGCGCCTGGCTGATGATCGAGAAGTAGACCCCGGTGATGCGCGAGCGGAACGCCAGCCAGCCGAAGGCGAAGGCGAGCAGGCCCGGCGCCAGCAGCGCCATGAGCATGGCGAACCAGAACTGGTCGAAGCCGTGCCAGAACCAGGGCAGCTCGCGCCAGTCGAGGAACACCATGAAGTCCGGCAGCTCGGGGTGGCCGTACACGCCGCGGTCGCCGATGCGGCGCATCAGGTGCATGCCCATGGCGTAGCCGCCGAGGCCGAAGAACACGCCGTGGCCGAGGCTCAGGATGCCGGCGTAGCCCCAGATCAGGTCGAGCGCCAGCGCCAGCATGGCGAAGCACAGGAACTTGCCGAGGGTGGCGATCCAGAAGCCCGGCACGTGCAGCCAGGCGTCCGGCGGCGCGGCCAGGTGCAGCGCCGGCACCACCGCCAGCAGCAGGACCGCGGCCGCGGCGAAGCCCCAGCGCTCGCCGCGCCCGGCGCCGGCGAGCCACCGCGCCAGCAGCGGCCCGGGCCTCACGACCCCGCCTCCCCGGCGCGGCCCTTGAGCGCGAACAGCCCGCGCGGGCGCAGCTGGATGAACAGGATGATGAACACCAGCACCACGATCTTGCCGAGGATCGCGCCCGACACCGGCTCCAGGAACTTGTTGACGACGCCGAGCGTGAAGGCGCCGACGACCGCGCCCCAGAGGCTGCCGACGCCGCCGAACACCACCACCATGAAGCTGTCGACGATGAAGTTCTGGCCGAGGTTGGGGCTGACGTTGGAGATCTGGCTGAGCGCCATGCCGGCCAGGCCGGCGATGCCGGAGCCGAGCGCGAAGGTCAGCGCGTCGACGCGGCCGGTGCGGATGCCCATGGAGGCGGCCATGGCGCGGTTCTGGGTGACGGCGCGCATGTTGAGGCCGAAGCGGGAGTAGCGGATGAACGCCGCCAGCGCCGCCGCCACCGCCAGGCTGAAGCCGACGATGCACAGCCGGTTGACGGTCACCGACACGCCGCCGAACAGCTGCACCGCGCCGGAGATCCACTCGGGGTTGGCGACCTCGCGGTTGTTGGCGCCGAACAGCGAGCGCACCAGCTGCTGCAGGATCAGGCTCACGCCCCAGGTGGCGAGCAGGGTCTCCAGCGGGCGGCCGTAGAGGAAGCGGATGCAGCCGCGCTCGATCAGCAGGCCGAACGCGGCCGCGGTGAGGAACGCCGCCGGCGCCGCCGCCAGCAGGTAGAGGCCGAACAGCTCCGGCGCGGCGACGGCGCGGAACAGCTCCTGCACGACGAAGGTGGCGTAGGCGCCGAGCATGATCATCTCGCCGTGCGCCATGTTGATCACGCCCATCACGCCGAAGGTGATGGCGAGGCCGATGGCGGCCAGGAGCAGCACCGAGCCCAGGCTGACGCCGAAGCTCAGGTTCTCGGCGACGCCGAGCAGCCACCGCCGCTGCTCGGCGGCCTCCAGCGCCGCGGCCAGCGCCGCCCGCGCGGCGGGGTCGGTCTCGACGGCATGGCGGCGCTCCAGCAGCGGGCGCAGCGCGGCGTCCGGGTCGGCGGCGAGGGCCGCCGCCGCGGCCCGGCGCAGGGCCGGGTCGGGCGCGTCCAGCTCGAGCGCCGCGACGGCGGTCGCCAGGCGCGCGCGCGTATCGGGGTCGGTCTCGCGGTCGCGGGCGCGGCGCAGCGGCGCCAGCGCCGCCGGGGTCGGGCGCTTGAGGAGGCGCTCGGCGGCCGCGGCGCGCGCCGCCGGCTCCGGCGCGCGCAGGCCGAGCAGGCCGGCCGCGCCGCGGATCAGGCCGCGCAGGCGGTTGTTGGCGCGGAGCTTGCGCAGCTCTTTCTTAGCGGCGGGCGGCAGTTCCGCGCCGCCGACGGGGTCGGTCAGGAGATAGCGCTTGCCGGCGCGCGCGGCGAGCACCACGGCGCCGTCGCTCTTGCGGGCGTACAGGCCGCCGCGGGCCAGCGCCTCCAGCGCCGGCAGGGCGCGCGGGTCGCCGAGCGCGCCGAGCGCTGTGACGGCCGCGGCCTTGTCTTGGAAGCTCTTCGCGTCCAGCGCCTGCACGGCGGCGCGCAGTTCGGCGTCGCCGGCCGCGTCCGCGGCGGCGGGGAGCGGCGCGGCGCAGGCCGCGCCGGCCAGCAGGAGCAGGGCGGGGGCGCGCATGCGGGGCGGGGAATCCGGGGGCGAGGCGGACGGCGGCCCCGCCCGGGAGCGGGAGCCGCCGCCCATTATCGCCGGGCTCAGAAGCGCGGCTTCTCGCAGTTGCCGCAGACCCACGGATAGGTCCAGTCGGCGGTCAGCTTGGCGCTTTCCGGCAGGTAGTCGGACCAGGCGTCGCCCATGACCACGCCGTCGGTGGCCCAGACCACGTCGAACTGGCCGTCGTCCTGGATCTCGCCGATCAGCACCGGCTTCGACAGGTGGTGGTTGACGTTCATCACCGCCGCGCCGCCGGTCAGGTTGGGCGCGGTCTGGCCGTACATGGCCTGGCGCACCGCGTCGACGTCGGCGGTGCCGGCCTGCTCGACCGCCTGCACCCACATGCGGAAGCCGAGGTAGTGGGCCTCCATCGGGTCGTTGAACACGCGGCGGTCGTCGCCGATGTGCTCGTGCCAGCGCTCGATGACCGCGGCGTTGCGCTCGTCCTCGACGCTCATGAAGTAGTTCCAGGCCGCCAGGTGCCCGACCAGCGGGCCGGTGTCGATGCCGGCCAGCTCCTCCTCGCCGACCGAGAACGCCACCACCGGGATGTCCTCCGCGGCGATGCCCTGGTTGGCCAGCTCCTTGTAGAAGGGCACGTTGGCGTCGCCGTTGATGGTCGACACCACGGCGGTCTTCTTGCCGGCCGCGGCGAACTTCTTGATGTCGGCGACGATGGTCTGCCAGTCGGAGTGGCCGAACGGCGTGTAGCTGATCATGATGTCGTCCGCGGCCACGCCCTTGGCCTCGAGGAAGGCCTCGAGGATCTTGTTGGTGGTGCGCGGATACACGTAGTCGGTGCCGGCCAGCACCCAGCGCTCGACTTCGCCGCCGTCCTCGCTCATCAGGTATTCCACCGCGGGAATCGCCTGCTGGTTCGGCGCGGCGCCGGTGTAGAAGATGTTGCGCGAGGATTCCTCGCCCTCGTACTGCACCGGGTAGAACAGCATGCCGTTGAGCTCCTCGAACACCGGCAGCACGGATTTCCGCGACACCGAGGTCCAGCAGCCGAACACCACGTCGACCCGCTCCTGCTCGAGCAGCTCGCGCGCCTTCTCGGCGAACAGCGGCCAGTCGGAGGCCGGGTCGACGACGACCGGCTCGAGCGGGCGCCCGAGCACGCCGCCCTTGGCGTTCTGCTCCTCGATCAGGTACAGCATCACGTCCTTCAGCGCGGTCTCGCTGATGGCCATGGTGCCGGACAGCGAATGCAGCACGCCGACCTTGATCGGCTCGGCCGCGCCCGCGGGCAGGGACAGCGCCAAGAAGCCCGCCAGCAGGCCGGCGGCGGCGCAGGGTTTTCTAGATAGAGTCATGTTTCACTCCAGAGTAAAGGTGGAAAGAACAACAACCCCCGAACCGGCGCGCGGCCGGCCCGGGACGGGGTTGTTGCGTCAACGTTTTCGCGCTGACGTTCTCCCCGGCCTGCGGCAGGCATGCGGCATTGGTTCTGGCTGCGGTCATTTCCCTTTCTCCAGAGTGAAAAGTCTCGGCGGCGGAGGAGCCGGCGGGGACACGGACGCGAACCGGCCCCGGGCGGAGGCCCGGGCCTTGCGGAACGTGACGGGAAATCCCCTGATTGCCCTCTCGTCGTCGGCGGCCATTATACACGCTTCGGGGCGTGGTGGCTATGGGTGGACTCGAACCACCGGCCTCGGCATTATGAGTGCCGCGCTCTAACCAGCTGAGCTACATAGCCAAAATGGCCGTCGGGCGGGGATTATAGCGGATGCGGGGGACGGGCAGGCCGGAGCGGAGCGGATGCGGCGCGAGGCGGGGCGTCCGGCGCGTCAATTCCGGCTCGCTTGCTTTGCGCTGGGGCCGCCATGGACAGGCCAGACAGGCGCAAATGGTGTTAAATAAATAACTAACTGATATAAATGGAATTCTTAAGAATATTCCCGAAAATTGCGTGTTGCCGTTAAATAAAACCGGGCGAAAAGGCTATCTGATTCCGCTGGTCTTGTGGCTGAAGTTGCGCCCAAGTGCGGCGGGGTTCCTCTGTCGGTTTTCCGCTGGGGTTGGAGCGACTTGGTCACTCCGCCAGTGACCAAGTAGTGACCAAGTTGATTATCTCGCAATACATATATTTTTCAGCATATTACACAGATAATGGTAGGGCGGGGAGGGAGACTTGGTCACTCGGTCAGTGACCAAGTAGTGACCAAGTCCGGAATAGGATAGATAAGAAAGAATCCGGCATCAGACTTTTGGCGATTGACCTGCGGTTAGGCTTGGAGCGGGTAGAATGCCGCTCCAACATGGGCGGCATCCCGGAAAACAGGAGGAAGCGCCGTGAAGAGATATGACAAACCGCTCACGCTGAAGGAAATCGGCGAGGTCAAGGACGAGGATATCGATTTCAGCGATATCCCGGAACTGGGCGAAGATTTTTGGAGGAATGCCGAGGTCGTCGAGCCGGGCCATGCGGAGCGAACCGCGGCGTCCCGCGATTTGCCGTTTCCAGCGCGGAAGCCCAATGCCGAAACCTGCGCGGCTATGCGCGAGATACTGACCGGCGAAGGGCTGATAGAGTGCGACGGCGTCAAGGGCATGATCGCCGAGTGCGATGACGAGTGAGTCCTGTTGCCGGCCATATGCGGAATTGATGGGGGTGCCATGAGCATCGGCAGGCCGAGAAGCGGGATGCGTCCGGTGCACCCCGGAGAGATCCTGCGCGGGGAACTGGAGGGACTCGGTCTTTCGGCCAATGCGCTGGCCGAGAAGCTGGATGTCGCCGCCAACCGGATCACGGAGATTCTCCGGGAACGGAGGGGGGTGACGGCCGACACGGCGCTGAGGTTGGCGCGTTACTTCGGGACCACTCCGCAGGTGTGGATCAATCTCCAAGCAGAGTACGAACTCCGCACGGCGGAAATCCACGCCGGCAAGAAGATTGCCGCCCGGGTGAAGCCTCGGCGAGAAGCGGTCTGACCGGCGCGGATCGGCGAAGACCCTTTGTTAAAATCCGCTTCGCGGCCGTCCGCCGCGTTTTCCCCGCTCGGCTTGCACCCATGACTCTCCAAGACCTCATCCGTAGTTTGGAGGATTATTGGGCGAAGCGCGGCTGCGTCATTCTGCCGGCGCTTGACCTGCCCGTAGGCGCCGCCACGTTCCACCCGGAGACGTTCCTGCGTTCGCTCGGCCCGGAGCCTTGGAACTGCGCGTTTGCGCAGCCCTGCCGCCGTCCGACGGACGGTCGCTACGGTGAGAACCCGAACCGCCTGCAGCGCTACTACCAATTCCAAGTGGTGCTGAAGCCGTCGCCGGACGACATCCAGGACCAGTACCTGAATTCGCTGGCGGAGATCGGCATCAAGCTCGACGAGAACGATGTCCGCTTCGTCGAAGACGACTGGGAATCGCCGACTCTCGGCGCGTGGGGGCGGGGCTGGGAAGTGCAGCTGAACGGCATGGAGATCAGCCAGTTCACCTACTTCCAGCAAGCCGGCGGCTTAGAATGCCGGCCGGTGCTGGGCGAGATCACCTACGGGCTCGAGCGTCTGGCGATGATCCTGCAGGAAGTCGACAGCGTGTTCGACTTGGCGTGGCGGGAAGAAGGAGAGAGGCGGATTACTTATGGAGACCTGTTCCACCGCGGTGAGGTCGAGCACTCGAAGTACAACTTCGACGAGGCCGACACGGAGTTGCTGACACAGCAGTTCGATCAGTTGGAGGGCGAGTGCGACCGGCTGGTGGAGAAAGAGTTGCCGCTGCCTGCATACGAGCAGCTTGTGCTGTGCTCGCACACGTTCAATCTCTTGGATGCGCGCCACGCCATTTCGGTGACTGAGCGGCAGAAGTACATTCTGCGTATCCGCACCCGCGCCCAGAAAATCGCGCAGGCGCAGTATGCGGCGCGCGAGGCGCTGGGCTTTCCGCTGGAGTCGAAATGAGCGACACACGGACCGTGCTGTTCGAGCTCGGCACGGAAGAATTGCCGCCCCTTTCCTTAGGATCATTTTGGAAGGATTTATGGTGTGCTGCTCACGATAGATTGCATGCAGTAGATTTGCTGGAAAGGTTGATAGACTACCGGGACGCAGATCGTTTGTTTACAGCTCGCCGATTGGCACTGAAGATTCCCGGTGTGCGGACGAAAACGAAATCGGAGGTGGAAAACCGTCGTGGCCCCGCACTTAAATCTGCATTCGACAAGCAAGGCGCGCCAACCAAAGCGCTACTAGGCTTCGCACGAAGTTGCGGGGCGAAAGAAAAACAAGTTGATCGTTGGCGTGCCGGGGAGGATTGCCTAGAGACCGAAAAGGGTGCGTGGGTTACTTTTGAGCAGGTTAAACCTGCTTTGCCAGTGCAGAAAGTGCTCCCGGATATCATGCAGCAGGCGGTGATGGAAGTGTCTCTGGATGTGCGGATGCGGTGGGGCGCAGTAGAAGAAGAGTTTGCGCGGCCGGTCCGCTGGATTGTTCTGCTGTACGGAGACGAGGTTGTGCCCGGAAGTTTGATGGGCCTCGAGTTCGGACGCGAATCCCGAGGGCACCGATTTCTTAGTTCTGGGCCAGCTGTTATTGATAGCGCGGAGAGTTACCGCGATCGGCTTCGGGAAAATGGTGTGTGCGTGTCGCCGAGAGACCGTAGTGACGTGTTTATTGAACAAAAGCAGGAAATTGAGCAGAAGTTACATAAAGAATGCGGAGCGAACGTTTCTGTTGTGCTGAGGGAGGAGGCTTTGGAAAAGAGCCTTTCCAGTGCTGAGTGGCCGCAAGCCGTCGTAGGGAGTTTCGACAAACGTTTCTTAAAGTTACCTCAGGAAGTTGTGGAGACAGTTTTGGAAGATCAGCAGCAATGTTTTCCAGTTGAGAGGTGTAACGGAGAAAGAGAATTGGTTCCATGCTTCGTCGCGGTTGCCAATTTGCTGGACAAATCTGGTCGCATTCGTACCGGCTGCGAACGCGTTGTGCAGGCCCGCCTGCAGGATGCCGAGTTCTACATGAGACAAGATCGTCAGCGTAGCTTAAGAAATCGCACGGCAGACTTGGAGAGAGTCGTGTTCCACCGCAAATTGGGCACTATGGCGGATCGCTCCCGGAGGATCGAAAAACTGGCTTTATGGATAGCGGATAAAGTTGGTGCCGATCGTCAGATAACTAGCCGCGCCGCTCAGCTTTGCAAGGCCGATTTGGGCACGGACATGGTGCAATCGTTTCCTAATTTACAGGGCGTGATGGGCGAATATTACGCACGTCTTGATGGAGAAGAAGAACGTGTGTGCCGGGCGATCAGGGAGCATTATTGGCCTTTGCCAGGAGAAGGACCCATGCCCGGCGATGAAGTTGGTTTTGCGCTGGCATTGGCGGACCGCCTCGATATGTTGTTCGGAGTATTTGTTGTGGATGAAGCCCCGACTGGTACGCGAGACCCTTTGGGCATTCGTCGTGCCGCATATGGGGCGCTGGATTTGATCTGGGACCTGAACGTTCTGGATATAGATATACAAGAATTGATCGAAAGGGTAGCTGAAGGTTACCCAGAGTTCGAAGATGTTGAGGCAGTAATTCCAGTTGTGCTGGGTTACTTGGCGGACCGGCTGCGTGGTTTCACCCCAAACGAGCAGTTCAAGAAAGACGAGATTGAAGCAGTTCTAGCGGTTGGCTGGCATAATCCGCGTGAAATGTCAGCCAGATTGAAAGCGTTGCACTCTTTCTGTCAGGCTCCTGATGGCGATGCACTTGCAGAATCCAACAAGCGCATCCGCAATATCCTCCGCAAGACCGAGGCCCCCGCCGGGGAAATCGTCCCGGACCTCTTGCGCGAGCCCGCCGAACAGGCGCTGGCCGAGCGGGTCGCCAAGTTGCGCCCGGAAGTGGAGAAACTCTGCCGGGAGCGGCAATACAAGCAGGCCATGGAGAAGCTCGCCGCCCTCGCCGAACCCGTGGCGAAATTCTTCGACGACGTGCTCGTCATGGCGGAAGAACCGGAAATGCGGCATAATCGCCTGCGCCTGCTGCGGGACGTGCGCGAACTGTTCCTGACGATCGCCGACCTGTCCCGCCTGCAGGGCGGCCCCAAAGAAGCCGAAGCATCATGAAGCTCATCATCCTCGACCGCGACGGCGTGCTCAACAAGGAGCGCGAGGACTACATCAAGACTCCCGACGAGTGGGAGCCGATCGACAGCAGCATGGAGGCGGTGTCGCGGCTGAACGCGGCCGGCTACCGGGTGGTCATCGCCACCAACCAGGCGGTGGTCGGCAAGAACATCATCGACATGGAGATGCTCAACAGCATCCACCAGAAGATGCACAACTCCCTCGGCCGCTACGGCGGCTGGGTGGACGCGATCTTCTTCTGCCCGGACGCGCCGGGCTCGGACAGCGAGCACCGCAAGCCCAAGCCGGGCATGCTGCTGGAGATCTCCCAGCGCTGCTCCACCCCGCTCGACAACGTGGCGGCGGTCGGCGACAAGATCACCGACATCCAGGCCGCCGTCAGCGCCGGCGCCAAGCCGGTCCTGGTCCGCACCGGCTACGGCAAGCGCACCGAGGACAGCGGCGAGCTGCCGGACGGCGTGGCGGTGTACGACGACCTCGCGGCGTTCGTGTCCGAGCTGCTGGCGGAGGGCTGAGCCCGCGCGGATGCCGTACGTCCGCGCCGCGCTGCTGTACCTGGGACTCGCCGCGGCGGCGGTCGCGCTCGGCAGCCTGGCCCCGCCGGCGCTCCTGCTGCCGCGGCGCGCGGCCTACCGGCTGATGAGCCAGTGGAACCGCTTCGCGCTGTGGTGGCTGCGCGCGGCCTGCGGCGTCCGCTACACGGTGCGCGGGCGCGAGCACATCCCGGCCCGCGGCCCCTACCTGGTGCTCTCCAACCACCAGTCGGCGTTCGAGACCATCCTCTTCGTGCGGCTGTTCCCGCAGCCCGCGTTCGCGCTCAAGCGCAGCCTGCTGTGGCTGCCGTTCCTCGGCTGGGGGCTGGCGGCGACCCGGCCGGTCCCCATCGACCGCGGCGCGCCGGTGCGCAGCCTGCGGCGGCTGCTGGAGCGCGCCGGCGCGCGCTTCGCGCGCGGCGGCGGCATGGTGGTCTTCCCGGAGGGCGCCCGCGTGCCGCCCGGGGAGCGGCGGCCGTTCCAGAGCGGCGGCGCGCTGCTGGCGGCGCGCCACGGCGTGCCGGTGGTGCCGGTGGCGCACAACGCGGGGCATTGCTGGCCGCGGGCGTTCCGCAAGCGGCCCGGCACGATCACGGTGGCGGTCGGGCCGCCGATCGAGCCGGCCGGGATGGAGGCGGCCGAGCTGAACCGCCGGGTGCAGGCCTGGATCGAGGCCGCGGGCGCCGCGCTCGACCCGCCGGCCTAGGCCTCAGGGCGCGGGATTGGGCTGGGCCGTGTGGATCCGGTCGATCTCGTGCATCAGCTCGCCCGGCAGCTCGATGCTGGCGCTGGCCAGGTTCTCCTCCAGCTGCCGGATGCTGGTGGCGCCGATGATGTTGCTGGTGACGAACGGCTGCTGGTTGACGAACGCCAGCGCCATCTGCGCCGGGGTCAGGTCGTACTGGCGCGACAGCGCCACGTAGCGGCGGGTGGCGGCGACCGCCTCCGGGTTGGTGTAGCGCGTGAAGTAGTTCCAGCGGTTGAGGCGGGCGCCTTTCGGGCCGCGCCCGCGCAGGTACTTGCCGCTCAGCACGCCGAAGCCCAGCGGCGAGTAGGCGAGCAGGCCGCAGCGCTCCCGCACCGCGATCTCCGCCAGCCCGACCTCGAAGGTCCGGTTCAGCAGGCTGTAGGGGTTCTGGACCGAGGCGATGCGCGGCCCGCCGGCCGCGCGCGCCAGGCGCAGGTATTCGAGCGTCCCCCAGGGGGTCTCGTTGGAGATGCCGACGGCGCGCGCCTTGCCGGCCTCGACCAGCCGCGTCAGGGCCCCGTAGGTCTCGGCGATCGGGATCACGTCGGCCGCCTCCTCCTCCCAGGAGTAGCCCAGCTGGCCGAAGTAGTTGGTGTTGCGCTCCGGCCAGTGCACCTGGTACAGGTCGAGGTAGTCGGTGCGCAGCCGCCGCAGGCTGGCCTCGGCGGCCTGGTTGATGTGGGCGGCGCTGAGCCGGGGGCCGCCGCGCAGGTGCGCCATGAACTCGCCCGGGCCGGTCACCTTGGTGGCGAGCACGACGCGGTCGCGCGGCACGCGGCCGGCGGCGAGCCAGCTGCCGATGTAGCGTTCGGTGCGGCCCTGGGTCTCGGCGCGGGGCGGCACCGCGTACATCTCCGCGGTGTCGATGAAGTTGACGCCGTGGTCGAAAGCGCAGTCGAGCTGCGCGTGCGCCTCGTCCTCGGTGTTCTGCTCGCCGAACGTCATGGTGCCGAGGCAGATCAGGCTGACCTCGATGCCGGTGTCGCCGAGGGGGCGGTATTCCATGGGGGCGGGGCGGCGGCGGGAGTTTCCGCCCCTCAGGGTAGCACGGGCTTACGGCTGCCGGAGTTGCCGCTGCATGCGCAGCACGGCGGCCTTGAGCGGCGGGAGGTGTTCTCGGCAGATGTCTCAAAGAACTTCTGTCGACACGTTGAAGTACTCGTGCCGGAGTACGTTGCCGGCTCCGGCGATTTTTCTCCAGGGTATGTTGCTTGCTTGGGTTTTAAGGGAATCCGGCAACCGGCGGCTGGCTTCCGAGATGATGCTTATGTTGAACTTGACGAGTTGCGCGGCTTTCCGGTCGATGCGGAAACTGTCGAAATCGTGGCCTGCGGTGTCGGCCTCGATGTAACCGATCGCCGTCAGGATATCCGAGACGTAATCTGAGTAGGATCTGTTGCTCAAAACACCGTCTCCGCTTCATTCAGGATGTTCTTTCCGATTCCCGGACGGAGATCGCTTCTCATGACGACATCGACCTTTCGATTCAGGCGGTCCTCAATCAAGTGTTGTACTCCGACGTGCTCGAGCAGGCTGAAATCCGCTTCCGGGTCGACCTCAATGAGCACGTCGATGTCGCTGTCGGCCTGCGCCTCGCCGCGCACGACCGAACCGAACAGCGCCAGCGCCGCGACGCCCTCCTTGCGCAATACCTCCTCCATCGCGGCCAGTTCGGCGCGGATCTCGGATTTGAGGGGCGGTTCCGGCCGGCCGGCCTCGTCGCGCGCGACCAGCAGCCGCAGCCCCTCGCGCAGCACCTCGCTGGCGTTGCCGTAGAGGCCGGCCTCGAGCTTGCGGCGGACGTACTCCCGCAGCCCGGGCGGGAGCGAGACGTTCATGCCGTTCATGGGCCGGACCTCCTTGCAGGCTTCAGCGCGGGCGCGGGGCGTTCGGCGCGGTCGCGCTCGATCATCAGCCGCAGCCCCTCCCGGAACACCTCGCTGGCGTTCTTGTACAGGCCGCAGGCGACCTTGCGCCGGACGTATTCATGCAGCCGGGGGGTCAATGAGACATTCATGAGTTGATCGGCTGCCGGGGCGGGCAGGGCGGGCGTGCGGAAGATTATGCCATAAATTGCTATTAAATAGCAAATCATGTTATTTCCATAAATTCCATGTTGTTACAGTATATAATGCGGAAATTATAACTATAATTGCTATTAAATAGCAAATCAGGACAATAACCTCGGTGCTCCCGCCGGCGGCCTAGCCTTGCCCGCGGCTCAGATCTCCAGCTCCCGCACGGGCCGTCCCCGCCGCAGGTGTTCGTCGATGATGCGGTCGAGGTCGGCCCGCGTCCGGTAGCGGTACCAGACGCCGTCGGGATAGACCACCGCCACCGGGCCCTCGGCGCAGCGGTCCAGGCAGCCGCACTGGTTGACCCGCACCTGCCCCGCGCCGTGGATGCCGAGCGCCTTGCAGCGCGCCTTGGCGTAGTCGCGCATGGCGCGCGCGTCGTGGTCCTGGCAGCAGGCCTCGTCGGCGCGCTCGTTGACGCAGAAGAACAGGTGGCGGCGGTAGTAGGGGGTCACGGGCGGGGCGCGCGGCCGCGCCGCGCGCTGGTGCCGAGAGCGGGAATCGAACCCGCACGGGGGGCTGCCCCACCGGATTTTGAATCCGGCGCGTCTACCTGTTCCGCCATCTCGGCCGGCGCGTCCGTCGCGGTAGCGGCGCCGATTTTAGCAAGGCGGCCCGGCCGCGCCGCGGACGCCGTCCGCGTTCCGTTTAAAATGGCCCCCGGCGCGGCGATGCCGCCGCCGCCCGGAATCCCGCCCATGAGCCGCAAGCCGTCCCGCAAGCTCGACCGCGCCGAGCGCTACAACTGCCGCGAGCTGTCGCAGCTGCAGTTCAACCTGCGGGTGGTGCAGCAGGGCGCCGACAAGCGCACGCCGGTGCTGGAGCGGCTGCGCTTCCTGTGCATCGCCAGCCGCAACCTCGACGAGTTCTTCGAGGTGCGCGTCGCCTCGCTGCGCCAGCTGGTCAAGTACGGCGGCGAGAGCGAGAGCGGCGAGGGCCTGACCGCGCGCGAGATCCTGCGCGAGATCTCGGTCCAGGCGCACGACATCGTCCGCCACCAGTACCGCCTGCTGCAGCGCAGCGTGCTGACCGCGCTGCGCGCGCGCGGCATCTGCTTCCTGCGCCGCCACGAGTGGAGCCGCGCGCAGCGCAAGTGGATCCGGCAGTACTTCCGCGACAACATCTTCCCGATCCTGTCGCCGCTCGGGCTGGACAGCCGGCACCCGTTCCCGCGGGTGCAGAACAAGAGCCTGAACTTCATGGTCAAGCTCGCCGGCCGCGACGCCTACGGGCGCGCCGCCGAGTACGCGGTGGTGACCGCGCCGCGCGCGCTGCCGCGCATCGTGCGCCTGCCGGCGGCGGTCTGCCCCAAGGGCGCCGACCACTACGTGTTCCTGTCCTCCATCATCCACGACAACGTCCAGCACCTGTTCCCGGGCCTGCGCATCCAGGGCTGCCACCAGTTCCGCGTCACCATGGACAGCAACCTGTTCGTCGACGACGAGGAGGTGGCCAGCCTGCGCGACGTGCTGGCCGGCGTGCTGCCCGAGCGCCAGTACGGCGAGGCGGTGCGGCTGGAGGTGGTGAACGACTGCCCGCGCGACATCATCCGCTTCCTGCAGGACGAGTACCGGCTCGACGACGACAGCGTGTACGAGGTCAACGGCCCGGTCAACCTGTACCGGCTGATGACCTTCCCGGAGATGAGCGACCGCCCGGACCTGCGCTACCCGCCGTACCGGCCGAAGGAGCGCCCGGGGCGGGCCGAGGACGCCGGCGGCATCTTCGCGCTGCTGGATCGGCGCGACCTGCTGCTGCACCACCCGTTCGACTCCTTCGAGTGGACCGTGCGCTTCCTGCGCGAGGCGGCCGCCGACCCGCAGGTGGTGGCGATCAAGCAGACCCTCTACCGCACCGGGCTGGAGTCGGAGCTGGCCGCGATCCTCGAGGCGGCGGCGCGCGCCGGCAAGGAGGTGACCGTCATCATCGAGCTCAGCGCGCGCTTCGACGAGGCCGACAACATCCAGCTCGCGCAGCGCCTGGAGCAGGCCGGCGCGCAGGTGCTGTACGGCGTGGTCGGGCACAAGGTGCACGCCAAGCTGATGCTGGTGGTGCGCCGCGCCGACGGCGGGCTGCGCCGCTACGCGCACCTGGGCACCGGCAACTACCACCCGGTCACCACCTCCCTGTACACCGACTACGGCCTGCTCACCGCGCACCCGGAGCTGTGCGAGGACGCGCACAAGATCCTGCTGCAGGTGGCGAGCCTGGGGCGGGCGCCGAAGCTGGCGCTGATGTACCAGTCGCCGCTGACCCTGGGGCCGGCGGTGCTCGACCGCATCCGCGCCGTCGCCCGCGCCGCCCGCGCCGGCAAGCCGGCGACGATCCTGGCCAAGATGAACGCCCTGACCGAGTACGCCATCGTCGACGCGCTGTACGCGGCCTCGCAGGCCGGCGCCGAGATCGACCTGCTGGTGCGCGGCGAGTGCCGGCTGCGGCCGGGACTCAAGGGCCTGTCCGAGAACATCCGCATCCGCTCGGTGGTCGGCCGCTACCTGGAGCACGCCCGGGTGTTCTACTTCCGCGCCGGGCGCAGCGAGGAGATGTTCCTGTCGAGCGCCGACTGGATGACGCGCAACATCCACCGCCGGGTCGAGACCATGTTCCCGGTGCTGGACCCGGAGCTGCGCCGGCGCATCATGCGCGAGAGCTTCGAGTGGTACTTCCGCGACAACGCGCAGAGCTGGGTGCTGGCCGCCGACGGCGGCTACCGCAAGCCGGCGATCGGCCGCGGCCGCCGCCGCTTCTCCGCCCAGGAGGCGCTGATGGAAAAACACGGGACGATCGATGCCGCGGCCCACGTATAGCGTCCTCGACCTGGGCTCCAACAGCTTCCACATGCTGCACGCGGCGGTGGCGGACGACGGCCGCATCCAGGCGCGCGACAAGTTCAAGCAGTACGTGTCGCTCGGCTCCGGGCTGAAGAAGAACGGCGACCTCAAGCGCCGCCACCAGCGCGCCGCGCTGCACTGCCTGCGCGAGGTCGCCCGGGTGCTGCGGCGGCAGAACCCCGACTGCTTCGCGGCGGTCGCCACCAACGCCTTCCGCCGCCAGCGCTCGCCCGACTTCCGCGTCCGCTGCGAGGCCGCGCTCGGCCGCCCGATCCGGGTGCTGAGCAGCGCCGAGGAGGGCGACTACATCTACCGCGGCGTGGTGCAGACCACGCCCACCGGCGGGCCGGACCGCTGCATCCTCGACATCGGCGGCAGCAGCACCGAGCTGATCCTCGGCAGCGGCGAGCGGCCGAGCTGCGTGCTCAGCTGGCAGCTCGGCAGCGCGGTGCTCACCGAGCGCTTCTTCGCCACCGACCGCCTGCGCCGCGGCAACTGGGAATCGGCGGTCGGCTACACCGACGAGACCATCACCTTCGCCGGCCGCGGCCGCATCCACCTGCCGGGCGTCCGCACCCTGTACGGCGCCTCCGGCGCGATCCGCGCCATCAGCAACACCCTGGCCCTGCACGGCATCAGCGACGGCGCCATCGACCCGGACGCGGTGGAGCGCCTGGTGCGGCTGCTCCTGGGCGCCAAGCTGGGGCACCGCCTGCGCCACCTGGACCGCTACCGGACGCGGGTGTTCCTGGGCGGGCTGGCGGTGCTGCACACCGTGTTCCGGCTGCTGGAGGCGCGGCGCCTGTTGCCGGCCCGCGGCGCCGTCCGCGAAGGGGTGCTGCTCGAGCTGCACCAGCAGGCGCGGGCCGCGCGCGCCGCCTGAGCCGTTCTAGAATGGCCCCGCCGCCCGCCGCCGCCGTGTCCCGCCGCCTGCCCCGCCCCCACTCCGAGCCGGTCGTCGACGGCCCGGCGCGCGCGCCGGCGCGCGCGATGCTGCGCGCGGTGGGCTTCCGCGACGCCGACTTCCGCAAGCCCCAGGTCGGGATCGCCTCGACCTGGAGCGAGGTCACGCCCTGCAACATGCACATCGACCGGCTGGCGCGGCAGGCCGCGGCCGGCGCCGACGCCGCCGGCGGCAAGGCCGTGACCTTCAACACCATCACCGTGTCCGACGGCATCTCGATGGGCACCGAGGGCATGAAGTACTCGCTGGTCTCGCGCGAGATCATCGCCGACAGTATCGAGGCGGTGGCCGCCGGCGAGGGCTTCGACGCGCTGGTCGCGATCGGCGGCTGCGACAAGAACATGCCGGGCTGCCTGATGGCCGTCGCGCGGCTCAACCGCCCGGCGGTGTTCGTCTACGGCGGCACCATCGCGCCCGGCCGCCACCGCGGCCGCAAGGTCGACATCGTGTCGGTGTTCGAGGCGGTCGGCGCCCGCGCCCGGGGCCGCATCGGCGCGGCCGAGCTGCGCGCCATCGAGGGCTGCGCCATCCCCGGGCCCGGCTCCTGCGGCGGCATGTACACCGCCAACACCATGGCCTCGGCGATCGAGGCGCTGGGCATGAGCCTGCCGGGCAGCTCGGCGCAGATGGCGACCTCGCCGGCCAAGCGCGCCGACTGCCGCGCCGCCGGCGCGGCGGCGGTGGCGCTGCTGGCGCGCGGCCTCGCGCCGCGCGACATCATGACCCGCAAGGCGTTCCTCAACGCCATCGCGGTGGTGTGCGCGCTCGGCGGCTCGACCAACGCGGTGCTGCACCTGCTGGCGATGGCGCGCTCGATGCGCGTGCGCCTGGAGCTGGACGACTTCACGCGGGTCGGCCGGCGGACGCCGGTGCTGGCCGACCTGCGCCCGTCCGGGCGCTACATGATGTCGGAGTTGGTGCGCGCCGGCGGCATTCGCCCGCTGATGCGCCGCCTGCTGGAGGCGGGCCTGCTGCACGGCGAGTGCCGCACCGTCACCGGCCGCACCCTGGCCGAGGATCTGGAGGGAGTCGCCGACTACCCGGCGAAGCCGCCGATCATCCGGCCGCTGTCCGACCCGATCAAGCCCGAGGGCCACCTGGTGATCCTGCGCGGCAACCTGGCGCCGGAGGGCGCGGTCGCCAAGATCACCGGCAAGGAGGGCGACGCCTTCGCCGGCCGGGCGCGGGTGTTCGATTCCGAGGAGCGGGCCCTGCAGGCGATTCTCGCCGGCAAGGTGCGCGCCGGCGACGTGGTGGTGATCCGCTACGAGGGCCCCCGGGGCGGGCCGGGCATGCGCGAGATGCTGGCGCCGACCTCCGCCATCATGGGCCGGGGCCTGGGCGACTCGGTCGCGCTGCTCACCGACGGGCGCTTCTCCGGCGGCTCGCACGGCTTCGTCATCGGCCACGTCACGCCGGAGGCGGCGGTCGGCGGGCCGCTGGCGCTGGTGCGCGCGGGCGACCGCATCGCCATCGACGCGGCGCGGCGCGCGATCACCTTGGAGGTGCCGGAGGAAGAGCTGGCGCGGCGGCGGGCGGCCTGGAAGCCGCGCCGGGCGCGCTACCGCAGCGGCGTGCTCGCCAAGTACGCGCGCTGCGTGCGCTCGGCCTCGGAGGGCGCGGTGACGGATGCGGAAAGTGTATAGTGGAACGGCAAGAGACGGCCTCATGGATAAGATTTTTCTCAAGGATTTCCGCTGTTTTCACGGCGAGCAGACGGTTCGGTTGGCGCCGCTGACGCTGCTGGTGGGAGACAACAGCACGGGCAAGACCTCGTTCTTGGCGGTAATCCGGGCGCTTTGGGATGCGTGTAATAAGCAGCAAGAGCCGAACTTTAAGGAAGCGCCGTACGATCTTGGAAATTTTCCCGAGCTCGTTCACCGCCGAGGCAGCAAAAGCGGTCCGGCGAGCTCTTTCGTGGCTGGCTTTACCATCAAGGTTCCGCAAACACGTCCTGCTCCCGACTCCTGCTCGCGGATGGAATTCCAAATGCGGATTAAGGAAAGTCGCACGGTGCCGATGCTTTATTCCCGATCCTTATTGGATGATGCGGGCAACAAGGTTACGGAGTTTCTGAATGGTGGCGCTAATCGAACGTTCCGTTTGACGACTCAACGCGGATCATGGGATATGAAGATGCCGGAGAGGTTACTGTTCGATTTTCCTTTTCGCACTTCGATGATGGATCTATATTCTGTTTTGGCGCGAGAACGAGGAGAACACCAGCGGCGCAGGGTCGAGTGTCGGCCGGTCGGCAATGCGCCGGAAGTGACAAAAGAAGACAAGGATGCCATTCAAGAAATGCTATGGATGGGTCGCGCTGTAACGAGAGGCCGTAACCCTCGCGGGAGGGGGAGGCTAGCGGAACGTCCTTTTGCTAGCGCACCGGTTCGCTCTAAGCCTCGCCGGATCTATGACCCATCCAATTTGGAGCAGGATGCCGAGGGAGATTACATCCCTATGTACTTGGCGGACATTCGTGTCCGCCATCCGGACCGCTGGAACCGTTTGAAAGAGCAGCTGGAAGAATTCGGGAGCGACGCAGGACTTTTCGACGAGATCGGAATCAAGCCGTTGGGCGATAAGGGCGGGGCGGGATTTCTGGTACAGGTGCGGAAATTCAGCGGGCCGAAAAGACGCACATTGAAAGGGCCTCAACGCAACCTTATCGATGTGGGTTACGGCGTCAGCCAAATTCTTCCTGTGGTCACTGAATTACTGCGCAGAGATTCGTCCACTATGTTTCTTCTGCAACAGCCGGAAGTGCACCTTCACCCAAGTGCTCAGGCGGCTTTGGGTAGTTTGTTCTGCCGAGTGGTCGGCGATAAGAAACACCAGCTAGTGGTGGAGACGCACAGTGATTATCTGCTGGATAGAGTGCGAATGTTAATTCGGCACCGCAAGACCAAGTTGAAGCCGGAAGATGTTTCCATACTGTTTTTCGAGCGCCAGAGTTTTGGCATAGCCATTCACTCGCTGCGTCTCGATGAGCAGGGAGGGGTTCAGGATGCCCCTGATGGATATCGCCGATTCTTCATGGAAGAATTCGATCGGTTGTTTGGACTTGAAGATGTGCGCGATTCTTGACGCGAATTCTGCGCACGATGTGTTCGGCCTTTCTGGACGTTCGGCGGCGGGCGCAGATTTCTACGCGCACCTGCAACAGGGCAGGATGGAGTTGGTTGTAGGCGGAAAAGCACTGCTGGAATTGAGGCGATCTTCCGGAGAGTTTCGGGAATGGCTCAAGGAAGCCGACCGCGGCGGGCACCGGGGGCGCGTCCGGAACGTCTCGTCCGAGAAAGTGGCGGCGAGGGAGGCAGAACTTGAGCGGACTGGGAAACTTCGGTCCGACGACCCGCATGTCATCGCGCTAGCGCAGGTGTCCGGTGCTCGGCTGTTGTATACGAAAGACAGAAACTTGCGTGAGGATTTCGGCAATGGAACGATTCTTAACAAACCGCGCGGTATGCTTTACCCGCTGGATGATGGACCGCAGGCGAAGCGCGACCGCAAGCGCTTGTGCAGTGCCCGAAATATCTGCGGCTGACGCGCTGGAAGTGGAATAGGCATTAAATCTACAAAAGCCCTATGGAGAAGTAAAATTTTAGTATAGTAAAATATCTTAAACGATGACCAAGTTGCCGGATGAACCGGAACCACTTGCTCCAAGTGCTTACAGACTGGGACCGGCGGGAGCGCTGCGTCTATACGCTGGGCGACCTCGCACGGCTGTTCCCGGAAGACGGGCCCGCGACTCTGCAGGCGGGCGTGGAGCGGCAGGTGCGCGCCGGCGTCCTGCAGCGGGCTTGCCGGGGCGTGTACGTGTATCCCTTGGGGCGCAGTTTCGACGCGAATATGATCGAGCGCGTTGCCGCCGCTCTGCGCCGCAACGAATACAGCTACGTGAGTCTGGAATCGGCGCTGTCCGAATACAGCATCATTTCCCAGGTGCCGATCGGCTGGCTAGGAGTGATGACGACCGGCCGCGGTGGTTCGGTCCGCACCCGATACGGCACCATTGAATTCACTCATACTGAGCGCAGCGGCGACAGCATTCTCGCCAGCACGGTCGAGATTGGGCGGCCGTTGCGGCTGGCGAAGCCGCTGGCGGCGGTGCGGGATCTGCGGCGGGTGGGGCGCAACACGCAGTTGATCGACGAAGAGTTCTTGCGCGAGGAATATGCAGGTTGATTTCGACCGGGCGGCGCGGCGGGCGGCGGCGGAAGCTGGCGGCGACCATTTGCTGCCCATCGTCCAAAAGGAGCTGCTGCACTACGAGATTCTGTTCGCTTTGGACCGGACGAACCTGTTGCAGGAGCTCGTTTTCCGGGGCGGTGCCGCGCTGCGCCTGTGCTACGGCGCGCCGCGTTTGTGCGAGGGTCTGAAGTTCGCCGGCGGTCCGGCATTCGATGCCGGGAGCCTGGAGGATGCCAAGGCGGTGTTGGATCGGCGTGTCCGGCGGCGCTTCGGTCTGGAGGCGGCCGTGAAAGAGACTCGCGCGGAATCGGTTGCGCCGGGCGTGACGGCGCATCAATGGCAGCTGACGGTGATGCTTGCCGAGCAGCCGCGGCTGCGCGTGCGCTTGGAATTCGCGGCTGCGCCGGCGTACTCCCGCGAGGTGTGCGCCCAGCACGCGAACTACAGCGGCCTGCCGGACGGCTACGGCGACCTGCTGATCGCCGCCGAGTCGCTGGACGAGGTGATGGCGGACAAGTTGATCTCGCTGGCGGCCGGCGCCGATGCCGGCCGGGTGCGCCACCGGGACATCTGGGATCTGCGCTGGCTGAAGAAGCGCGGCGCGGCCGTGCGCGTCGACTGGGTCGCGCGCAAACTCGGCGACTATGGGACCGAAAACTACTTGGCCGGATTGGACGCGATGCGCGAGCGCCTGCCGGAAATCACCCGCAGCGAAGAATTCTACGAGGCGATGTCCGCGTATCTGCTGCCGGAGGTGCGGAAGCACACCCTGAAGCGGCAAGAATTCCTGCCATTCCTGGCGAACGAAGTCCGAGACCTGCTGGGACAGGTCCGGGCGGGACTGGGCGCGTAGGGCTGAAAACTGGAAGTTCTTTCGGCCCGGACCGTCAGGCCAGGTACTTGTCTGGCGCCGCGGTCATGATGCGTCCGAGCTCCCGCAGCAGGTCGGCGCGCTCGTCGAGTGCGTTCAGGGTCTGAAGCGTTCCTTCCTGCAGTTCTCCCAGTAGCGTGAGGCATCCTTCTTTCCCGTACAGGGTCGCGTAGGTCGGCCGTGTCTCGCCGCCGTCCTGTTCCAGATCTTCGAGATCGTCCCGGGCCTGGAACCCGATGCCGACCTGCCAAGAGAACCGGGCGAGAACTTTGTCCAGATCCGGGTCCAGATCCGGGTCGCCGCCGCCGAGCAGCGCGGGCAGCCGCACCGAGATGCTGATCAGGCTGCCGGTTTTGGCGAGGGCCGTGACTGCGAGGGTGTTCACGTCGTCCGCGCCGTCGAGATCCCGCTGCTGGCCGGCGAGCAGGCCTCGGGGGCCGCAGGACTGAACCAGCTCCAGCATCGCTTCGCAGGTGCGTTCCGCCGGCCACTCGCCGTCGAGCAGCTCCTCCATCGCCCGCAGCAGCAGGCCGTTGCCGGCCAGCACTGCGGTCGCTTCGCCGTAGACCCGGTGGCAGGCGGGCCGGCCGCGCCGCTCGTCGTCGTCGTCCATGCACGGCAGGTCGTCGTGCGTCAGCGAGTAGGCGTGCACGAGCTCGACCGCGGCGGCCGCGCCGTCGAGCCGCCGCTCCTCGATGCCGAGCGCGCGTCCCGAGGCGTACACCAGTCCGCCGCGCAGGCACTTGCCGGGCGGCAGCGCGGCGTGCCGCATGGCGGCGTGCAGGGTCTTGCTCGGCACGCCGGTGGCGGTCAGATTCCGATCCAAGCGCTTCTCGATGCGCCGGCGCAGTTTGCCCAGCTCCTTGTCGACGTCGACCTCGCGCGGGCGGAACAGGGACATGCGGAGACTCCGGGCGCGGGTATGATGGCCGCGCCCGCCGGACGGGACGCCGCTTCGTGGCCGAGATTGTACTTCCCCGCGACGCCGAGGACGGCGCGGCCGACCCGCGCCGGGCGTTGCTGCGGGACTGGGCGCGGGAGACCCTCGGCGACCCGCGGGCGGAGTTGCGGCCGCTGGCCGGCGACGCCAGCTTCCGCCGCTACTTCCGCGTGCATGCCGGCGGCGGCGCGTGGGTGGCGATGGACGCGCCGCCGGAGCGCGAGCCGCTCGGGCCCTACCTCGCGGCGACCGAACTGCTGGCGCGGGCGGGCGCGCACGTGCCCGCAGTCCGCGCCCGCGACTCCGCGCGCGGCTTCCTGCTGCTCGAGGACCTGGGCGACGCGCAGTACTTGGAGCGCCTGACCCCGGACGCGGCCGACGGCCTGTACGCGGACGCGCTCGCCGCGCTGGCGCGGATCCAGACCCTGCCGCGCAGCGGCCTGCCGCCGTACGACGAGGCCCTGCTGCAGTACGAGCTGAACCTGTTCTCCGAGTGGTACCTGGGCCGCCACCTGGGACTGGAACTCTCGGCGGCGGAGCGGGATCTGCTGCGGCGGACCGAGCGGCTGCTGATCGACCGGGCGCTGGCGCAGCCGCGGGTGGTGGTGCACCGCGACTACCATTCGCGCAACCTGATGGTCGCCGAGCCCAACCCCGGCGTGCTCGACCACCAGGACGCGGTCTGGGGCCCGGTCAGTTACGATCTGGTGTCGCTGCTGCGCGACTGCTACGTCGCCTGGCCCGAGGCGCGGGTGCGCGGCTGGGTCGGCGCGTACCGCGCGCGGGCGCGGGAGGCGGGCGCGCTGGACGCGGCGGTGGACGAGGCGCAGCTGCTCGAATGGTGCGACTGGACCGGCGCGCAGCGCCACCTGAAGGCGGCGGGGATCTTCGCCCGGCTGCGCTACCGCGACGGCAAGCCCGGCTACCTGGCCGACGCGCCGCGCGCGCTCGCGCACGCCCGCGCCGAATGCGCGCGGCGGCCGGAGCTGGCGGAGTTCGGCGCGTTCCTCGAGCGGCTGCCGCCGCCCTGAGCCGCGCTCAGGCGGCCCGCGCCGCCTGCTGGTCGGCGTGGTAGGACGAGCGCACCAGCGGCCCGCTCGCCACCGCGGCGAAGCCCAGCGCCCGCGCCTCGCGCGCCAGCGCGTCGAACTCCGCCGGCGGCACGTAGCGCGCCACCGGCAGGTGGTGGCGGGTCGGCCGCAGGTACTGGCCGAGGGTCAGCATGCGCGCGCCGGCGTCGCGCAGGTCGCGCAGCGCGCGGCGCGTTTCCGCCATGGTCTCGCCCAGGCCCAGCATCAGGCCGGACTTGGCTGGGATCGACGGGTGCGCGGCGGCGAAGCGCTCGAGCAGCCGCAGCGAATGCGCGTAGTCGGCGCCCGGGCGCGCGGCGCGGTACAGGCGCGGCACGGTCTCCAGGTTGTGGTTGAACACGTCCGGCAGGCCCGCTTCCAGCGCCGCCAGCGCCCGCTCGAGGCGGCCGCGGAAGTCCGGCACCAGGATCTCGACCGCGAGCCCCGGGCAGCGTTCGCGCAGCGCCGCGACGCTGCGCGCGAAGTGCCCCGCGCCGCCGTCCGGCAGGTCGTCGCGGTCGACCGAGGTCAGCACCGCGTAGCGCAGCCCGAGCTCCGCCACTGCATCCGCCAGGCGCGCGGGTTCTTCCGGGTCCGGCGGCAGCGGCCGGCCGTGCGCCACGTCGCAGAACGCGCAGCGCCGCGTGCACAGGTCGCCCAGCAGCATGAACGTGGCGGTGCCGCGGCCGAAGCATTCCGGCAGGTTGGGGCAGGACGCCTCCTCGCACACCGTGTGCAGGCCGCGCGCGCGCAGCAGCGCGCGCAGGCGGCGCACCCGCGGGTCGTGGCCGAGCCGCACCCGCAGCCAAGGCGGCTTGCGTGCCGGCTTCGCGCCGTCCGCCGGAACGACCCGCAGCGGCGCCAGCTTCCGCGCCGCGGTCTCGCGGTGGCCGGGCGGCTTCACGCCGGCGCGGGCGCGCGGTACAGGCGCGCGAGCAGGCGCGGCAGCAGCCGCGCGGAAGTCTCGGTCACGCTCCAGTCGACGCCGCACTCGCGCAGGCTGGTGGCGCGCAGCTCCGGCCGCCCGCACAGCACCGCCTGCCGGAACAGCGCCAGGTCCGGGCGCACGTTGAGCGCCAGGCCGTGCGAGCAGCGCCGCCCCTGCACGCGCAGGCCGATCGAGGCCAGCTTGCGGCCGCCGGCGTAGACGCCGGGCCGGCCGGCCTCGCGCTCCGCCGGCAGCCCCGCCTCGGCGGCGAGGTCGAGCAGGGCGTCCTCCAGCCGCGCCACCAGCGCGCGCGGGCCGAGCCCCAGCCGCGGCAGGTCGGCCAGCAGGTAGGCCACCAGCTGCCCAGGCGCGTGGCAGGTGGCCTGGCCGCCGCGGCGGCTGCGCGCCACCGGCAGGCCGGCGCCGGGACGCACGTGCGCGGGGTCGCCGCGCACGCCCAGGGTCAGCACCGGGGGATGCTCCAGGAGCCACAGCTCGTCGCGCGCGCCGGGCTCCCGCGCGCCGCCGGCGCGCTCCATGGCGCGCTCGCAGGCGCGGTACTCGACCCGGCCCAGGCGGCGCACCAGCGGGGCGGGGATCACAACGCGGCGCAGTAGGCTTCGTAGCATTCCCGCGCCGCGCGGGCCGCGGGGCCGACTTCGCCCGCGCCGACCGGGCGGCCGTCGAGCTCCGTCACCGCCAGCACGCCGCGCGTCGAGCCGGTCACCCAGACCTCCTCGGCCTCGAGCAGGTCGGCCAGCGGCAGCGGCTCCTCGCGCACCTCGACGCCGTCGGCGCGCAGCAGCTCCAGCAGCAGCCGGCGCGTGACCCCGGGCAGGATCCGGCGCGACAGCGGCGGCGTGCGGACCGCGCCGCCGGCGACCGCGAAGACGTTGCTGGTCGCGCCCTCGGTGACCCGCCCGCCGCGGTGCAGGACCGCCTCCCCGGCGTCCTGCTCGGCCGCGGCCTGGGTGGCGAGCACGGTCTCGAGCAGCATCAGCGACTTGATGTGGCAGCGGCCCCAGCGCCGGTCGCGGCGGGTGACCGCGCGGATCGACGCCGGCGGCGCGGGCAGCGGCTGGGTCATGCCGAACACCGTCGGCGGCCCGTCCAGGAACTGCTTGCGGAACGGCGCGCCGGGCGGGATCGCGCCGCGGGTGGCCTGCAGGTAGACGAAGTGCCGCTCCTCGGGCGTGCGCGCGCTCAGCTCGGCGACCGCCGCGCGCCAGCCGGCCGCGTCCGGCGCGCCCTTGATGCCGATCGCGGCCAGGCTGTCCGCCAGGCGCTCCAGGTGGTAGTCCAGGCAGCGCGGCCGCCGCCCGAACACCGGGATCAGCTCGTACACGCCGTCGGCGAACAGGAAGCCGTGGTCGAGCGCCGGCACGCGCAGGCCGGCGAGGCCGCGGTGCTCGCCGTTGAAGTAGGCCGGGCGGTCGGCCGCCATGCTCACCGGAGCCAGCGCCGGACGTGGTCGCCGAGCCGCGAGAAGAAGCCCGCCCGCGGCACCGCGGCGAGCGCCGTCGCCGGGACCTGGTGCAGGATGCGCCCGTCCCGGCGCACCGCGATCCGGCCGAGCGCCTGGCCCGCCGCGATCGGCGCCTCGGGCTCGGCGTCGAGGTGCACGGTGGCCTGCAGCTCCTCGTGCGCGCCGAGCGGCAGGGTCAGGCGCAGCTCCGCGGCGGCCCCCACCGGCACCTCGGCGCCGTCGGCGAACCACACCTTCGCCCGCTCGAGCGGCTCGCCCGGGACGAGCGCCGCGCGCGTGCGGAAGAAGCGGAAGCCCCAGCGCAGCAGCGCCTGGGTCTCGCGCGTGCGCGCCCGGGCGCTGGCCGTGCCGAGCACCACCGCCACCAGCCGCATGCCGCCCAAGTCCGGGCGCGCGGCGGAGGCCGCGAGGCAGTACTGCGCGGCCTCGGTGTAGCCGGTCTTGATGCCGTCCACCGTCTCGTCGCGCCACAGCAGGCGGTTGCGGTTCGGCTGCGTGATGCCGTTCCAGGTGTACTCGCGCTCGCGGAACATGCGGTAGTCGTCCGGGTACTCGCGGATCATCGCCGCCGACACCAGCGCGACGTCGCGCGCCGACATGCGGTGCTCCGGCCCGCCGAGGCCGGAGGCGTCGATGAAGCGGCTGTTGGCCAGCCCCAGGCGCGCGGCCTCCAGGTTCATCATCTCGGCGAACGCCTCCTCGCTGCCGGCGATGTGCTCGGCCAGCGCGATGCTGGAGTCGTTGCCGGACTGCACGATGATGCCGCGCAGCAGGTCCTGCACCGGCACCCGGCTGCCGGCCTCGACGAACATCCGCGAGCCGATCGCGGCGCGCGCGCGGCGGCTGATCAGCACCTCGTCGTCGGCCGCGATCAGGCCCTCGCCGAGCGCCCGGAAAGCCAGGTAGACGGTCATGATCTTGGTCAGGCTCGCGGGCTCGAACGGCGCGTCCGCGTCGCGCTCCGCGAGCACCGCGCCGGTGTCGACGTCGAGCAGCAGGTAGGCGCGCGCGTCGAGCGCCGGCGGCGTCGGCGTGGGCACCGCGCCGGCCGCCGCTCCGGCCGCCAGCAGCAGGGCCGCGGCGAGCGGCCGGGCGCGCCGCGCGCTCACCGCGGCAGCCCGACCACGGCGTACTCGCGCACGCCGGCGGCCGCCAGCGCGTCGGCGGCGCGCTCGATCGCGTGCGTGCCGTCCAGCGGGCCGTGCATCACCCGCACCAGGCCGCCGCGCGCGGCGCGCAGCGACAGGTCCGCCACGCCGCGCGCCGCCAGCCGCCGGCGGAAGTCCTCGGCGTAGCGGCGGCTGCGGAACGCGCCCAGCTGCAGGTAGACCCGCTCGCCGGCCGCGGCCGCGGCCGGGCCGCGCAGGGCGCGCACCTCGACCGGCGCCACGCCCTGCTCGGCGATGCCGAGCGCCTGCGCCGCGGCGTACGACAGGTCGATGATGCGGCCGGGCTTGAACGGGCCGCGGTCGTTGACCCGCACGGTGATGCGCCGGCCGCTCTCCAGGTGCGTGACCTCGACCCAGGCCGGCAGCGGCAGGGTCTTGTGCGCGGCGCTCAGGCGGTGCATGTCGAAGCGCTCGCCGCTGGAGGTCGGCTCGCCGTGGAAGTTCGGGCCGTACCAGGAGGCGAGGCCGCGCTCGACGTAGCCCTCCGCGGTCGGCAGCACGTGGTAGCGCACGCCGAGGGCGACGTAGCTCGGCGGGTTGCCGGCGCGGCTGCGCGGCTCGGCCGCCGGCGCCGCCGCGGCCGCGGCGTCCGCGCCCGCGCCCCCGAGCGGCGCCACCTGCGGCGGCGGCGGGCTGCTGCAGCCCGCGAGCAGGACGGCCAGCGCCAGCGCGCGCGGCTCAGGCATCGGCGTCGCCGCGCAGCGCCGCGGCCAGCTGGTGCACCGCCAGCGCGTACAGCGCGCTGTGGTTGTAGCGGGTGATGACGTAGAAGTTGTGGAAGGCGAGCCAGTACTCGCGCCCCGCGTCGGCGTCGAAGGCGTGCACCGCGAGCCGCTCGCCGGCCGGCGGCGCGCGCTCCAGCCGCACCCCGGCGGCGCGCAGCGCGGCCGGCTCCAGGTCCGGCTCGAGGCCGGCCGACAGCGGCGGCGCGACGCCGGCGGCGATGCGCCGCGCCACCGGCGCGTCCGGGCGCCAGCGGTGGCGGCGGAAGTAGTTGGCGACGCTGGCGATGACGTCGGGCGGGCTGCGCCACAGGTCGATGCGGCCGTCGCCGTCGCCGTCGACCGCGAAGTCGCGGTAGCTGGAGGGGATGAACTGGCCTTGGCCGAGGGCGCCGGCCCAGGAGCCGCGCAGCGAGCGCAGGTCGAGTCCGGCCTCGCGCTCGAGCAGCAGCAGCTGCTCCAGCTGGCCGCGGAAGAACGCGGCCCGCGGCGGGTAGTCGAAGCCCAGCGTCAGCAGGGTGTCCAGCGTCGGGTGCGCGCCGGTGTTGTCGCCGTAGTTCGATTCCACGCCGACCACCGCGGCGACGATCTCCGGCGGCACGCCGGTCTCGGCGCGGGCGCGCGCCAGCGGCGCGGCGTGCGCGGCCAGCCAGGCGCGGCCGGCGCGGATGCGCGCCTCGGTGAGGAAGATGCGGCGGTACTCGCGCCAGGGCAGGCGCTCGGCCGGGCGCTCCGCATGCGCGATCACCTCCGGGCGGTGGCGGGCCGCGGCCGCCAGCGCGCGCAGATGGCCCGCGTCCAGCGCGTGGCGCGCGGCGACCTCGTCCAGCCAGGCGCGCACCTCGGCGCGCTCGGCGAACGGCGCCGCGCCGGCGGCGGCGGCCGTCCACAGCAGCGGCAGCAGGGCGAGGGCCCGCGGTCTCATGGCGGCGCGACCAGCATGGCGGGGCATTATAGGGGCGCGGCTCAGGCCATGCGCGCGCGGGCGCGGCGGGTGTCGCGGTGCAGCGCCATCATCAGGCCGAAGCTGGCGAGGGTGACCACCAGCGCGGTGCCGCCGTAGCTCAGCAGCGGCAGCGGCGAGCCGGTCACCGGCGCGTAGCCGACCGTCATGGCCGCGTTCAGCAGCACGTGCAGCAGGAAGGACAGGCCGAGGCCGCCGATCAGCAGCCGCGCGTAGAGGCTCTGGCTGGCGGCGAAGAAGCGCGCCAGGCGCAGCACGATCGCCAGGTACAGGCCGAACAGGAGGAACACCCCGGCGAAGCCGAACTCCTCGGCGTAGACCGCGAAGATGAAGTCGGTGGACTGCTCCGGCAGGAAGTCGAAGCGCGCCTGGGTGCCGCGCGTCCAGCCCTTGCCGTAGAGGCCGCCGGAGCCGACCGCGATCTCCGACTGGATGATGTTGTAGCCGCTGCCGAGCGGGTCGATCTGCGGGTCGAAGAACGTGCGGATGCGCTCGCGCTGGTACTCCAGCAGCGCGTAGCGCCAGACGAACGGCAGGCTGGCGCCGAACGCCGCGGTCAGGCCGGCGATCAGCCAGCCCGAGACCCCGGACAGGAAGATCACCGCGAGGCCGATGGCGCCGATCAGGATGGCGGTGCCGAGGTCGGGCTGCAGCGCCACCAGCCAGGCCGACAGCCCGGTCAGCAGCAGCGCCGCCGCCACCCGGGCGTGCGGCGGCGGCAGGGGGCTGGCGGCGAGCAGCGCGGCGGCCGCCAGCGGCAGGGTCAGCTTCAGCAGCTCCGCCGGCTGCAGGCTGAGCGGGCCCAGCGCCAGCCAGCGGCTGGCGCCGGCGCCGTGGCCGTGGAACAGCACCAGCACCACCGGCAGCAGGCCGAGCAGGAACAGCACCGGGGTCCACTGCCGCAGCAGCCCGGGCGCGGTGTGCGCGGCGGCCAGCAGCGCCGCCAGCCCCAGGAGGACGCGCAGCGCGTGCCCGCCGAGCCGCCCGGCGTCCATGCCGAGCGCGCTGTACTGGATCGCGAGGCCGACCGCCAGCACCGCCAGCAGCAGCGCCAGCAGCGGGCGGTCGACCGGCGCCAGCAGGCGGCGCAGCCGGCGCGCCCTCACGGGTAGTCCTCCAGCAGGTAGGCGTCGAGCAGGCGCCGGGCGATCGGCGCCGCCAGCGCGGAGCCGGCGCCGCCGTGCTCCGCCACCACCGCCAGCGCGATGCGCGGCGCCCCGGCCGGGGCGAAGGCGATGAACAGCGAGTGGTCGCGCAGGTGCTCCGGCAGCTCGTCGTGCTCCGGGATCTCCTCGCCGTAGTTGATCACCTGCACGGTGCCGGTCTTGCCGGCGATGCGGTAGGCGGCGTTGCGCCCGGCGCGGCGCCCGGTGCCGCGCTCGCCGTGCATCACCTCGACCATGGCCCGGGTCACCAGCTCCCAGCCGGCCGGGTCGGCCAGCGCCACCGTGCCGGCGACCTCGGGCGGCAGCTCCACCCGCTCGCCGCCGCGCTCGTGCGCGCGCAGCAGCCGCGGCCGCATGCGCACGCCGCGGGTGGCGATGGCGGCGGCGGCCGCCGCCAGCTGCAGCGGGGTCATCAGCAGGTAGCCCTGGCCGATGCCGGTGATGACGGTCTCGCCCGGGAACCAGGCCTCGCCCAGGGCGCGGCGCTTCCAGGCCGGCGAGGGCAGCAGCCCCGGCAGCTCGCCCGGCAGGTCCAGGCCCTGCATCGCGCCCAAGCCGAAGCGCGCCAGGAACTCGTGCATGGCGTCGATGCCGAGCCGGTGCGCCAGGGTGTAGAAGTACACGTCGCAGGACTGCGCGATCGCCGAGGACAGGGTCACCCAGCCGTGCCCCTCCTCCTTCCAGTCGCGGAACGGCCGCGAGTGGTTCGGCAGCCAGAACTCCGGCCCGGCGAAGAAGCGCTCGCCGGGGTCGGCGGCGCCGTGCTCGAGGCCGGCCAGCGCCAGCAGCGGCTTGATCGTGGAGCCGGGCGGGTAGCGCCCCTGCACGGCGCGGTTCAGCAGCGGCTGGTGCGGGCGCTCGGTGATGGCGCGCAGCGCGCGCGGGCTCAGGCGGTGGCCGAACAGCTCCGGGTCGAAGCCCGGCGCGCTGACCAGCGCGAGCACGTCGCCGGTGGCGGGCTCCAGCGCCACGATCGCCCCGGCGCGCCCGGCGAGCTGCGCCATCGCCGCCTGCTGCAGGCGCGCGTCCAGGGTCAGGTGCAGGTTGCGGCCGGGCACCGGCGGCTGCCGGTCGCTGCGGCGCACGGTGCGCCCGGCGGAATCCACCACCGCCTGCTGCAGGCCGGGGCGGCCGAGCAGCAGCGCCTCGTACTGGCGCTCGAGGCCGGTGCGGCCGATGCGCCGGGTGCCGCGGTAGCGGCGGCGGTCGAGGCGCTCCTGGTCGCGCTCGTCGATGTAGGTCAGGTGGCCGAGCACGTGCGCCAGCGCGGCGCGGCGCGGGTAGCGGCGCGTGGAGTAGGCCTCCAGCGACACCCCGGGCAGGCGGTGCAGCGCGGTCGCGGCGCGGGCCAGCTCGGCGTCGTCCAGGTCCAGGCGCAGGGTCGCGCCGCGGTGGCGGGCGCGGCGCGCCTCGCGCGCGAAGGCGCTGCGCTCCCAGTCCTGGAGGTCGACCAGCGCGCCGAGCTCGGCCAGGGCCGCGCCGAGGTCGCCGGCCTGCGCCGGCACCACGCGCAGGCCGTACTGCGCGCGGTTGTCGGCGAGCAGTTCGCCGCGGCGGTCGAAGATCAGCCCGCGCGGCGGCGGCACCGGCACCGAGCGCAGGTGGTTGCCCTCGGCGAGCAGCGCGAAGCGCTCGCTGTGGGCGGTCTGCATCCAGCCGATGCGCGCCAGCAGCGCCAGCAGCAGGACCACGCCGAGGCCGCCGAGCAGCGCCAGGCGGCGGCGCGTCCGGCGCAGGTCGCGCCGCTGGGCGGGGGGGCGCGAATCGCTCCCGCGCATCGCTCAGGGCAGCAGCAGCCAGCGCGCGCGCGCGCCGCGGCGGAACTGCGCCAGCAGCCGGTCGCCGCCGGCGGCGGCGGCGGCGCGCAGCTCCTCGATGCTGCGCACCGGGCGGCGGTCGATCGAGCGCAGCTCGTCGCCGGCGCGCACCCCGGCGCGCGCGGCCGGGGCGTCCGGCGCCGCGGCCCGCACCTCGAGCACGGCGCCGCCGCCGCCGTCCAGGCCCTCGCCCAGGGTCAGGCCGGCCAGGCCCGGGTGCAGGCGCCCGCCGTCGCTTTCCAGCGCCGCGGTGGCGGCGCGCGCGACGCGCGGGCGGCCGTCGCGCACCAGCTCGATCTCGACCTCGCGCCCGGCGCGCAGCAGGCCCAGCGCCCGGCGCAGGTCGCCGACGCTGCGCACCGGCTCGCCGCCGATGCGGCGCACCACGTCGCCCGGGCGGATGCCGGCGCGCGCGGCCGGGGAATCCGGCAGCACCTCGGTCACCGCCACGCCGCCGTCGACGCCGAACGCCGCCGCCAGCTCCGGGTCCAGGTCCTGCCCGCGCACGCCCAGGCGGCCGCGGTCGACGCCGCCGTGCTCGATCAGCTGGTCGGCGATGCGGCGCACCATGCGCGCCGGGATGGCGAAGCCGATGCCGATGTTGCCGCCGGAGCGGCTCAGGATGGCGGTGTTGATGCCGACCAGCTCGCCGCGCAGGTTGACCAGCGCGCCGCCGGAGTTGCCGGGGTTGATCGAGGCGTCGGTCTGGATGAAGTTCTCGTAGCCGCCCGGGTCGAACACGCCGGTGCGGCCGAGCGCGCTGACGATGCCGGAGGTGACGGTCTGGCCGAGGCCGAAGGGGTTGCCGATGGCGACCACGTAGTCGCCGACCCGCAGCGCCTCGGGCGCCGCCAGCGGCAGGTCGGCGAGGTCCTCGGCGGCGACGCGCAGCATGGCCACGTCGGTGGCCGGGTCGGCGCCGAGCAGCTCGGCGCGCAGTTCGCGGCCGTCGTGCAGCGTCACCGTGATGTCGTCGGCGCGGGCGATCAGGTGGTGGTTGGTGACCACGTGGCCCCGCGCCGCGTCCAGGATCACGCCGGTGCCGAGGCCGCGCCGGACGCGCTTGCGGTCGCGCGGGCCGTGGCGGCCGAAGAAGTGCTGGAAGAAGGGATCCCGGAACAGCGGCGCGGCGCGCACCAGCTCCTCGCGCGCGGTGGAGATGTTGACCACCGCCGGCACCACGCGCTCGAGCATCGGCGCCAGCGACGGCGCCTCCTCCGCGCCGCCCCGCCAGGGGAACGCACCGGCCTCCGGCGCGGCGCACAGCATCGGCAGCAGCGCCAGCCAGAGCGGTCGGCGCGGGGCGGAAAGCACGGCGGCGCGGGGGGCGGGCACGGCGGAAGTATACCCCGCGGCGCCCCGATTCCGGCGGATTCCGGGCGCGTCAGCCGAGGCGGGCGCGCAGGAAGGCGGCCAGCGCGTCCAGTTCGCCGGAGCGCACCTCGTGCGCGAAATCGCCCTCGAACCATTCGACCGCCGCGCCGCGCCGCCGCAGCCAGCTGCGGCTCGCCGCGCCGTACTTGCGTGGTACCACCTCGTCCCGGCGGCCGTGGGCGAGGAAGAACGGCACGCGGAAGCCGCGCGCGTCGGCGCGCTCCGCCAGCCAGGCGTCCTGCGGCAGGTAGCCGGACAGCCCGGCCGCCGCGGCTAGCCCGTCCGGCCGGGTCAGGGCGCAGTACAGGGCGGCCGCCGCGCCCTGGGAATAGCCGCCGACGGCGAGGCGGGCGACGCCGGCGGCCGCCTGCCCGTCGAGCAGGACGCGCGCGCGCGCGGCGCTCTCCTCGAGGCCGCCGCGGTCGCTGAGGATGCCGCCGTCCGGCTGCGGCACGAGGTCGCACCAGGCGGGCGCTTCCGCGCCGCCGAACACCGCCACCGGGCGCGTCGGCGCCTGCGGCAGGATGATCCGCAGCCCGGGGATGTTGAGGGTGCGGCCCAGGTCGGCGAAGTCGGCGGCGGTCGCGCCGAGGCCATGCAGCCAGACCAGCGCGGCGGTCGCCGGGCCGGCGGGGTCGAGGATCAGGTTGTCGGGCATGGCGCGGCGGCGGAATTGGAGATGGTGGTGTTTGAAGTAGTCGAAAGCGACTTCATAAGTTTGAAGTCGGTTCCGTGCTGATGGCGGGCTACCTAGGTTCCAAAATAAGATCCACTTCGCAGTTTTCTTCTTTTGGCGCCCCGCCTCGGCTGTACGACTTTGGACGAAGTTCGGTGCTTAGCGGCTGATACTTCTTCCTGATGTTTTTTTCAGGAAAAATCTCGGAAAGGATATCTCGCGTACTGTTGAAAGTCGACTCTCTCTTATCAGTTCTAACGTAGACGACAGCGTCAGTAGCAAGAGTTTTCTTGGCCTTGGAAAACACTTTCTGGAGCAGAAGGCGGTACCGATCGGAGTTGCTGAATTTTCCGCCGTATCGGTAAGCATTTTCCCTAGGGTGCTCTGGTTCGCCCAATAGCCAGAGCCGGAGCCATTGGTCGTAGTAGTAATTCGTGACATTGCGGTAAGGGGGAGAAGTGAACAGGAGTTTGGCTTTAGGTCGCCGGCATTCCTTAATATCTCGAGCTAGGCGAGGCAGGTTTCGGGTGCTATCCCCGAGCAGCACGGAGGAGCATTCGGTCTGTGGGGTACCTTTAGCGTAACGCCAATTGATGCGTTTAGTGAAAAAAGTCACTGGGTCAATATCTGGTGGAGAGAGTTCTTTTTCCGTCCACCATCGCACGGAGTAGTCTGGGGCCATGGAAGTGGTCTGTCGCATTTGGTTGGAGAGAGAAGAGGCTCGCTTACCGTGCAGATAAACGAGTATGATGGCCATCAGTGCACGGTCAGCCTTATTGTGGCGCCAATCCAACTCGTGGCGGGCAGCCAACAGGAATGTGCGGACTTGGCGGGAAAAGCAGTGGTGAAAGAAGCGAGGCAAATTGTCCGCATCTCGGTTGTACAGTGGTGTAATTTCAGCCAGTTCTTCCAGACGTTGAAGAATTCGCTGACAGTTGCTTGGTTTCAGTTTGGCGTTAGCGTATACGTAGCCCAAGGGGCTGATTTCTATCCCTATCGCCGGGCGATTTTTGGTTGCAGCACTAAAAATGGCGGTACCGCGGCCAGCGAAAGGGTCGAGCACGGCATCGCCAGGTTGGCTATAGGCTTCTACGACTGTGTCAGCAAACGCAGACGGAAACATCGCGTAGTATGGCCCGACCCCGGCCCACCGACTTTCTGGTGTGTCGTACTGCTTCATTTGGTTCATCGCGACGGAAGTTTCACGGTTTAGGTTTCGCGGAAGAGGTCTTCCACGATTCGTCCGCCAGCCTTGAGTGGGATAGCCGCATGCGCGTGCGCCCGTACCAGCGGTGTGAAACCGTCTTGGTAAAGGTAGGTGGAGAGTTCGTCCATGATATTCAAGGCTTCACCTATTCTAGGATACGCGTCCACGGACACATCGTCCAGGTCGCGTCCGCGCTCGTCAACCATAGGCGTCATGATCACGGAATGCTGACCGTTGCGATTCTTGTATAGCACATGGCGTCCATAGTAGGTCTGCAGTCCGTAAGGCTTTGCGTCCAGTGGGCGCAGCACGATGTGCTTGTGGATATACTCTCGCTTTGGCACCAGAGTGGTTCGGTTGGCTAGCCGTTGGCCGGGACCTTTGTCCGGCATCCAGTCTAATCTCTTCAGGTGCTCCAGGAAATTACCAGACTTTTCGACTCCCATTAGCAGGATGCCGGGAGCTCCACGCCTGAGTGCTCCAGCATGGAGTCGAGCGATCTCTTTTCTGACGTGGGCATGGAGCCATGCCGTCATGCCGAACAGGGCTAGCGGTCCATCCATGATAAACGCAGTATCGCGGAATACTTCCCAAGAGTTGGTTCTCTCGAAGTAGCGCAATATGTTCACTAGAGAGAGATGCTCTACCGCTTGTCGAAATGCAGTGAACGCCTGCTCGCTTGATCCGCTCTCTTCAAAACGCTCGTGTGCCCGTAGGACATCTGTTTCGTAGATGGCTTCTTTCCGGTCACAGGGGCAGATGCTAATGTTCTTCCTTGGGCGTAAATGTTGTTCGCAATCGTCAACAGGACACCGAATTTTGCCGTCGTGTTGTTTGGTAATCGCACGCAGCGTTTCTAGAAGCGTCTCGTGATTCGGATCGAATTTCGCTTCAAGTTCTTTGCACAGAGTGGCTCGAAAGAAGCGCTTAGGGGAATCGCTTGGCTCTTCATTACGCACGATGTTGCGCCCCGGAAGCACAGCACTCATTGTCCGGCACGACTCCAATTCTCGGATTTCCCGAGGGCCGGGGATATAGTCGTCGGGAATGTCCCTTATGGCTTGGATTTTGATGACGATGGCGGCCAAGTTGAGTAGAGCGGCTTCGGCTCCGGGGAATCCGTTCTCAACTGTGTGGGTGGTGGTTGAGCCGTCAATAGCGACAACGCGCTTGAGTACGCTTTCATCGCGCTTGAGGTTTAATCGGGTGGGAAGACTGAGAGGTTCGCTTTTTTCGCGTTTCCTAATGGTGCCCTCGAACTCTTGGACACTGGCGCTCTCTAGTAGCCGCCACAGGGAATCTCCGCGTGCGAACTCGTTTTCGTATGGCATGTCAGGTTTCCTTGCTGTCTGGCGTTGGCGCTGTGAATTTGTCGATCTGCACCGGTAAAGTGTAGGGACTGGACAAAGTGCGGACCCGTAGAAAGCCTGTCTCGTTGACCTTGACAACACTGTCGGTGAAGTCGATGAAGTCGTTGTATTTGGCCAATTCCCGGGTTTCATCAGTATTGTTGAGGTGCGCGATAAACCAGTTCTCCGTGTTTTTTAGAATGTTGGTTTGGATTGAAGATGGCTCCTGCGTGGAATACACCAAACCAATATTGAATTTGGCTCCTTCCTTGGCGACTCGTGCCCAGATGTTGGTTACATCCTTTTCCATTCCTTTCGGAAGCAAAGTGTGCGCTTCCTCTACGAAGACGATGACTGCGGGAGGTTTTTTATAGTCTCCTGTTTTTGGATCTCTTTCTGGGTTGGTGAACTTGCGTTGCTGAGCTGCGAAGATGCCGCTCATGATACGAGCCGCGGCCTGTTCGTTCATATTGGGATTTCCTATAGCCTGATCTAGAATTACGAGGCGTCCTGCTTGGATGTGCTCTACGATGTCCTTGGCGTAATCAGTGTTGGACTCCGGATCGTGCCAAGGAAGAAGTTTCTTCATAAAATTCAGGCCACGCGTGTTGTCGAAGATTTTTAACAGTCCCTCAGTGCGTTCATCCAACCAATTGTGTTCTTTTTTCTTTGCGTAGTCTTTGTTGAATTCCTTAAAAAAAGAACTAGCCTTAATCCACTCGGCAAAGTCGTGACAGAAATTTCCAGCTTGATCCCAAGACATGCGGCCGTCGGCTAATTGTTTGACGTATTGCGGCATCGGAGAGTTTGAATCAGAAGCCATCTTGTCACGAATACCCTTGCTAAATAAGCGGCCGACTTCAGCAGCCTCGCGGGGAGTTTGAAAGCCAGCATTAGCCAAAATTGCGCGGTATATGAATATGGCTCGTCGATACCGGACGTTACTGCTCATATCGTCGACATCAGATGGAGCCTCAATTTTTGTGTTAATGAAACCTTGTATGTAGCCGATTCCGTGTCCGCTGGTTTCTTCCTGCAACACGTCGTTGATCAGTTGCTTTCCTTGGTAGAGGCTGTGCAGTATCTCATCGAATTCATTCTTTCCGACATTTGGATGGCGCGGCAATGTGCTGCCAAAAAAGTTAAATCTTGTAATTCTCCGGTCTGGGTCATTAGGGTGTGTGTGCATTCCGTACGTGACGACATCATCTTTGGAAACACCAATAGTATTTGCAATATTCCGCAAACATCCTTGATCTTGAGGATTTTCGTTCGCGTATTCTCCGTTGGGGTCGAATATCAACTGCCCAACTTTCTCACTGCCGCTTCGAATTCGCAGATTAAAGATAGCACTAGCAATCGTTTTCGCCGTATTGGATTTACCTGTTCGAGTCATTCCGAATAGCGCGGTTCTTTGAGCCACGAGATCTCTAGGTGCCATGTATACAGGTACTGCCTCTGGTGCCTCTTGGTTTCTAATAGCGGCCGCATAGCGAAGTTTTCCGATAGGCACGCGGTCATCAGCACTAGTATGCTTTCTGTAATTTGCAATCCACTCCAATGCATCTCCTGCTGGCTTGTAGACTTTCATCCCCTGGCCCGCATAGAAATTGTCGATGTCTCCGCCGAAAGCCATTTTCCACTTGGAGAGGTCTTCGTTTTTCTCCATGCGGAAAGTTCCCAAGATGCGGCAATGTGCTCCAGCGTAGCGCATCTGGTCAAGAGTGAGGAGGTCCGTTTTGTTTCCTTGGTCCCAAGTATCAGGAGTTTCGGCAGCCCGCTGACCTGCGTGCAGTTTCGCTTGTTTCATTTCGATGTCGTTGGGCAGAGGACTAGCTTGTAGGGCGCGGAGCAGTAGCAGGAACGCATTGTCGTCTTCACGTTGGGGTGGCGTGAAGCCCGGCTTGACGCGTGTGGCAAGCAATAGGCAGCCGTGCGGCACACCACCCACATTCTGTCGCAGTCGGTCGTGTATCAGCACTTCTGCAGTCTCGTAATTCATACTGATGAGATCACCTACGCATCGCTCAGGGTCGAGCAGTGAGATCAATTGGTGGACCGGGTCTGAAGATAGACCATGTTTGTTAGTTCTTTGGCCAACTTCCGAAATGATGCCGGGAAGAATATTGTCTCCGGCCGTGCGAGTTCCGGTGCTTGCCGTGGAATCTTTTTTTGCCATTTATCTGCCCTTAGCTTGTAGATTCAATTATAGCGGTGTGGTTGAGTCCGGACAACTCGCGCTCCAATTCTATAAGCTCGCTTAGTGTGGTTCGGAGCCACCGTTTCGTGTAGTTGTCATGCAACGGGCGACGCGGTCGATGGCCGGCGTCCGTTAGCAGTCGTTCCAGTGACACCATTCTTTCGTGGAGTCCAAGCCGCACGCTGCACTGCAAACTAGATGTGTCAGGGCCGCAGAGCAACCAGTTGTCTTCCCGGCCAAGCATGTGCGCCCAGAGCGCACGTTCACCGATGTCCAGAAGAATTCCAGCAGCCCGAACATCCAGTTTGGAGAATTCTTGCTCCGTAACAGTATGAATTGCGGTGCAGTCATTGCGAAGTTGACGGGGGTCGACTTCAATCCATTGCTTTCGTTCACGCTGCTGGAATCCTGCCTGTGTTTCGGCAACGCACTCCGCAACGGTTTCGATGTCATAGCCGTGGGCTAGTGCGGGCCATGCTCCAGTCCTGTGCGATTCCAGGATGGCATTCGTGTCCACAAAGACCGGGCCTTGGTGTCGAGCCATGGTTTTTACAGGTCGAAAGGGCAGGATAGGCCGTGCGCTGGGAACAGGTCGGCCAAGTCGTCGATGGTCAAGTCGAGCAAGCGGGCTGTGCGCCGCACTGAGATGCGGCCCCGTTTGATGGCGCGTTCGATCACGGACATGAACGGTTTTGAAAACAGAGGCGGCGGAGTGGTGTTTTTCTCCGGGCGTCCGTTACGGCGCAATGCTTGCCCGGAAAATCCCTGTGCTGTGGACTTTTTTAGCAAACCAAGTGAGACCAGTCGCCACCGCATCGCATCGGCGGTGACATGCAGATCATTTGCTGTGTCATTGATCTGCCGGATTAGATCCGACCGGGGCAATTCATTCCAGCGTCCGCGTTGGTGCAGAGCGGCAGCTGGCATGAGCACAGCGCCCGCGAAATTATCGGCGAGTTGTTCGGTGCGACGGGCGCCCGGCTCGTCCGCCGCTTCGCGGTGGCGTGGCGGCATAGTGTCCCAAGTGAGGAGGTGGAAGAGTTCGTGGGCGAGAGTGAAATACCGCCGTCCGGCAGGCTCGTGGCGTGCAATCAACGCAGTGTCCAGTTCCGGCAGATGGCAGGCTGCTCCCGAGATGCCGTCGCGTGGTCGGGTGTCGACCGCCAGTACCAGCATGCCGAGTTTTTTCTCCATGGTTTCGATCAAACGCAAAGCTGGTTTGTCGCCGAGTTGGAATTCTTGGGCGAACTGTTCGCCGGCAAGCATGGCATTTTCGTAACTCGCAAATCGAGGGAGTCCCAATTTCCGCCGCACGAGCCTAAGGGGCCACCCGACTGCTGGTGCGAGGAATCGGTATGCTGCGATCCAGCGTTCGGTTCGCTGCTGGTAGTCTTCTAGGTGTTCGGCATCCGTGTCGTTCGCGCACCGCCAAGAAAAAGCGCCTTCACCGGACAGTTGGAGTGGATCGGTGAGCGATTCCAGTGGGACATCCAGAGCTTTTGCTAGATGTAGCAGCTCCTCCGCCGTTACGCGCCGTTCGCCGTTCTCGATTGCTGAGATAGTCTGCCGGTCGTTGAAGCCGAGCGCGTGCGCCAATTCTTCTTGGGTTAGTTTGTTCTCCTTGCGCAGAGCCCTAGTGCGCGTTCCGATCAGTGTGTTGGACATAGTGTTCCCTCCAATCAGCATTTATTGCGTTTTTGCTGATGCAAGAATTATATGCATATTAAATTTTTTTGTCAAGGGGGTTTTAGGCATCATTCATAACTCTTCCTGGGTGGCCTGGACCGACCGGAATATAATGCCCGGCAGCGAACCCATCCTGTCCGGAATCGAGCGACCCCGCCATGGCCTACGAGGTGCTGGCCCGCAAATGGCGGCCGCGGGATTTCTCCCAAGTGGTCGGGCAACAGCACGTGCTGCAGGTGCTGACCAAGGCGTTCGAGAGCGAGCGGCTGCACCACGCCTACCTGTTCACCGGCACCCGCGGCGTCGGCAAGACGACGCTGGCGCGGATCGTCGCCAAGTGCCTCAACTGCGGCAACGGCGTGAGTGCCGCCGCCTGCAGCGAGTGCGAACCCTGCAAGAGCATCGACGCCGGCAGCTTCCCGGACCTGATCGAGGTCGATGCCGCCTCGCGCACCAAGGTCGAGGAGATGCGCGAGCTGCTGTCGGACACCACGTACGTGCCGAGCCAGGGCCGCTTCAAGATCTACCTGATCGACGAGGTGCACATGCTGTCGGCGCACAGCTTCAACGCGCTGCTGAAGACCCTGGAGGAGCCGCCGGAGCACGTCAAGTTCCTGCTCGCCACCACCGACCCGCAGAAGCTGCCCGCCACCATCCTGTCGCGCTGCCTGCAGTTCCACCTGAAGAGCCTGAGCGCGGAGGAGATCGGCGGCCAGCTGCAGCGCATCCTCGAGGCGGAGGAGGCGGCCTGCGAGCCCGCGGCCGCGACCTTGCTGGCGCGCGCCGCCGACGGCAGCATGCGCGACGCGCTGAGCCTGCTCGACCAAGCGCTCAACTACTGCGCCGCCGGGCCGACCCGCGAGGAGGTGTCGCGCATGCTCGGGCTGCTGCCGCGCGAGAACTTCGGCGCGCTGGTGGCGGCGCTGGCGGCGCGGGACGCGGCCGCGATGACGGCGGCGGTCGGGCGCCTGCGCGAGCACGCGCCCTCGTTCCGCGACGCGCTCGACGAGTTGGCCCGGCTGTGGCACGCGGCCGCGCTGGCCGCGCCCGGCGTCGGCGTCGAGCCGCCGGAGGAGCAGCGCGAGTGGGCCGCCGCCCTGGCCGCCGCCTACACCCCGGCCGACCTGCAGCTCGGCTACCAGATCCTGCTGCAGGGCAAGCGCGACCTGCAGTTCGCGCCGGACGAGCAGACCGGCTTCGAGATGACCCTGCTGCGCGTGCTGTGCTTCGTGCCGCGCGACTGGGCGGAGGAGGAGCGTCCGCCCGCCGCCCGGCCGGCGGCCGCGGTTGCGGCGGCGCCTGAGTCCGATGCCGAGGCGCGGCCCGCTGCGGAGCCGGCGTCCGCCGCGCCGCCGGCGGAGCGGGTGGCCTGGGGCGCGGACCTGGACTGGGAGGCGCTGACCCGGCAGCTGGACATCCGCGGCAGCACCCTGGTGCTGGCGCAGAACTGCGCGCTGGACGAGGCGGCGGACGACACCCTGACCCTGGTCTGCGCGGACCGCGAGCCCGCCGCCGGCATCCAGGAGCGGCTGGCCAAGGCGGTCAGCGGGTACTTCGGCCGCGACATCCGGGTGCGGCTGCGCCAAGGCCGCCCGGAGCGCGAGACCCAGGCCGCGAAGGCGGCGCGCGCGGACCGCGAGGAATCGGACCGCCAGCAGCGCGAAGTGGACGACGACCCGGTGTCGCGCGCGCTGGCCGAGGAGCTGGACGCGCGGCAGATCGGCCGCACCGAGGCCGGGCCGTCCGCCGGCTGAGGCGCCGTGGGCGACCTGCTGGACCGCTTGATCGAAGCGCTGCGCTGCCTGCCCGGCGTGGGGGTGAAGACCGCGCAGCGCATGGCCTACGACCTGCTGGAGCGCAACCGCGAGCGCGGCCGGACGCTGGCGGGGACGCTGGCGGAGTCGCTGGACCGCATCCGCCACTGCGCGCGCTGCCGCAACTTCACCGAGGACGAGCTGTGCGCGGTGTGCGCCGACCCGGGCCGCGACCCGCATTTGCTGTGCGTGGTCGAGAGCCCGGCCGACGTGCGCCTGCTGGAGTCCAGCACGGACTACCGCGGGACTTACTTCGTGCTGATGGGGCGGCTGTCGCCGCTGGACGGCATCGGCCCGGACGAGATCGGCCTGCCGCAGCTGGAGGCGCGGCTGCGCGACGAGGAGATCCGCGAATTGATCCTCGCCATCAACGCCACGCTGGAGAGCGACGTGACCGCGCACGTGCTGCAGGAGACCGCCGCCCGCCACGGCGTGCAGGCGACCCGGCTGGCGCGGGGGGTGCCGGTGGGCGGGGAGCTCGAGTATCTGGACTCGGGCACGCTGGCCACGGCGTTCGAGGGCCGGGCGCCGTACTAGGCCGAATTGCTTTGCGATTGATATAATTCGGAGCGGCGCGAGAAGAATCGTGAACAAGATCAACTTGCCCAAGGGCTGCAACAGGGTTCTGTTTCAGGCGGAGAATCTGTCCATCCTGCAAGCCCTCAATTCTGAATCCGTGGATCTGGTCGTAGCCGACCCGCCGCTGAGCAGGGGCGGCAAAGGCGACGCGCACGACAGGTGGCAATGGGACAAAGACATCCACGAGAGCTGGCTTGACGAATTGCAGGATGATTGGCCGGACATTCTGGACGCGATAAAGATCATTCGGGCCACGCACGGCGACAGCGTAGGGGCGGCGGCGTGCTACTTGGCCGTCCGACTCATCGCCATGCGGCGCGTCTTGCGTTCAGACGGCAGCATTTACATGAACTGCAAAAGCAGCAACTACGCGCACTACTGGCTGAAACTGCTAATGGACAGCATTTTCGACAGAAGGAATTTCTTGAACGAGATCGTCGTTTGCGGCGATGCCCGCAGGAGGACTCGGAAGCGCAGCAAATGGGCGCAGACGCACTATGTTCAGCTGTGGTACGCGAAAGACCGCCGCAGATTTTCCGCTGACTGTTCGGTGCCGCCGTCGGACAGTAAGGACGGCGGCGGGGAAGGCGTAAGCTTCGCGCACGGCGCGGACTGGTGGGGCGACATTCCGTCCGCGATGAAGAAAGACGCGCCGATAGAGCTTTACGAAAAAATCATCCGCACGGCCAGCAGCGAGGGCGCCATAGTGCTTGACCCGTTTTGCGCCGCAGGCACCGCGCTTGCAGCGGCGGCGAAACTTCGCCGCAGGTACATCGGCGTTGATCTCCGCGCCGATATGCATAGGGTGGTTTCCGACAGGATGAAGGCCGAAGGCTTGCCGGGAGCGCTGTGCCGCACGCGCGCGCCTAAGCGCACAGATGACGGGAAAGTTGCCGTGCCGTTTTTGCGCGCCATAAAAGCGAGCGCGGGGAAGGGCCGCGTCATGTCGCACAAAAAGATGCTGGAGCACTTGCTCAACGAGCACGGTTGCAAGTGTCAAGGCTGCAATAGGAAGTTCGACGATGCGCGATATCTGGAGCTAGACCACAATGCTCCGCGCGCAGATGGCGGCAGCAATGATTTGTCGAATAGGGTGCTGCTGTGCGGACCTTGCAATCGCGCAAAGCGCCACACGCTCACTTTGTCCGGCTTGCGCGAACTGAACCGCAAAAACGGCTGGCTGTTAGATGAATAATCCATTTGGAACTTGCATGCTTGTCTGCTAGAACTTTGACATGCATGCCCGGCTTTCTCCGGCACCTTAGGCCACGGCGTTTGAGGATAGAGCGCCGTACTAGCGTTGAATTCCGAAGGATTTTTCAGTCGTTCTAGTTTTGGAGCGTTGGGGCGCCGCCGCTTCAAATTTCATTTCTTGAGAAGTATTAATTTCCGAATTTGAATTTATCAGTGGGGAGATCAAAGATTTTACATACGCGGTGTCCCACATTTTTAATGTGCGTTGCGTTCATGTTAAGGCTTAGCTGAACGTCGCTGTTCCCCAATTGGTGCGAGCGCCTGAGCTTTTGGTCGCCTCGTTTAAATTTTCGGGGAAGTTCTTTGGCCAGTACTCCTGGCGCGTGCGGTATTCTGTCACATACTGCATCAAGAAACCCCCTAAGAGCATCTGCCCAAAAGCGAAATTCTCGCCGTTCTCCATTCCATACGAACCAAGCCGGGCCTTGTGCAACAGAATGTTGGTTTGGCTCTGGATGCTGTAAAGTCTTTTCTTTTGAGGTATCCTGCTCCTTACTTAAATAGGAGGCGGACTGTTGTCCAACAATGTCTTTAAGTTCTTCGCATTTGCTTTTAACAAAGGCCTCGATCTGACCGTCTTTGGTTACCGGAAATGGTAGAGGTTTTTTATCGCTTATGCCTAATTTCCCTTTCAGGACTTTTTTCAGAGGGGCTGTAAGAGCCTTCTGCAGAGAACTAGTGTTTGCCGCAAACAACTGATCCCATGCTTCGTTCATATCGTGCAGATTTTTCCTTTTTTGAAGAGTTCGGGAGAACAGGTTCCGCTCTTTCCGGAGTTTCTTCTCAACGTCTCCACTAGAAATTGATCTGCTCCCTAATAGGCGCGTTAATGTTTCTAAAATTTCGGTGACATCTCCCTGATCAATGGCAATCTCCTGCGCTAAAGCATTCGCAACGTCATTCGGCTGGAGTGATTTCGGCTTCAAATAAATATGCCAATCAAAGCCATTAGTTAATATGCCTATCTGAATCCCCGCGAGCATACAATAGCGGAGTAGTTGTGTTTGTTCTTCCTCTGTAAATCCCCCCTGAGCAACCTTTTTTGCTTCGACAAAAACTTTGGGCTTATTTGACACACACAGCGCGAAATCTACAACGCCGCCTTCATTTCTACGCGAACCGGCAATATTGTGCCTAGTTTTCAACATATACTCTGAATCGGCATCTATCAATTTGGGCCATCCTAATTCCTCCAATATTGGCACCACGATGTTGTGCTCAACAGCAGTTTCATTTTCCCGAAAATCTTTATCATTTCGGCCACACCGCTTTGCGGCATTAACTATTTTTGCAAGACGAGGAGTATGGGTAGGCATGTCGGGGTAGCTTAGTGCACTGCACAGCGCTCAAGAAGAGGGAGTATTATACAGCATCTTCTGTAGGCGGTGCAAATCCCTTGAAGTTGATGGCGTGCGCCTGAATTGGGCAGCAACACTTCATTGCGGCTCAAAGCCGTAGTAACGCCCGTCCAGGTACTCCGCCATCGCCGCCCGCTCGCGCTCGCCCCAGGCGAGGCCCGCGCCCGCGGCGCAGTGCGCCACCCGCGCCTCCAGTCCCGCCCGGTCGGTCGCCGGCCCGTCCGGCCGTCCGTACAGCACCGTGCCGTCGCCGCCGGTGATGCGGGCGTGGCAGCCCGCGCAATGCGCCTGATGTACACTCTCCGCATCGAACGCCCACGCGCCGCCGGCGCCCGCCGCGCCCAGCGCGGCCGCCGCCAGCCCGCCCCGGAGTCCCCGCATGACCGCGTCCCGGAACCTGATCTGGCTCGACCTGGAGATGACCGGGCTCGACCCGGACTCCGACCGCATCCTCGAGATCGCCACGGTGGTCACCGATTCAGACCTGAACGAACTGGCGGTGGGTCCGGAATTGATCCTGCATCAGCCGGACGAGGTGCTGGCCGGCATGGACGAGTGGAACACCCGCCAGCACGGCGCCTCCGGCCTGACCGAGGCGTCGAAGAATTCCGATTGCGACGCGGCGCGCGCCGAGCGCGAGACGCTGGACTTCTTGGCCCGCCACGTGCCGCCCGGGAAGTCGCCGATGTGCGGCAACAGCATCTGCCAGGACCGCCGCTTCCTGGCGCGCTGGATGCCGGAGCTGGAGCGCTTCTTCCACTACCGCAATCTCGACGTGAGCACGATCAAGGAGCTGGTGGCGCGCTGGGGGCCGGCCGCGGCCAAGGCGCCGGCGAAGGATTCCGCGCACCGCGCCCTGGACGACGTCCGCGCCTCCATCCGCGAGCTCGCCCACTACCGCGCCGCGGCCTTCCGCGCCGCGGACTGAGCGGGCGCCGCGGCGGCCGGGTCCAGCACCGTGTCGCGCCCGGCGAAGGCCGGGTCCGGCTCCGGGTGGTCGAGGGTGTAGTGCAGGCCGCGGCTCTCCTTGCGCGCCAGCGCCGAGCGGATGATCAGCTCCGCCACCTCGGCCAGGTTGCGCAGCTCCACCAGGTCGCGGGTGACGCGGAAGTCGCGGTAGTAGGCGGCGATCTCCTCGCGCAGCAGCGCGCAGCGCCGCGCGGCGCGCTCGAGCCGCTTGGTCGAGCGCACGATGCCCACGTAGTCCCACATGAAGCGCCGCAGCTCCTCCCAGTTGTGCGCCACCACCACCTCCTCGTCGGAATCCGAAACCCGGCTCTCGTCCCAGCGCGCCGGCGCCGCCGCGGCCGGCGCCGGCAGCGCGGCGTTGATGCGGCGCGCCGCGGCGTGCGCGTACACCAGGCACTCCAGCAGCGAGTTGCTGGCCATGCGGTTGGCGCCGTGCAGGCCGGTGTGGGCGCTCTCGCCGACCACGTACAGCCCCGGCACGCCGGTTTGCCCGTGGCGGTCGGTGCACACCCCGCCGCAGGTGTAGTGGGCGGCCGGCACCACCGGGATCGGCTGGCGCGTGATGTCGATGCCGTAGCGGGCGCACTGCGCCAGCGTGCTGGGGAAGGCCTCGCGCAGGAACTCCGCCGGGCGGTGGCTGATGTCGAGGTGCACGTGCTCGAGCCCGAGGCGCTTCATCTCGAAGTCGATCGAGCGGGCGACGATGTCGCGCGGGGCGAGTACCCCGCGCGGGTCGAAGCGGTGCATGAACTCCTCGCCGCTCCCGGGCAGGCGCAGCCGGCCGCCCTCGCCGCGCACCGCCTCGGTGATCAGGTAGGAGCGGGCGCGCGGGTCGTACAGGCAGGTCGGGTGGAACTGGATGAACTCCAGGTTGGCGACCCGGCAGCCGGCGCGCCAGGCCATGGCCAGGCCGTCGCCCGAGGAGGTGTCCGGGTTGGAGGTGTAGAGGTAGGCCTTGCAGGCGCCGCCGGTGGCCAGCAGCACGCAGCGGGCGCGGTAGGCGTCGACCCGGCCGGTGCGCACGTTCTGCGCGTAGGCGCCGACGCAGCGGCGCGCGCCGCCGGCCGCCTCCAGCACCAGGTCGACGGCGATGCGCTGCGGGTGCAGCCGCACGTTGCCGCGCCGGCGGACCTCCCGCATCAGCGCCTGCTGGATGGTGCGCCCGGTGTGGTCGGCCACGTGCGCCACGCGCCGCCGGCTGTGGCCGCCCTCCCGGGTCAGGTGCAGGGCGCCAGACGGCGGGTGCGGGGTGAAGCGCACGCCGAGCTGCTGCAGCCAGCGCACCACGGCGCCGCCGCGCTCGGCGACGCGGCGCACCACGTCCGGGCGGCACAGCCCGGCGCCGGCGCGGATGGTGTCGGCCACGTGCAGCTCCACCGAGTCCGAGGTGTCGAGCGCCGCCGACACGCCGCCCTGGGCGTGGGCGGTCGCGCCCTCGCTCGGCTCGCCCTTGCACAGCACCGTCGCCCGCAGCCGGGGGTCGAGCTCCAGCGCCGCGCTGAGCCCGGCCGCGCCGCTGCCGACGATCAGCACGTCGGCGTTATGCAGTTCGGGGGCGGCGCGCAGGGTCACGGGCGGGAGCGGCGGCGGGCGGGGAACGATTATAGGGAACGGCGGCCTATAATGCGGGGCAGGCCATCGGCGCCGGCGGGGCGGAAGCGGTCCGCCGGGGCCGCCCCGGGGGCGGCCCGCGGCCGGGCGAGGCGATGAGCGAGAAGAGCGACCGGGAACTGGTGCGGCTGGCGCAGGGCGGGGATTGCCAGGCGTTCGACGCGCTGGTGCGGAAGTACCAGCACCGCATCCTCCACCTGATCGGGCGCTACGTCGCCGACCGCTCGGCCGCCCACGACGTGGCCCAGGAGGCGTTCCTCAAGGCCTGGCGCGGGCTGGCGCGGTTCCGCGGCGACAGCCAGTTCTACACCTGGCTGTACCGGATCGCGGTCAACACCGCCAAGAACCACCTGGCGGCCGAGGCCCGCCGCCGGGAACAGCCGCTGCCCGTCATGCCGGACGGCGAGGAGCTGACGGTGGAGGAGCTGCAGGTCGATCCGGACACCCCGGAGCAGGAGCACGAGGCGCGGGAGCTGGGCGCGGCGGTGAACCTTGCCCTCGCGGAATTGTCCGAAGAACTGCGCACCGCGTTGGCGCTGCGCGAAATCGAGAACATGAGTTACGACCAGATCGCCTACGTGATGGAATGCCCGGTCGGCACGGTGCGCTCGCGCATCTTCCGCGCCCGGCAGGCGCTCGACGAGGCCCTGCGGCCGCTGCTGGACTGAGCCCGATGGACGAGAAGCTCTCCGAACTGGTGTCGGCCTGGCTGGACGGCGAGCTGCGCCGCGGCGAGCGCCGCCGCGGCGCGCGGGAGCTGGCGCGCCGGACCGAGGCCCGCGAGCGGCTCGGGCGCTACCGCCTGATCGGCGAGGCGCTGCGCGGCGGGCGGCGGGAGCCGGCCGACTCCGGCTTCGCGCGCTCGGTGGCGGCGGCGGTCGAGCGGGAGCGGCCCGCCCGCCCGCGCTTCGCCTGGCTGCGGCCGCCGCGGCTGCCGGCGCCGGCCCTGGCGCTCGGCGCGGCGGCGCTGCTGGCGGTCGGCCTGTGGTTCGGGCACGAGCGCCGCGACCCGGGCGCGGGCCCCGCGGTGGCGGAGGTGCCCGCGCCGGCCGCGCGGCCGGCGCTGCGGGACTACCTGGACTACCTGGCGGCGCACGCCGAATACGCCGCGCCGCCGATGACGATGCCCTACGCGCAGCTGCTCGATTATGCGGAATAGCCTCCGCCGCGCCGCGCTGCTGGGCGCGCTGCTGGCCGCGTCCGGCCCGGCGGCGGCCGACGCCCCGGCCGCGCTTCTGGAGCGCGCCGACCGCGCCGTGCGCAGCGTGAACTTCTCCGGCACCGTGGTGCGGCGCGCCGGCGACCGCATGCGGGTGCTGCGCGTGCTGCAGGGCGTCGACCAGCACGGCGTGCACCGGCGGCTGGTGGCGCGCTCCGGCGAGAGATGCGAGATCCTGCGCCGCGGCCGCGAGACCGTGGTGGTGTACCCGGAGCGGCGCCTGGTGCTGCGCGGCCGCGGCGGCGCCGCGGCGCTGTTCCCGCGGCTGGGCGCGAGCCCGGCCGAGATGGCCGCGCAGTACCGGCTGCGGACGCTCGGCCTCGAGCGGGTCGCCGGCCGCGCCTGCCGCGTGGTGCGGGCGCTGCCCCGCGACCGCTACCGCTACGGCTGCGAGCTGTGCGTGGACCAGGCCTCGGGCCTGCCGCTGCGGCTGCGGCTGTTCGGGGAGGCCGGGCGCGAGCCGGTCGAGGAGTTCGTGTTCACCTCCCTGACGGTGCTGGAATCGATGGCGCAGCTCGACCCCGGCGCGTTCCGCCTGCACCGCGACGTCGGCGGGTACCGCGCCGCCGCGCTGCCGCTCGACGCGCGCCCGGCCGCCGGGGACTGGCGCTTCGAGGGGCTGCCGCCGGGCTACCGGCTGCGCCGCGCGATCGTGCGCCGGGACGAGCAGGCGGCGCCGGTGCACCAGCTGGTGGTGGCGGACGCCATGAGCCGGGTGTCGGTGTTCGTCACCGAGCGCGCCGGCGCGCCGGCGCCGGCGGGCTTCGCCGCGGCCGGGCGCCCGGCCTACCTGACCGCGTTCAACGGCCACCAGGTGGTGGTGGTGGGCGCGGCGCCGCCCGCGGCCATGCGCATGATCGGCGACGCCCTGCGCATGCGGCGATAATAGCCCCCGGCCGGCGGCGTCCGCGCCGCGGCCGACCCGACGGAGACGACATGACCCCGACCCCGCTTCCCCGCGCCTGCGTCCTGCTGTGCGGCCTGTGGCTGGCGCTGCCGGCGGCCGCCGCCGAGCGCGGGCTGCCCGACTTCACCGACCTGATCGAGCGCCACGCGCCGGTGGTGGTCAACATCAGCACCGTGCGCCGGGCCCAGGAGGCGAAGGGCCCGCGGCCGGAGATGCCGGAGGAGATGCCGGAGTTCTTCCGCCGCTTCTTCGAGCAGATGCCGCAGCACCCGCGCGGCGGCCGCCCGCGGGCGCGCAGCTCGGTCGGCTCCGGGCTGATCTACTCCGCCGACGGCTACATCGTCACCAACCACCACGTCGCGCACGGCGCCGACGAGATCGTGGTCAAGCTGAGCGACAAGCGGGAGTTCGTCGCCGAGCTGGTCGGCTCGGACCCGCGCAGCGACCTCGCGCTGCTGAAGATCGACGCCGAGGGCCTGCCGACCGCCGAGCTGGGCGATTCCTCCGCGCTGCGGGTCGGGCAGTGGGTGCTGGCGATCGGCTCGCCGTTCGGCTTCGAGCACTCGGTCACCGCCGGCATCGTCAGCGCCAAGGGGCGCAGCCTGCCGAACGAGAACTACATCCCGTTCATCCAGACCGACGTCGCCGTCAACCCCGGCAACTCCGGCGGCCCGCTGTTCGACCTGGACGGCCGCGTGGTCGGCGTCAACGCGCAGATCTACACCCGCACCGGCGGCTTCATGGGGCTGTCCTTCGCCATCCCGATCGACATCGTGGAGGAGGTCATCGCGCAGATCCGCCGCGACGGCCACGTGGTGCGCGGCTGGCTCGGGGTGTACATTCAGGAGGTCACCCGCGAGCTGGCCGAGTCCTTCGGCCTCGACCGCCCGACCGGGGCGCTGATCTCCTCGATCATGCCGGACGGGCCGGCGGCCGATTCGGAACTCGAGGTCGGCGACATCATCCTGCGCTTCGACGGCCGCGAGGTGGCGGATTCCAGCGCGCTGCCGCCGCTGGTCGGGCAGACCCGGCCCGGGCGCGCGGCGCCGGTGGAGGTGCTGCGCGGCGGCGAGCGCCGCACCGTGCGGGTCACCCTGGGCGAACTGCCGGCCGACGCGCCGGGCTCGCGCCGGGCCGACGAGGCCGCGGCCGAGGACGACGCGCTGGAGCTGCTCGGCATGCGCCTCGCGCCGCTGCCGGAGGCGATGCGCAAGCGGCCGGGGCTGGCCGACGGCGGGGTGCTGGTGCGCGAGGTGACCGGCGACCCGGCGCGCGCCGCGGGCGTGCAGCCGGGCGACGTGATCCGCGTCTTCGCCGGGCGCAGCGTGGCCGCGCCGGCGGAGCTGGCGGCGGCGGCGGAGGCGCTCGCGGACGGGCAGCCCGCGCCGCTGCTGGTGCAGCGCGGCGAGCGCGCGCGCTGGCTGGCGCTGCATCCCGGCTAGGCCGCCGTGGCCGCGCCGGTGCCGCTGGAGAGGCTGCGCAACTTCTCCATCATCGCCCACATCGACCACGGCAAGTCGACCCTGGCGGACCGCTTCATCGAGCGCTGCGGCGCGCTCAGCGCGCGCGAGATGAGCGACCAGGTGCTGGACTTCATGGAGCTGGAGCGCGAGCGCGGCATCACCATCAAGGCGCGCAGCGTGGCGCTGCGCTACCGGGCGCGCGACGGCGAGACCTACCGCCTGAACATGATCGACACGCCGGGGCACGTGGACTTCGCCTACGAGGTGTCGCGCTCGCTGGCCGCCTGCGAGGGCGGCCTGCTGGTGGTGGACGCCTCGCAGGGGGTGGAGGCGCAGACCGTGGCCAACTGCTACCACGCGCTGGAGCAGGACCTGGCCATCGTGCCGGTGCTGAACAAGATGGACCTGCCGCAGGCGGACGCGGCGCGCGCCGCCGGCGAGATCGAGGAGATCATCGGCCTGGACGCCGCCGGCGCGCCCGAGATCAGCGCCAAGACCGGCGCCGGGGTGGAGGAGGCGCTGGAGCGGGTGGTGCGCGACATCCCGCCGCCGGGCGGCGACCCGGCGGCGCCGCTGCAGGCGCTGATCATCGATTCCTGGTTCGACAGCTACCTCGGCGTGGTGTCGCTGGTGCGCGTGTTCCAGGGCGCGCTGCGCCGCGGCGACCGCGTCCGCGCGCATTCCACCGGCCAGGCGCACCGGGTCGAGTCGCTCGGCTGGTTCGCGCCGCGCATGGAGCCGGCCGAGGAGCTCGGCTGCGGCCAGGTCGGCTTCGTGGTGGCCGGCATCCGCGCCGTCGACGGCGCGCCGGTCGGCGACACCCTGACCGCGGCCGACGGCGCGGCGGCGGCGCTGCCGGGCTTCCGCGCCGCGCAGCCGAAGGTGTTCGCCGGGCTGTTCCCGGTCGACGCCGACGACTACGGGCAGCTGCGCGACGCGCTCGCCAAGCTGCGCCTGAACGACGCCGCCTTCCTCTACGAGCCGGAGACCTCCAAGGCGCTGGGCTTCGGCTTCCGCTGCGGCTTCCTCGGCCTGCTGCACATGGAGATCGCGCAGGAGCGGCTGGAGCGCGAGTACCGGCTGAACCTGATCTCGACCTCGCCGACGGTGGCCTGCCAGGTGGCGCTGCGCTCCGGCGCGGTGCTGGAGACCGGCAACCCCAGCCGGCTGCCGCCGGCCGGCGAGATCGCGGAGATCCGCGAGCCGATGATCGACGCCAGCATCTTGGTGCCGCCGGACCGCCTGGGCGCGGTGATCACGCTGTGCGAGGAGCGCCGCGGCCGGCAGCGGCGCCTGCAGTATTCGCGCCGCCAAGTCGCGCTCGAGTACCGGCTGCCGCTGGCGGAGACCGTCACCGACTTCCACGACCGCCTGAAGTCGGTCAGCCGCGGCTACGCCTCGTTCGACTACGCGCTGGCGGGCCACGAGCCGGCGCCGCTGGTGCGGCTCGACCTGCTGATCAACGGCGAGCGGGTCGACGCGCTGTCGCTGATCGTGCACGAATCGCGGGTGCAGGCGCTGGGGCGCAGCCTGGTCGAGCGCATGAAGGAGCTGATCCCGCGGCAGATGTACGAGGTGGCGATCCAGGCCGCGGTCGGCGGCCGCATCCTGGCGCGCGCCAACACCCGCGCGCTGCGCAAGAACGTCACCGCCAAGTGCTACGGCGGCGACGTCACCCGCAAGCGCAAGCTGCTGGAGAAGCAGAAGGCCGGCAAGAAGCGGATGAAGCGGATCGGCAGCGTCGACCTGCCGCAGGAGGCGTTCACCGCCATCCTGCAGCGCGGGCCGTGAGGCGCGCGGCCGGCCTGCTGCTGCTCGCGCTGTGGGCGCCCGCGGCGGGCGCCCAGGTGCTGACGGCGACCCTGCTCGGCACCGGCACGCCGCGGCCGGATCCGGCGCGGCAGGGCCAGGCGATCCTGATCGAGGCGGGCGAGCGGCGGCTCCTGTTCGACGCCGGGCGCGGCGCGCTGCTGCGCCTGCGCCGGATCGGCGTCGGCGCCGAGACCCTCGCGGGGGTGTTCCTGACCCACCTGCACTTCGACCACACGGTGGCGCTCGACGACGTGTGGCTGACCGCGCGGCTGTGGCGGCGCGCCGCGCCGCTGGCGGTGGCGGGGCCGCCGGGCACCGCGGAGTTCGTCCGGCACCTGCGGGCGGCCTACCGGGCGGACGTGGAGGCGCGGGCGGCGCACAGCGGCCTGCCGGCGGACGCCGGCGGAATCGAGGGCCGGGACCTCGAGCCGGGCGTGGCGCTGCGGGACGGGGAGCTGGCGGTGACCGCGTTCGCGGTCGCGCACGGCCCGGTGCCGGCGCTCGGCTACCGCATCGACTACGCCGGGCGCAGCGTGGTGATTTCCGGCGACACGTCCTATACTGAGAATTTGGTGCGGCACGCGAAGGGGGCGGACGTCGTGATCCACGAAATGGCGATGGCGAGCGAGGCGATGCTCGCGCGCAACCCGCGCCTGCGGCGCGTGAGCGAATCCCACGCGACCCCGGCGGAGGCGGCGCGGGCGTTCGCCGAAGCCTCGCCCCGGCTCGGCGTGCTGGTGCACCTGCTGCCGTTCGGCCTCAGCGAGGCGGACGCGCTGGCCGCGGTGCGCGCGGGCTGGGACGGCGAGGTCCGCATCGGGCGCGACCTGATGGCGATCGACGTCGGCGAAGCCGTCCACGTCTACCAGCGGGACTGAGGCGGGAACCGTGGCCGGCCCGTTCGACGCGCCCTGCATCATGGGCATCCTGAACGTCACGCCGGACAGTTTCTCGGACGGCGGCGCGTATCCGTCCGGCGCCGACGCCGTCGCGCGCGCCGCGGAGATGGCGGCGGAAGGCGCGGCGATCATCGACGTCGGCGGCGAGTCCACCCGCCCGGGCTCGGCCCGCGTTTCCGCCGCCGAGCAGAAGCGGCGCATCCTGGACGTGATCGAGCAGGCGCGCGCGGAGCTGCCGGACGCGGTGCTGCTCAGCGTCGACACCACCCGGAGCGAGGTGGCGGCCGCGGCGCTGGACGCGGGCGCGGGCATGGTCAACGACATCTCGGCCGGGCGCGACGACCCGGCGATGCTGGTGCTGATCGCGGAGCGGGAAGCGCCGTGCTGCCTGATGCACATGAAAGGGGCGCCGGCCGACATGCAGGACGACCCGCGCTACGGCGACGCGGTGGCGGAGGTGCAGGACTTCCTCCAGGAGCGGGCCGCGGCGGCCGAGGCCGCGGGCGTGCGCCCGGAGCGGATCGTGCTCGATCCCGGCATCGGCTTCGGCAAGCGGACGGCGCACAACCTGCAGCTGATCGCTGGCCTCGGGCGGTTCGTGGAGCTGGGCTATCCGGTGCTGCTCGGCGCTTCGCGCAAGCGCTTCATCGACGAGACGGCGGGCGCCGCCGACCCGGCGCAGCGGATGCCGGCGACGGTGGCGACCACGGCCCTGGGGGCGCGGGCCGGCGCGCGGATCTTCCGCGTGCACGACGTATGGCAGAATAAGCAGGCGCTGGACGTGGCGCTGGCGCTGCGAGCGGCGGAAGAAGCGGGCTGAGGCCTGAGGAACATATGGCGGCGGGCGCGGCACGCGAAATCAACCTGATCAATCGGGAACTGAGGGAGATGCAGGACTTTTTCGAAAGAGTTGTGCAGATTATTCCGAAGTTTCGCCTGACCAGCCGCAGAATACTCCCGTACGGGTTGAAGCCCCATACGCGGTCTGTCAGCTGGATTGTTGAACAGGTGATCGCGCAACAGGCGAAATACAATCGCTGCACTCTTGGGGTGAACGATGTTGAGATCGATATGCCGGACACCTGTCTGCATGACTGCGTAGTAGTAAAGAGCAGCAGGAAGAAATATCATGTCAACATAAAGATCACCAACGTGAAAATCAGGCCGAGCAAAAGCGATATTGCGGCAGTGGAGAAACTGTACATGCAATACAAGGCCAATCCCGAATATCGATTGGTTTATGCCGTATTCGGCTTTTCTTTTTCGAATATCACGGTATCTCTGGACAAAAGCGCTGTGCATGTCTTTTCGCCGCAGTTTCTTCCGATCTACGTGAATCCGCGCAATGACAAACTGCAGGCACACTATAGGAGTGCGCGCCAAGCGCGCTCGCGCAACGAGTTTTTGAACTTGTTGCAGAAAGAATCGAGGAGCATAGTGCTGGCATGAATTACCGTTTGCTCAATCAGGATTTTCTTGCTGGTGTTGACCAGTTGGAGGAAGCGTCGGTCGACCTGATCGTTGCTGACCCTCCGTACTGTCTGGGCAAGGATTACGGCAACGGGTCTGATCAGCTGTCTCCGGCTGAATTTCTGGCATGGACTCAGCGATGGATCGCCGCAGCATTGCCGAAACTAAAAAATACGGGCAGCATGTACCTATTCACCACGTGGCGTTTTTCGCCTGAAATTTTTTCGTTTGTGAAGCAACATCTGCTGATGATTAACGAAATCATATGGGATAGGAAAGTGCCGAGCATGGGAGGAAGCACACGCCGATTTTCCTCGGTTCATGACACCGTGGGTTTCTTCGCCAAGTCTGCCAATTACTATTTTGATTTGGACCCGGTCAGAGTTCCGTACGATCCGGAAACCAAGAAAGCCCGGTCCCGGTCTATTTTTGTGGGGAAAAAGTGGCTGGAGATGGGGTGCAACCCTAAGGACATATGGAGCGTGTCTCGATTGCATCGCATTCACAGCGAACGGGAAGATCATCCGACGCAGAAACCGCTTGAAATTATAGAGCGAATGGTGAAGTCTTCCGCGCCGGAAGGCGGCTTGGTGCTAGATCCGTTTGCGGGCTCCGGGACGACGATAGAGGCATGCATTAGGAACAACCGGCGCTGTTGCGCATTTGAAATCAATCCAGACTATTGCCGGATGATATTAAAGCGCGTGGAACGGGTGGAAGCGCAACAGGCGCAAGTTGAATTGGCCTTTGCATAGGGTCTGCCTTTACCCGAGAACGCCGCTAGCGCGAAAGTCTGTAAAACTTTGCCGGCCCGAGCGCAACCTGAAGCTGACCGGCCGGCCGGGCGGCGACGACTTGCAGGACTGGGTGTGGCCGCTGTACTACGCGAGGTTCTGGGCGGAACGCTGAAATGTGGCTGGACGATGACAGATTAGTTAATGTCAGTCTTTTGGCTGGTACGCAGTGTTAGGGAGAGAATGTGTGAATATCAAGAAGTTGCATGCATCAGCGCAAAACGTATATAATGTGCCCGCCAAGCGCAGTATGGCGAGGCGGAGTTATGGCTAGCGAACAGATACGCAATGAAATATGGCAGGAACGCCTAGACGCGGAGAGGTTGGTCAGGTATTGCGAAGTTCTTGCCGAAAGACATCGGCTCCGTCATCTGTGGACCCGAATAGTATTGTTGTTGGCGGCGATTGGTGGCGCAGTGTCCTTGCTGAAAGTTATTCCACAAGTTTTTCAATTGATAGCCGGTCTTTCAGTTATAGTGTTGGTTGCGGCGGACTTTGCGTTCAATGGAGCGAGAAAGAGCGCAGTTTTGAATTTAATAAAAATCGAATGTCGGGCGTTGGGGAATGAGTGGGAAAGTTTGTGGATAGGTCTTGAACAAATCAGCGATGATGACGCGCGCCGGGAAAATGAGCGTTTGGCGCGGAGACTTTCAGAAGTGACCGGATGGGCAGGGCATGCCGAGGTTGGCGAAGATCAGAAACTTAATGTGAAGTGCGAAGAACTCGCATACAACGTGATGCGTGAGCGCTATGTTGCTGGATAAAGAACGCTCACCTGCTGGAACAGCGCCGGGCCTTTGGCGGACATCCCGCCAAACTGGGTCAAGCATCTCCGTCCCCGCGCCTGCTTTCAAGGCAAGCGCCTCCGGGGCCGGAGAAAAAAATGAAAAGGCTAGCTATGGCGAGCGCACCAATGATCTCTTTCTTTGGGACTTGTCGCTGACGGTCCCGTTCATATTTCGCGAACAATTCTCGAACAGGCACTCGATACGCGATTGTATTCCGAAGTGGCGAATATGCGGCAGTGGTGGAAATTGGAAGACACGTCTGGGGTTTATACCCCGTGATTGGGGTGGTGGAAGCTCGCGGGAACAAATCTGAGCGCCCGATCACTGGGGCGCGACCGCAAGCTTGCATCCGCCTTGCCGGTTCGAGCCCGGCCTGCCGCACCACCATCGTTTCAACGGGCGACTTGCCGGAGGTCCCGCAGACGGCGCGCATGCAGCCTGACGGCGGGGATGCCGCTCAGCAAGTTTTCAGCAAGCAGATTGCCTGCATCCGAGAGGCGGACCATATAACGCCCTTTGCCTCTTTTGCATCAGAACGGCAGTTCCAGCTCCGGCGCGACCGTTCGCATCTGCGCCCGGAACTCTCCCTGGATCCGCTCCAGCGCGGCGCGGTCGCGGCCCTCGAAGCGGGCGACCACGCAGGGCGTGGTGTTGGAGGCCCGCGCCAGCCCGAAGCCGTCCGCGAAGTCGGCGCGCACGCCGTCGAGATGCGACACCTCGGCGTCCGGGAACTCCGCCCGCGCCGCGAAGCGCTCGATGAAGCGGTGCTGCTCGCCGTCGGCGGCGAACGGGAGGTTGATCTCGGGCGTGGCGCAGGACTGGGGCAGCGCGGCGAACACCGCGTGCGCGGGCGCGTCGGCGCGGGCCAGGATCTCCAGCAGCCGGGCGCCGGCGTAGATGCCGTCGTCGAAGCCGTACCAGCGCTCGGCGAAGAACAGGTGGCCGCTCATCTCGCCGGCCAGCGCGGCGCCGGTCTCGCGCAGCTTCGCCTTGATGAAGGAGTGCCCGGTGCGCGCCATCACCGGCGCGCCGCCGGCCTCCTCGATCACCCGCGGCAGCAGCCCCGAGCACTTGACGTCGAACACCACGGCCGCGCCCGGCCGCCGCGCCAGCACGTCGCGGGCGTGCAGCATCAGCTGCCGGTCGGCCCACAGGATCCCGCCGCGGTCGTCGACCACGCCGCAGCGGTCGCCGTCGCCGTCCAGCGCCAGCCCCAGATCCAGGCCGCCGCCGCGCACGGCGGCGCGCAGGTCGGCGAGGTTGGCGGGGTCGCTGGGGTTGGGGTGGTGGTGCGGGAAATCGCCGTCCACGTCGCAGTACAGCTCTTCGACTTCCGCGCCGCAGGCGCGCAGCGTGCGCGCCGCGAGCGGCCCGGCGGCGCCGTTGCCGGCGTCCAGCGCCACCCGCAGCGGCCGCGCCAGCCGGACGTCGCCGGCGACGCGCGCGCAGTAGTCGTCCGCCACGTCCGCGGCCAAGCGCCGGCCGCCGCCCGGCGCGGGCGGCAGGTCCGCCATCCGCCGGCCGAGCGCCTGGATGTCGCCGCCGCTCAGGGTGCGGCCGTCGAGCACCAGCTTGAAGCCGTTGTACTCGGCCGGGTTGTGGCTGCCGGTGACCATGATCCCGGAGCCGAGCTCCAGCCGGTGCGCCGCGTAGTACAGCGCCGGCGTCGGTACGAGGCCGATGTCGTGCGCCGCCGCGCCGCCCGCGGCCAGGCCGTCGATCAATGCGTCGGCGAGCATCGCGCTCGAATGGCGGCCGTCGCGGCCGACGGCGAGGGCGCGGACCTGCGGATAATCGGCGGCGACCGCCCGTCCGAGCGCGCGGGCGAACGCCGCGTCCAGTTCGCGCCCGGCGAGGCCGCGGATGTCGTAGGCGCGGAAGACCTGCCCGGGGAACGCCGCCACTACCGCTGCCCGCTGTGGCCGAAGCCGCCGGCGCCGCGGCGGCTGGGCGGAAACTCGTCGACCACCCGGAACTCGACCTGGCGCACCGGCACCACCACCAGCTGCGCGATGCGCGCGCCGACCTCGACGGTGAAGGCCGCGTCGCCGCGGTTCCAGCACGACACCATCAGCTCGCCCTGGTAGTCGGAATCGATCAGCCCGACCAGGTTGCCGAGGACGATGCCGTGCTTGTGGCCGAGCCCCGAGCGCGGCAGGATCACGGCGGCGTAGTTCGGGTCGTCCAGATGGATCGCGAGGCCGGTCGGGATCAGCTCGGCGCGGCCGGGGGCCAGCGTCAGCGGCGCGTCCAGGCAGGCGCGCAGGTCGAGCCCGGCGGAGCCGCCGGTGGCGTAGCGGGGCAGGGCGATGGAGTCGCCGAGCCGCTTATCCAGAATGCGAACCGCGACGCTCTCCATGCGGGAAGTCGATCACCGGGTCGGCGGCGGGGGCGAGATGTTCGGCCAGCCGGGCGACCAGCTGGCGGGCGAGCGCGGGCTTGGAGCCCGGGCCGAGCCGGACGCAGCCGTCGGCGGCGACCAGCTCGAGGACGGTGTCGCGGTCGCCGAAGCCTGCGCCGGGGCCGATGCGGTTGGCGACCATCAGGTCGGCGCCCTTGGCGCGCAGCTTGGCGCGGGCGCGCGCCTCCAGGTCTCCGGTCTCGGCGGCGAAGCCGACCAGGAACGGCCGCGGCCGCCGGCGCCCGGCCTCGGCCAGGATGTCGGCGGTCGGCTCCAGCTCCAGCACCCGGGCGCCGGCGCCGCGCTCGGCCTTCCGCGCCGCGGGCCGCGGCGCGCGCCAGTCGGCGACCGCCGCGGCCGCCACCAGCAGGGCGCGGCCGTCGAGGCGCTCGAGCACGGCGGCGCGCATCTCGGCCGCGGTCTCGACCGGGACCACCTCCGCGCCCGCGGGCGCGGGCGCGCTCGACGGGCCCAGCACCAGCTCCACCCGGGCGCCGGCCGCCAACAGCGCGTCGGCCACCGCGCAGCCCATGCGCCCGGTGCTGAAGTTGCTGAGGAAGCGCGCCGGGTCGAGCGGCTCCCGGGTCGGCCCCGCGGTGACCAGCGCGCGCAGCCCGCGCAGCGGCTTGGCGCCCGCGAGGGCGAGGATCTCCTCGCGCAGCCGCGCCGGCTCCGGCAGCCGGCCGGGGCCGGTCTCGCCGCAGGCCTGCTCGCCGCAGTCCGGCTCCAGCACCCGGACGCCGCGCTCGCGCAGGGCGCGCGCGTGCGCCTGCACCGCGGGTTGGCGCCACATCGCCGCGTTCATCGCCGGGGCGACCAGCAGCGGCGCCTCGGTGGCCAGGCAGACCGTGCTCAGCAGGTCGTCGGCCAGCCCCAGCGCGAGCTTGGCCAGGCAATGGGCGGTGGCCGGCGCGACCGCCACCGCGTCCGCCCAGCGCGCCAGCTCGATGTGGCCCATGGCCGCCTCCGCGTCGCGGTCGAACAAGTCGGTGCGCGTCTTCCGCCCGGTCAGCGCGTCGAACGCGAGCGGCTGCACGAAGCGCGCCGCGCCCGGGGTCAGCACCACCTGCACCGCCGCGCCGCCGCGCGCCAGCAGGCGCGCCAGCTCGCAGGCCTTGTAGGCGGCGACGCCGCCGGTGACGCCGAGCAGGATGTGCCGCGGGGGGGTCATGGCGCGATTCTAGCAGGGGGCAGCGCGGCCAGGGCGTCCAGCAGGCGCTCCAGTTCCGCCCGCCGGTGGCGCGCCGACAGCGCGATCCGCAGCCGGGCGGTGCCGGCCGGGACGGTGGGCGGCCGGATCGCGCGCACCGCGAGGCCCCGGCGCGCCAGCGCTGCGGCGGCCGCCAGCGCCGCCTCCGGCGCGCCCAGCACCAGCGGCTGGATGGCGCTGCGCGAGGGCGACAGGGCGAGGCCGCGCTCGGCCGCGCCCCGGCGGAAGTGGTCGATGTTGCGGCGCAGCCGCTCGCGGCGCTCCGGCTCCGCGCGCGCCAAGCGCACGCCGGCGGCGGCGGCGGCGGCCAGAGGCGGCGCCAGCGCGGTGCAGTACGTATACGTCCGCGCCCGCTGCAGCAGCTCCTCGATCAGCTCGGCCGGGCCCGCCGCGAACCCGCCCTGGGCGCCGAAGGCCTTGCCCAGGGTGCCGATCAGCAGCGGCGCTTCGGCTTCGCCGAGGCCCGCTTCTTCCAGCAGCCCGCCGCCGCCCGCGCCGAGCACGCCTAGGCCGTGCGCGTCGTCGACCAGGAGCAGCGCGCCCGCCGCGGCCGCCGCCCGCGCCAGCGCGGCGACCGGCGCCTCGTCGCCGTCCATGCTGAACACGCCGTCGGTGAGCAGCAGGCGCGCGCCGCCGGCGCGCGCCAGTTCCGCCGCGTGCGTGGCGTCCGCGTGGCGGTAGCGGCGGCGGCGCGCCCGCGACAGCAGCGCCGCGTCGAGCAGCGAGGCGTGGTTGCGGCGGTCCTCGACCAGCACGTCGCCGCGCCCGGCCAGCGCCTGCACCGCGCCGAGGTTGGCGAGGTAGCCGGAGGCGAACGCCAGCGCCCGCTCGCGGCCGGTGAACTCCGCCAGCGCCTCCTCCAGCTCCCGGTGCGCGGCGGTGTAGCCGGTGACCAGCGGCGAGGCGGCGGCGCCGGCGCCGTGGCGCTTCGCGGCCGCCCGCATGGCCTCGGCCAGCCGCGGGTCGCGGGCCAGGCCCAGGTAGTCGTTGTCGCACAGCACCGCCTGCGGGACGCCGTCGAGCGCGGCGCCGCCGGCGGCGTCCGCATCGCGCAGCAGGCGCCGCCGGCGCAGGGCGGCGGGCGGGGCGGCCGCCATCGGGCCGGGGGTCAGGCGCTCGGGCGCGGCCGGTCTTCGCGCGCGGCCAGGCCCAGGCGCGCGAACAGCGCGCGGTCGGCGTCGGCGCCGGCGTTGGGCGCGGTGAGCAGCTTCTCGCCGCGGAAGATGGAGTTGGCGCCGGCCAGGAAGCACAGCGCCTGCAGCTCGTCGCTCATGCCCTCGCGGCCGGCCGACAAGCGCACGGTCGCGTCCGGCAGCATGATGCGGGCGGCGGCCACGGTGCGCGCGAACTCCAGCGGGTCGAGTTCGGCCGCCGCGGCGAGCGGCGTGCCCGGCACGCGCACCAGCAGGTTGATCGGCACCGATTCCGGGTGCGGCTCCTGGCGCGCCAGCTGGCACAGCAGCCCGGCGCGGTCGGCGCGCGATTCGCCCATGCCGAGGATGCCGCCGCAGCACACCCGGATGCCGGCGGCGCGCACGTGCGCCAGCGTCTCCAGCCGCTCGCGGTAGTCGCGGGTGGTGATGATCTCGCCGTAGAACTCGGGCGAGGTGTCGAGGTTGTGGTTGTAGTAGTCGAGGCCGCAATCGGCCAGCCGCTCGGCCTGCTCCCGGCGCAGCATGCCGAGCGTGGCGCAGGTCTCCAGGCCCTCGGCGCGCACCGCCTCGACCATCGCCGCCACCCGCTCGAGGTCGCGGTCGCTCGGCGCGCGCCAGGCCGCGCCCATGCAGAAGCGCCCGGCGCCCTGTTCGGCGGCGCGCCGCGCGGCGGCGCGCACCGCGTCCACCTCGAGCAGCCGCTCGCGCTCGAGGCCGGTGTCGTAGCGCGCGCTCTGCGGGCAGTAGGCGCAGTCCTCGGGGCAGCCGCCGGTCTTGATCGACAGCAGCGTGCTGATCTGCACCCGGTTGGGGTCGTGCCGGGCGCGGTGCACGGTCTGCGCCGCGTGCATCAGGTCGGCGAACGGCCGCGCCAGCAGCCGCCGCGCCTCGGCGACGGTCCAGTCAAAGCGGGCGGCGGCGGGCATGGGGCCGGAGGCGGCGGGGGACGGCGGCCATTATATAGAGGGGGCGCCCGGCGGCGCCCTTAATAGGCGACGGGCCGCCCGCGGGCGGCCCGTCGTCCGGCCGGATGCGCCGGCGCTCAGTCGGGCGGGCGCATCGAGCTGACGCAGGAAATGAGGGTCGCGGCCGAACTGGCGGCCACGGTGCCGGTGCCGCCGGCGACCTGGGTCAGCGTGTCGTCGGAGACGGCGTCGTTGGGGTTCGGCGGCATGATCAGGTGGATCGTGTCCGCCGTGTCGTCGGCGACGCGCACTTCCACGCCGTCCGGGACGCTCATGCCGCGGGCGGTGAAGAACGTGCGCGGGTCGGCGTCCAGCTCCGTCCGCAGTTCGGGATTGCCGCTGCACTCGTTCGCGGCTTCGGCCAGCATGCTCTCGTAGCGCTGGATGTCGTCGTGGTCGAAAGTTCTCATGGTTGGATGGGTTCCTCGGTTGGGGTGGGGTGGTTGGGGGTGATGGCCGCGCCGGCCCGTCGCCGGCTTACGATTCCTCCGGCGCGCGCATGCTGCTGACGGTGGAGACGATGCACGCCAGCGAACTGGCGGCCACGGTGCCGGTGCCGCCGGCGACGCTCTCCAGCGCCTCGTCGGAAACGGCGTTGTTGGGGTTCGGCGGCATGACCAGGTGGACCGTGTCCGCCGTGTCGTCGGCGACGCGCACTTCCGCGCCGCCCGGGACCTCGACGCCCCGTTCGGCGAAGAACGCGCGCGGGTCGGCGTCCAGTTCCGCCCGCACCGCGGAGTCGCGGCGGCATTCGGCCGCGGTGTCGGCCAGCAGGCTCTCGTAGCGTTGGATGTCGCTCAGGTCGATGGTGCGCATGGTCGGCGGGTTCCTCCGTCGGGGCGGGGCGGTTGGGCGGAATTATAGCCGCGCCGGTCTGCCGCGGCGCGGCGGCGGTGCCAGCACATGCGGGACGGCGGCGGCTAGGTCCGGACGGCGGCTCTCGCCGGGCTGCTCAGGAAGAAGCCCAGCGGATCGTCTCGGAACTGGCGGTGGAGGCGGAGCTGATGGTGGACGGGATGGTGCCGGCCGAACTGGCGCAGCCGTAGTTGTCCGAGGTGCCGCCCCAGTTGGTGCCGCCGGAGACGCCGGCCAGCGTCTCGTCGGAGACGGAGGCGTTGGGGTCCTGCGGCATCACCAGGTGGAACACTTCCGGCGTGTTCTCGACCACCCGGAGGTCGGCGTCGGCCGGCAGATTCAGGCCCTCGCCCCCCTGCGCGGCGAAGAACGCGCGCGGGTCGGCGTCCAGTTCCGCCCGCAGTTCCGGGTTCTCCCGGCAGGCGGCCGCGAGGCCGGCGAGAGTGGTGGAAACCTCGTCGAGGTGTTCGTTCATGGTGTCGAAGAAAGACTGCATGGCGGTTGGCCCCCTTGGCCTGGGTTCGCAGGTCGTGCCCGGCGGATTATAGCCATGCCCGGACCGGCCGGGAGTGGCGGCGATGCCAGAACATGCGGGACGGCGCCGCGGGCGCCCGGCGCCCGCTCAGTTGTAGTGCTCGCGGACGGTGCTGGCGCTGCTCACGGTCGACGGCAGCGAGCTCAGCGAGCTGAGGGTGCTGGCCTCCCGGCGCAGCGTGGTGCCGCCGGAGATGCGGGCCAGCGCCTCGTCGGAGAGGATGTCGTTGGGGTCCGCCGGCATCACCAAGTGGAACACCGCCGCGGTGTTGGCCGCGACCTTCAGCTCGGGGCCGGGCGGGATCTCCATGCCCCGCTCGGCCAGGAACGCGCGCGGGTCGGCGTCCAGCTCCGCCCGCAGTTCCGGGCGCCGCCGGCAGTCGCCGGCGGCCGCGCGCAGCGCGGCGGCGAGTTCTTCCGTGCGCGGGTTGGAGAAAGGCCCGGTTCCGGCGTTGGCGGTCATGTTCGCGCTCCTCGGCGGTTCGGGGCCATTATCCCGCAAGCCGTCCGCCGATGGCCGGCGGCGCTGCCAGCGCATGCGGGACGCGCCCGCGCGACGGGCGCGGAGCCGCTCAGGCGCCGGGCATGGTCGAGATGCCGGGCCAGCGCGCTATGCCGGTGTAGCCGTCGATGCGGATGGCGCCCGGGCCGCTTCCGCTCGGGCCGGCCCCGCCGGCCACGCGTTCCAGATTCCGGTCCGCGAGGGCGGCGTTGGGGTCCTGCGCGATCACCAGGTGCAGCACTTCCGGCGTGTTGGCGGACACTTGGATGTCCGGCCCGTCGGGGAGCTCCAGGCCCCGCCGGGCGAAGAACGCGCGCGGGTCGGCGTCGAGCGCCGCCCGGGCTTCCGGGTCGCGCCGGCGCTCCGCCGCGACTTTCCGCATGAAGCGGTCGAGGCTCCGGCGATGCTCTTCGAGGCTCCGGTTTTCTGCGCTCATGTTCGGGCTCTCCGTGGTCGGTTGTTGCGGTTTGCTCGGGTCCGGCGAGCGGGGCCAGTGTACTCCGCTTTCCGCTCTTTCCCCCTGAGTCCGGCGCCGGCGCAAGCGGCCCGCGCCCGCGGCGGGCGCGGGCCGGGCCTCAGGGGGCGGCGGCGCGGCCGCCGGCTGCTTCGGCGCGGCCGCGGGCGGCCCGTCCGGTCCGCTCAGGTCCGGGGCGGCTGCGGGGCGGTGTTGACGCAGGAAAACCAGTTGCCCCAGTCGTCCTGGAGGTGGCTGCTCGGCGGAGTCGCGCCGCCGCCGCCGGCCACGCGGTCCAGGTTCTCGTCCGCGAGGGTGGCGTTGGGGTCCTTCGGCATCACCAGATGATGCACTTCCGCCGTGTTGGCGGCCACCGCGACCTCCGGGCCGTCGGGGAGTTTCAGCCCCCGGCCGGTGAGGAACGCGCGCGGGTCGGCGTCGAGCTCCGCCCGGACTTCCGGGTCGTGCCGGCAGTCCGCCGCGACTTGCCGCATGAAGTGGTCCATGCGCTGGTAATGCTCTTCGATGCTCCAGTTCTCTTCGCTCATGTCCGGGCTCCCCCGTGGTCGGCTGTGGCGGCTCGCCCGGGTCCGGCGAGCGGGGCTAGTGTACTCCGATTTTCGCCCCCCCCCCCCCTGAGTCCGGTGCCAGCACATGCGGGACGGCGCCCGCGGCGGCGGCGCTCCGGGCCTCAGGGCGGCAGCGCCGCGGCCAGCCCGGCCCAGACCGCGGCGCCGACCCAGGCGTTGTTGAGGAACGCCCGCAGGCAGGCGTCCGGCGCGCGCCGGCGCGCGGTCCACAGCTGCCGGGCGAGCAGCGCGGCGGCGATGGCGAGGCCCGCCCAGTAGGGCGCGCCGAGCTCCCGCCAGAGGCCGACCAGCGCCAGCGTCCCCACGAACAGCCCCTGCAGCGCCGCCACCGCGGCCAGGTCGAAGCGGCCGAGCAGGAGCGCGGCCGAGCGGTTGCCGCAGGCGCGGTCCTCGTCGCGGTCGGCCATCGCGTACAGGGTGTCGTAGGCGACCGTCCACAGGAGGACCCCCAGCGCCAGCAGCCAGGCCCAGGCCTCCGGCCAGCGCCCGGTCGCGGCGGCCGCGGCCATCGGCGCCGCCAAGGCGAAGGCGCAGCCCAGGTGCAGTTGCGGCAGGGAATGGTGGCGCTTGGCCCAGGGGTAGGTCGCGGCCAGCAGCGCGGCCGGCGCGGCCAGCGCCCAGACCGCCGGCGGCAGCAGCGGCAGCAGCAGGGCGGCGGCGCCGAGCAGCAGCGCGGCGGCCCACAGCGCGGCGCGCGGCGGCAGTTCGCCGCTCGCCAGCGGCCGGTCGCGGGTGCGCGCCACCTGGCGGTCGAGCTCGCGGTCGGCGTAGTCGTTGATCGCGCAGCCGGCCGAGCGCATCAGCACCGTCCCGGCGGCGAAGATCGCCAGCAGCGCGGCCGGCGGTGGCCCGCCGGCGGCCAGCCACAGCGCCCACAGGGACGGCCACAGCAGCAGCCAGACGCCGATCGGCCGGTCGAGGCGGAGCAGGCGCGCCCAGGCCGGCGGGCGGACGCGGGCGGGGCGGGGCGGGGCGGTCATGGCGCCGGCGGCGGCAGCGGGGATAGCGTATGATAGTCGCCCTGATTAATTAATCTAATTGCAGAAAGGCGTTCGCGCGCACCGGAGTCCCGCATGGCCGTGCTGGTGGAAGAAGCCCTGACGTTCGACGACGTGCTGCTCCTGCCCGGGCACTCCGAGGTGCTGCCGCGGGACGTCGACCTCGGCACCCGCCTGACCCCGGAGATCGAGCTGCGCATCCCGTTCCTGTCGGCCGCCATGGACACGGTGACCGAGGCCGAGCTGGCGATCGCCATGGCCCAGGCGGGCGGCCTCGGCGTGATCCACAAGAACCTCGAGCCGGCCGAGCAGGCCGAGCAGGTGCGCCGGGTGAAGAAGTACGAGAGCGGCGTCATCCGCGAGCCGCTGACCATCGCGCCGCGGGCGACCGTGGCGGAGGTGCTGGAGCTGACCCGCGCGCACGACATCTCCGGCGTGCCGGTGGTCGACGGCGAGGAGGTGGTCGGCATCGTCACCCGCCGCGACCTGCGCTTCGAGACCCGCCTGGACGCCGCGGTGGCCGCGGTCATGACGCCGAAGGAGCGCTTGGTGACCGCGCCCGAGGGCGCCGCGCTCGACGTGGTGCAGGAGCTGCTGCGCGAGCACCGCATCGAGAAGCTGCTGATCGTCGACGACGGCTTCCGGCTGCGCGGCATGGTGACCGTCAAGGACATCCAGAAGGCGACCGACTACCCGCACGCCTGCAAGGACGAGCACGGCCGGCTGCGCGTCGCCGCGGCGGTCGGCGCCGGCGCCGACGGCCCGGAGCGGGCCGCGGCGCTGCTGGAGGCGGGGGTCGACGTGCTGGCGCTGGACAGCGCCCACGGCCACGCCGAGGGCGTGCTGCGGCGGGTGCGCGAACTGCGCGCCGCGCACCCGGACGCGGCGCTGCTGGCGGGCAACGTGGCCACCGCCGAGGGCGCGCTGGCGCTGGCCGAGGCCGGCGCCGACGCGGTCAAGATCGGGGTCGGGCCCGGCTCGATCTGCACCACGCGGGTGGTGGCCGGGGTCGGCGTGCCGCAGGTGACCGCGATCCTCAACGTCTGCGCCGCGCTGCGCGGGCGCGGCGTGGCGGCGGTGGCCGACGGCGGCGTGCGCTACTCCGGCGACGCGGCCAAGGCGCTGGCGGCCGGCGCCGACGCGGTGATGGTGGGCAGCCTGCTGGCCGGCGCCCGCGAGGCGCCCGGCGAGGTCGAGCTGTACCAGGGCCGCTCCTACAAGCTGTACCGCGGCATGGGCTCGCTCGGCGCCATGCAGCGCGGCTCCGGCGAGCGCTACTTCCAGGAGGAGGACGCGGCCGCGGACGGCAAGCTGGTGCCGGAGGGCATCGAGGGCCGGGTGCCGTACAAGGGGCCGCTGGCGGACGTGATGCACCAGCTGACCGGCGGCGTGCGCGCCGGCATGGGCTACGTCGGCGCCGCCGACCTGGCCGCGCTGCACCGCGCCGCGCGGCTGGTGCGGGTGACCCTGGCCGGCCTGCGCGAGAGCCACGCCCACGACGTGCTGATCACCAAAGAGGCGCCCAACTACCGCACCGAGATCTGAGCGTGGCGGACCTCCGCGCCGAGCGCATCCTGGTGCTGGACTACGGCTCGCAGTACGCGCAGCTGCTCGCCCGGCGCGTGCGCGAGGCCGGCTGCTACTGCGAGCTGTACGCCTGCGACGCCGACCCGGCGGCGATCCGCGCCTTCGGCGCGGCCGGGGTGATCCTGTCGGGCGGGCCGCAGACCGCGGTCGCGGACGCGCACCCGCCGGTGCCGGACGCGGCGCTGGAGGCGGGCGTGCCGGTGCTCGGCGTCTGCTACGGCATGCAGGCGCTGGCGCGGCGCTTCGGCGCGCCGGTGCGCGCCGGCGCCAGGCGGGAGTTCGGGCCGGCCCGGATCCGCCGCCTGCGGCCGCACCCGCTGCTGGACGCGCTCGGCCCCGGCGAATGGCGCGAGGTGTGGATGTCGCACGGCGACCACGTCGACGCCCTGCCGGACGGCTTCGAGGCGCTGGCCGCCACCGAGGACCTGCCGCTCGCGGCCATGGCCCACCGCGAGCGGCCCTGGTACGGCCTGCAGTTCCACCCGGAGGTGACCCACACCCCGGGCGGGGCGGCGCTGCTCGAGTATTTCGTCCGCGAGCTGTGCGGCTGCGCCGGGCTGTGGCGGCCGGCGGCGATCATCGAAGACCGGGTGGCGGCGGCGCGCGCCCAGGTCGGCGGCGACGGCGTGGTGCTGGCGCTGTCGGGCGGGGTCGATTCCGCGGTGACGGCGGCGCTGCTGGCGCGCGCCGTCGGCGAGCGGCTGGCCTGCATCTTCGTCGACAACGGCCTGCTGCGCGCCGGCGAGGGCGACCAGGTGATGCGCGCGTTCGCCGGGCTCGGGGTGCGGGTGCGGCGGGTCGACGCCGCGGCGCGCTTCTTGCGGGCGCTGGCGGGCGCGGCCGACCCGGAGGAGAAGCGCCGCCGCATCGGCCGCGAGTTCGTGCACGTGTTCCAGGAGGAGGCGGCGCGGCTCGGCGGCGCGCGCTGGCTGGCCCAGGGCACCATCTACCCGGACGTGATCGAATCCGCCGCCGCCGCCACCGGCAAGGCGCAGCTGATCAAGTCGCACCACAACGTCGGCGGCCTGCCGGAGACCCTGGAGCTGGGCCTGGTCGAGCCGCTGCGCGAACTGTTCAAGGACGAGGTGCGCGCGGTCGGCGCCGCGCTGGGGCTGCCGCGCGAGCTGCTCGCCCGCCACCCGTTCCCCGGCCCCGGCCTCGGCGTGCGCGTGCTGGGCGAGGTGCGCCCCGAGTACGTCGAACTGGCGCGCGCCGCCGACCGCATCTTCCTCGAGGAGCTGCGCGCCTGGGACCTGTACGACCGCGTCGCCCAGGCCTTCGCGGTGTTCCTGCCGGTGCGCGCGGTCGGGGTGATGGGCGACGGCCGGCGCTACGACTTCGTGGTCAGCCTGCGCGCGGTGGAGACCGAGGACTTCATGACCGCCCGCTGGGCGCGGCTGCCGGACGAGTTCCTCGACCGCTGCGCGCGGCGCATCATCAACGAGGTCGACGGCATCGCCCGCGTCTGCTACGACATTTCCGGCAAGCCGCCGGCGACGGTCGAGTGGGAGTGAGCGCCGCCGGGGCGGACGACGCGGCCTGGATGGCGCGCGCGCTGGCGGAGGCCGCGGCGGCGGGGCGCGCCGGCGAGGTGCCGGTCGGCGCGGCGGTGGCGGCGGCGGACGGGACGCTGCTGGCGGCCGCCGGCAACCGCAGCATCCGCGACCGCGACCCGAGCGCCCACGCCGAAGTGGCGGCGCTGCGCGCGGCCGGCCGGCGCGCCGGCAACTACCGGCTGCCGGGCGCGGTGCTGTACGTGACCCTGGAGCCCTGCCTGATGTGCGTCGGCGCGGCGCTCCTGGCGCGCGTCGCGCGCGTGGTGTACGGCGCGCCGGACCCCAAGGCCGGCTGCCTGGGCGGCGCCTTCGACGTCCGCTCCCTGGCGTTCCCGAACCACCGCTTCGCGGTCGCGGGCGGCGTGCTGGCGGCGGACTGCGGGCGCCTGCTGACGGATTTCTTCCGCGCCCGCCGGGAGCGGGGCTAGGGTATATAATGCGCCCGCCGCCGGCCGCGCCGGCCGGCCGCCGGCCCCGCCAGGAGCGCACCCCCGCCTGTTCCGCAGACGAAATCCCCGCGAGTTGATGGACACTTTCCCCACGCTGCTGCTGGAGCAGGCGCGCAAGTCGCCGAACGCGCCCGCCATCCGCAGCAAGAAGCTGGGCGTCTGGCAGGTCACCACCTGGGCCGAGGCGCGCGGCCGCGTGGCCGAGCTGGCCGGCGGCCTGGCCGCGCGCGGCGTCGGCGCGGGCTCCCGCTTCGGCGTGTTCGGGCCCAACAGCACCGAGCTGTACCTGACCTACCTGGCGGCGCAGAGCCTGGGCGCGGTGCCGGTGCCGATCGGCACCAACACCTACGGCGACGACCTGCGGCGCCTGATCGAGGCCGCCGAGGTGGAGGCGGTGCTGGCCGCCGAGCAGCAGCACGTCGACGCGCTGCTGGAATGCGGCCAGGAGCGGGTGCGCGAGATCCTCTACATCGACCCGCGCGGCATGGCCGGGTACCGGCAGCCGGGCCTGGCGGCGCTCGACGCCGCGCTCGGCGGCGCCGCGCCCGCGGACCTGGAGCAGCTCGCCGCGCAGCGCGGCCCGGACGACACCGCCGCCATCGTGCTGACCTCCGGCAGCACCCGCCGGGAGCGCCCGGTGGAGCTGAGCCACGCCGCCCTGATCGCCACCGCGGCGCGGGTGGCGCGGCGCGGCAAGATCGCCGCCGGCGACGAGCTGATGGCCTACCTGCCGCTGTCGGTGCCGAGCGACCTGCTGTTCTCGTTCTCGCTGGCGCTGGTTTCCGGCTGCCGCATGAACTGCCCGGAGAGCGACGACACGGTGCTGCAGAACATGCAGGAGATCGGGCCGACCGTGCTGTTCGCGCCGTCCTACGTGTACAAGTACATATTCTCCAACGCCTCCAACCGCATCGAGAGCGCCACCGACTTGGACGCCGCGATCTACAAGTCGGCGCTGCGCTCGGTGATGAAGGTCGCCGCGCACCGCGCCGCCGGGGACCGCTCCTCGCCCTTGGACCACCTGCGCTTCTGGTTCGCGCGCGCCACCACGTTCGGGCCGTTCTGCAACGTGTACGGCCTCAGCCGGCTGCGCCTGGCGCTGTCCGGCGGCGACGCGCTGTCGCCGGAGGTGTTCCGCTTCTTCCGCGCCATCGGCATCGACCTGCGCGAGCTCTACGGCCTCGCCGAGGGCTGCGCCTGCGTCACCATGCAGGCGGCCGAGGACTGGAACTCGGATTCGGTCGGCCAGCCGCTGGACGACACCGAGCTGCGCATCGAGAACGGCGAGGTCTGGTTCCGCGGCCCCGGGCGCATGACGGGCTTCTACGGCGACCCGCAGGCGACCGCCGAATGCCTGCAGGACGGCTGGGTGCGCACCCACGACGCCGGGCGCCTGGACGACCAGGGCCGGCTGCACGTGCTCGGGCAGATGTCGCGCCGCGGCCGGCTGAAGCGCGGCGGCGAGTTCATCCCGAACGTGTTCATGCCCAACGTGGTCGAGAGCGAGCTGCGCTCCTCGCCGCACATCAAGCAGGCGTACGTGCACGGCGACGGGCACGAGCACCTGGTGGCGCTGCTGGCCATCGACGGCGACACCGCCCGCACCTGGGCCGACCGCCGCAACCTGCGCTACACCGGCTACCAGGACCTGTCGATGCACCCGGCGGTGCAGGAGCTGGTGCGCGAGCAGGTGCAGCGGGTGAACGAGAAGCTGGCCGGCCGGGACGACTTCGCGGGCATCGAGATCCGCCGCTTCGCGGTGTTCCACCGCGAGTTCCAGACCTCGGCCGGCGAGGTCACCGCGACCCGCAAGCTGCGCGCCTACGCGATCGAGGAGCAGTACCAGGGCCTGCTCGCCGCGCTGTACAGCGACGCGCTGGAGTACACTTACACCGACCCCAGCGACGGGCTCGAATACACGCAGCCGCTGGGCAACGTCTAGACCATGGCCGCCGGCGACCCGATCCTCCAGATCCAGGACATCTGCCTGTCGTTCGGCGGCGTGGTGGCGCTGAGCTCGATCAGCTTCGACGTGGCGGAGGGCGAGATCTGCGCGGTGATCGGCCCCAACGGCGCCGGCAAGAGCTCGATGCTGAACGTCATCAACGGCGTGTACATCCCGCAGGCCGGGAAGGTCGTCTTCAAGGGCCAGGAGGTCACGCGCATGCGCCCGCGGCAGATCGCCAAGCTCGGGGTGGCGCGCACGTTCCAGAACATCGCGCTGTTCCAGGGCATGACCGTGCTGGAGAACATCATGACCGGGCGCACCCTGAAGATGCGCTCGACCTGGGTCGAGCAGGGCCTCAACATCGGCCGCGCCCGCCGCGAGGAGATCGAGAACCGGCGCGAGGTCGAGAAGGTGATCGAGTTCCTGCACCTGCAGGGCATCCGCAAGACGCCGGTCAGCAAGCTGCCCTACGGCCTGCAGAAGCGGGTCGAGCTGGCGCGGGCGCTGGTGGCGGAGCCGACCATGCTGCTGCAGGACGAGCCGATGACCGGCATGAACCTCGAGGAGAAGAAGGACATGTCCTGCTTCGCGCTCGAGATCAACCGCGAGTTCGGCACCACCATCGTCCTGATCGAGCACGACATGAGCGTGGTGATGGACATCTCCGACCACGTCGTGGTGCTGGACTACGGCGCCAAGATCGGCGACGGCTCGCCGGACGAGGTCAAGAGCAACCAGACGGTGATCGACGCCTATCTCGGGGTGAGTCACGAAGCGGAGGCTGGCCATGGGCTTTGACTGGGTCTTCTTCATCGAGGTGATCGTCGGCGGCCTGCTGTCCGGCGTCATGTATTCGCTGGTGGCGATCGGCTTCGTGCTGATCTACAAGTCCTCCGGCATCTTCAACTTCGCCCAGGGCACGCTGCTGCTGTTCGCGGCGCTGACCTTCGTCAAGATGACCGAGGGCGGGGTCAACTTCTGGATCGCGCTGCTGGTGGCCATGGGCACCATGGTCGCGCTCGGCATCCTGGTCGAGCGGTTCATGATGCGCCCGCTGGCCAACCAGTCGCTGCTGTCGCTGTTCATGGCGACGGTCGGCCTGGCGACCCTGATCGAGGGCATGTCGCAGTACGTCTGGGATTCCTCGGTGCACGGCCTGCAGCTGGCCGACTTCCTGGACCTGGCGCTGCTGGACCCGGTCAACATGACCATCTTCGTCTCCGACTACGTCGCCTGGCTGGACATCCTGATCGCCAAGTTCGACATCTTCGCCTCGATCGTGGCCGGCTCCATGATCCTGGGGCTGGCGGTGTTCTTCCAGAAGACCAGCACCGGCATGTCGCTGCGGGCGGTGTCGGACGACCACTTGGCGGCGATGGCGGTCGGCATCCCGCTGTCGCGGGTGTGGGCGCTGGTGTGGGCGGTGACCGGCATCATCGCGCTGATCGCGGGCCTGCTGTGGGCCGAGCGGGTCAGCGTGTCGTTCACGCTGGTGGAGGCGGTGATGAAGGCGCTGCCGGTGATCCTGATCGGCGGCCTGACCTCGATCCCCGGGGCCATCGTCGGCGGCCTGATCATCGGCGTCGGCGAGAAGCTCGGCGAGATCTACATCGGCGACCTGATCAACGAGCAGGGCATCGAGATCTGGTTCTCCTACTTCATCGCCCTGATCTTCCTGCTGTTCCGCCCGGCCGGGATCTTCGGGCTGCGCGACATTGAGAGGGTCTGACCGTGATCTACCGCGAAACCGGCACCTTCGCCACCAACTACCTGGAAGACCGGAAGTTCTTCCCGATCGCGTTCGACAAGTGGGCGGTCGGCGTCCTGCTGCTGGTGCTCGTGTTCGTGGTGCCGTACGTGGCCTCGGACTACTGGCTGGCGGCCCACCTGATCCCCGTCCTGGCCTACGGCTGCGCCGCGCTCGGGCTGAACCTGCTCACCGGCATGACCGGGCAGCTGTCGCTCGGCACCGCGGGCTTCATGTGCTTCGGCGCCTTCGCCACCTACAACCTGCTGCTGCGGGTGCCGGACGCGTTCATGAGCTGGCCGGTCGCCATGCTGCTGGCCGGCGTGGTCACCGGCGCCATCGGCGTCGTCTTCGGCCTGCCGAGCATCCGCATCAAGGGCTTCTACCTGCTGGTGTCGACGCTGGCGGCGCAGTACTTCGCGCTGTGGTTCTTCCGCTCCTACCCGTACTTCATGAACCACGCCACCGCCTACGTGGTGTTCCCGGACCGCATGTACGACTACTTCTACATCGGCGACACGTTCGGCGTGGACATGGCCAGCTACGAGGCCAAGTACCTGCTGTCGCTGGTGATGGCGGCGCTGCTGGTGCTGTTCGCCAAGAACCTGATGCGCAGCGCGACCGGGCGCAACTTCATGGCCGTGCGCGACATGGACGTGGCGGCCAGCGTGATCGGCATCCCGGTGGTGCGCACCAAGATGCTGGCGTTCTTCGTCAGCTGCTATTACTGCGGCATCGGCGGCGCGCTGTTCTGCTACGCCTACCTGAACAGCCTGAGCATCCGCACGTTCGAGATGGACCGCTCGTTCACCGTGCTGTTCATGGTCATCATCGGCGGCCTGGGCTCGATCGCCGGCTCGTTCTACGGCACCATCCTGGTGTACGAGTTCCCGATCTTCTTCTCCTGGCTCGGCGACTTCGTGTTCGCCGGGGCGTTCGACACCGCGGTGGTGCAGAACGTGGCCAAGATCCTCTACGGCATCCTGATCATCACGCTGCTGATCCGCGAGCCGGGCGGCCTGGCGGCCCTGTGGATGACCACCAAGCAGAAGCTCCGCACCTGGCCGTTTCCCCATTGATATCAAGCAGTTGGCGGGGATTCCCGCCGGCGGCCGGCAACCCGGGCCGGGCGGCACTTGCCAAACGGCCCGAATCAGTGTAAAAGGGGTCTGCTGAAAAGCAGTTAACTGCAATAAAAAAGCCTCTTATATAGGAGGGCACAAACCATAATGAAAACCAAACTACTCATTGGTGGCGTCGCAATGGCAACCGCCATGGCTACGGCCGCGCCGGTGATGGCCGCTGGGGAAGTCTACATCCCCATGCCGGTCTACCGGATCGGACCGTACGCCGCAGGCGGAACCGGCTATTTCGGCGGCATCATCGACTACTACACGCTGACCAACATGCGTGATGGTGGTATCGGTGGCATGAAGATCATCTGGAACGAATGCGAAACCGAATACAACCAGCAGAAAGGCGTCGAGTGCTATCACCGCATGAAGGAGTTCAAGGGCAAGAAGGCCCTGTTCTTCGATCCCCTGTCGGTGGGCATCTCTTCGGCGCTGATTTCCCAAGGCCGCAAGGACAAGATCGCGATCATCGCGGTCGACCACGGCCGGACGGAAGGTCAGCGGGGCGACGTGTTCCCGTACTACTTCATGCCTGGCATCAACACGTACGACGAGCACTCCATCATGATGGCCTACGTCGGCCAGCTGGAAGGCGGCATGGAAATGCTGAGCGGCAAGAAAGTCGCCATGCTGTATCACGGCTCGCCGTATGGCCGCGAAGCCGTGGACTTCATGGACAGCCTGTGCGAGAAGCACGGCTGCGAGCATTCCGCGATCGAGGTCCCGCATCCGGGCAACGAGCAGACTTCCCAGTGGCTGAAAATCCGCCGCATGAAGCCTGACTACGTGTTCCTGCGCGGCTGGGGCGTCATGAATCCGGTGGCGATGCAGACGGGCGTCCGCATGGGCTTCCCGATCGACCACCTGATCGGCAACATCTGGAGCAACTCCGAGCTGGACGTGCGTCCGGCGGGCTCTTCGGCGAACGGCTATCAGGCCATCACCACCCACCCGGGTGGCATGGTCGCGCCGGTGCTGGACGAGATCGTCAAGACCGTGTACGGCGCCGGCAAGGGTGACCTGCAGGACAAGTCCCGCATCGGCGCGGTGTACTGGAACCTCGGGGTCATGGCCGGCATCATCCATCTGGAGGCCGTGAAGGTCGCTCAGGACCGCTTCGGCCCGGACGTCAATTCGGCCCAGGTCCGCTGGGGCTTTGAGAACCTGAACCTGGACGAGGCGCGCCTGGCCGAGCTCGGCGCCACCGGCCTGGTTCCGGAAATCAAGACCACCTGCATGGACCATGTGGGCGGCCACCAGGCCAAGTTCATTCAGTGGGATTACGGCGCGAACCAGTGGCGCGTCGCTTCCGACTGGATCGACGGCGACATCGAGCTTTCGCAGTCCATCATCGACGCAAAAGCGGAGCGTGCCATCAAAGACGAAGGCATCACCCCGCGCGATTGCAACGATCCGAAGGACCGCGACGACTTTGATCTCTGATCGGAGTCCGGTTTGATCGAAAGGGACGGCGGGAGGCGACTCCCGCCGGACCTTTTCCGGCCCGCCGCGGCCCGCCCGGTCCGCCCCTGACGCCAAGCGTTTCCCGCTTCGCCTCAGGCCCGGACTTCCGCCCATTCCCCATCCGCGAGCGCCCGCCATGAGTTCCGACCCGCTGCTGTCCATCAACAACATCGAAGTCACCTACAACCGGGTGATCCTGGCCCTGCGCGGGGTCAGCCTGCAGGTGCACGAGGGGAGCATCGTCTCCCTGCTCGGCGCCAACGGCGCCGGCAAGACCACCACGCTCAAGGCCTGCTCGAACCTGCTGGCCGCGGAGCGCGGCCAGGTCAGCAAGGGCTCCATCGAGTACCTGGGCTCCGACATCGCCGCCGCCGACGCCTACGGCATGGTCAAGCGGGGCATGGTGCAGGTGCTGGAGGGGCGGCACTGCTTCGCGCACCTGACCGTGGAGGAGAACCTGCTGACCGGCTCGTTCATCCGCGAGAACCGCGCCGAGGCGAAGCGGGACCTGGAGCGGGTGTACGAGTACTTCCCGCGCATCAAGGTGCGCCGCAAGAGCCAGGCCGGCTTCACGTCCGGCGGCGAGCAGCAGATGATCGCCATCGGCCGGGCGCTGATGTCGCGGCCGAAGCTGATCCTCCTGGACGAGCCGTCCATGGGCATCGCGCCGCAGCTGGTCGAGGAGGTGTTCGAGATCGTGCGCAACATGAACCAGAAAGACGGCGTGAGCTTCCTGGTGGCGGAGCAGAACGCGATGATCGCCCTGAAGTACGCCACCGAGGGGTACGTGATGGAGAACGGGCGGGTGATGATGCGCGGCAGCGCCAAGGAGCTGCTGGACCGGCCGGACGTCAAGGAACTGTACCTGGGGACCAGCGGCGGCGCCAGCTTCCGCGACGTGAAGCACTACCACCGCCGCCGGCCGTCGTTCGCCTGAGCGGCCGGGCCGCTCCCGGCATTCCCGCGCCTCCGCCGCGGCGGCTTCCCGCCGTTCGTCCCGGATGTGCTGGCACCGGAACGGGCGCGCCGGTCCGGTTCAAGGGCAGAATCGCACCCGCGGCCGGAGCGGATTTTCGCGCCGGCCCGCAATCCCGCTTGTTGCCCGAGAGAACCAGATGAACGCAGGACCGAATTTTTCCGCGGACGAGTTCCGGCAGATCGCCGACGCGCTCGGCGCGGTCGCCGGAGATTGCCGCCGCCCGGAAGTCCAGGCGGAGCTGGACGCCGACCCGCGGGCGTTCTTCGCCCGCCGGGGCGTCGAGGTTCCCGCCGGCGCCGAACTCCGGGTCGCCGCCAACACCCGCGACGTGTTCCATCTGGTGATGCCGTCGGACCCCAACGCCGCCGTGTCCGACCGGATGCTGTCCGGCGTCGCCGGGGGTTCTTCCTCGCATACCTCGGGGCAGCCGGGCTGCGCCAGCACGGTCAGCACGCTGCCGTCCTGCCTGGGCACCGCCAGCTCCGTCGCCGACCGGGGCCGCACCCGGTTCTGACGGGATTTTCTCTTCCGGCGCGGCGGGGCGGTCCGCCGCCCGGCGTCCGCGCGCGGCGCTTCAGGCGAGCGCGCGCGGGCAGAGCAGGATGCCGTCCGCGTCGGCGCACAGCCAGTGCCCCGGGACGAAATCCGCGTCCGCGAAGCGCAGGGTCACCTCGCGTTCGCCGGCGCCGCGCTTGACGCTTTTTTTCGGGTGCGTGTCGAGCGCCTTGACGCCGATGTCCGTCTCGCCGATGGCGGCCGAATCCCGGATGCAGCCGTTGACGACCACGCCGCTCCAGCCGTTTTTCGCCGCCAGCGCCGCCAGCATGTCGCCGAACAGCGCGCAGCGCAGGGAGCCGCCGCCGTCGACCACCAGCACGCGGCCCCGGCCGTCCTCCTCCAGCGCCTCGCGCACCTTGGAGTTGTCTTCGAAGCAGCGGACGGTGGCGATGGGGCCGGCGAACGCGGTCCGCCGCCCGTAGTCGCGGAAGCCCGGCGCGGCCAAGGTCGTGTCGTCCGGGTGCTGGTCGGAAAGGTCGGCGGTGGCGAGGGTCATGGCGATGCGGGTTGGGCGAGGGTCAGGAAATCGCGATGGCGTCCAGCTGCTGCTGCAGTTCTTCCGCCTCCAGCCGCTCCAGCGGCAGGGCGAGCAGGGCCTGCACCCCGGTTTCCAAGCGGTCGCAGACTTCCTCGAAGTAGGCGTGCCGGGTCGGCTCGTCGCCCTCGAACGCGGCCGGGTCCGGCACGCCCCAGTGCGCCCGCAGGGCCGGGCCGGCGAAGAGGGGGCAGGCTTCGCCCGCCGCCGCGTCGCACACCGTCAGCACGCAGTCCAGCGCTTGGCCATCGAACTCGTCCCAGGATTTGCTGCGGGCGTTCGGCAGCTCGATGCCGCGGTTGGCGAGGGTTTCGAGGGCCAGCGGGTGCACGAAGCCGGCCGGATCGCTGCCGGCGCTGTACGCCTGCGCCCGGTTGCCGCCGTGGTGGGCCAGCAGGCCCTCGGCGAGGATGCTGCGGCAGGAGTTCCCGGTGCAGACGAACAGGACGGAGAGGGGCAGCTGCACGGGATTTCCGAAAGCGCGGAAAGGCGGCATTATACTAGGCATTTATGGCGCAGCCGCGCTGTTGACGTTTCTGTTTGTTGAACAAAATCCTGCCGCAATGTCCCTGAGAAAACCTGAAAAATTTTGGCAACAAATATGTGCGTCATATGCGCATCTAAGCGTGGTTGATATTTTGCAGCAGCAGCGGTTGCACAATAAGTACGGCATGTTGCAGAACAGGTATGATGCTTACCAATCAGGTGAGGCGTTGATGAGATCACTGGATGATGACGAATGGAAGAATAGGCATGACAAAAAATTCCCGAAGATTGTTGTTGGTATTGTGGAGTTAGAAAGTCTCTTACCCGGGAGCACGTAATTCCAAAGAACAAGGGTGGCTCCGGCCTTGATCACAACAGTATTTGGGCCTGCTCGAGCTGCAATTCGTCAAAAGGTCCCAAGGACTTGTGGGTCTGGCTTAGAGAAAGAAAGAAGTTTCCGTCGATTGTGCTTTGGCGCCGTTACTTATTATTGGTCGTGCGGTACTGCGATGTTAAGGGATATATGAACGAGTCTTTTCCTGTTCCTCCCGATTTTCCGAAAATGCCTTTTGAATTAGGCTTGTTGCCACTGAATGATGTTCCGCATGAGTTGATTAAGCCTTTTAGTTGGGTCGATGAGCCAGTAAGTTCTGCAGGTGCCGCCGATAGTGATTAAGGTGAAATTACTGGAGAACTTGCGGATTGGCTGAGCGCCCTTGCTATGTTCCAGTCGATCTCGCCGCAACCATATTAATCATATTTCTGTTTTTTGTTCGTACCGGCAGCTGGTCGATGCTGCTCGGTTCGGATGCGGAACTGGTGCGCCGAATCGAAAATGACACCGTGGCGGAGAGGGAGGGATTCGAACCCTCGGTACGGGGTTACCGTACACCCGCTTTCCAGGCGAGCCCGTTCGACCGCTCCGGCACCTCTCCGGCTGTTCCGGCTCCGCTCAGGCCTTGCGCGCGTCGGTGTCGCCGGAGCGCGGCGACAGGTAGGCGACGTTGCCCTCGGCGGCCTTGCCGATTTTCCCCGGGCCGGCTTTCTCCACCTCGTCGATGCGCAGCACCGCGTGGGTGGGCACGTAGGTCCGGGAGACCGATTTGAATTCCGACTTCAGGCGCTCCTCGCTCGGGTCGACGATGACCTGAGTGCGCTCGCCGAAGACGATCTCCTCGATCACCACGAAGCCGTACAGGTCGGACGAGTAGACGTGCCGGGCGTAGACTTCGTAGATCTCCCCGTTGGAGAGGAACAGCACCTTGAAGATCGGTTCCGGTTCGTTCATATATCGCGCGGGGCGGCTGGCGGCGGCCCCATTATAGTCATGCCGCCGCTTCGGCGGCATCCATGTGCTGGACGATGGCGTCGGCGAAGCCGGTGGTGGTCACCAGGGTGGCGCCCGGGATCAGGCGCTGCATGTCCTCTTCCACGCGCCGGCGGCTGTCGGCGGAGCCCATGCCGGCCGGGATGCCGGCGCGCACGCGGGCCAGGTCGTAGGTCAGGAACTTGTTCGCGATCGCGCCGGCGATGCCCTTGAGCACCAGGTCGGCCGCCTCGGCCCAGCCCATGTAGCGCAGCATCATTTCGGCGGACAGCACGATGGAGCCGGGGTTGACGCGGTTCTTGCCGGCGTACTTCGGCGCCGAGCCGTGGGTCGCCTCGAACACCGCCACCGCGTCCGCCATGTTGGCGCCGGGGGCGATGCCGATGCCGCCGACCTGGGCGGCCAGCGCGTCCGAGATGTAGTCGCCGTTCAGGTTCAGCGTGGCGATGACGTCGTAGTCGCCGGGCTTGAGCAGGATCTGCTGCAGGAAGTTGTCGGCGATGACGTCCTTGACCACCAGCGGCTCGCGGCCGTCCGGGCGGGCGATCCGGCACCAGGGGCCGTCGCCGATCTGCTCGGCGCCGAATTCCTCGCGCGCCAGCTCGTAGCCCCAGCGGCAGAACGCGCCCTCGGTGTACTTCATGATGTTGCCCTTGTGCACCAGGCTGACCGAGCGGCGGTCGTTGTCGAGCGCGTAGCGCAGGGCCTTGCGGATCAGCCGCGAGGAGCCTTCCCGGGAGACCGGCTTGACGCCGATCCCGGAGCTGTCGGGGAAGCGGATCTCGCGCACGCCCATGCGCTGCTGCAGGAAGTCGATCAGGACCTTCACCTCGTCGGAATCGGACGGCCACTCGATGCCGGCGTAGATGTCCTCGGTGTTCTCCCGGAACACCACCATGTCGGTGGTCTCCGACGACTTCAGGGGGGTGGGGGTGCCGTGGAAGTAGCGGATCGGGCGCACGCAGGCGTACAGGTCCATCTGCTGGCGGATCGCCACGTTCAGGGAGCGCATGCCCTTGCCGACCGGGGTGGTCAGCGGCCCCTTGATCGAGACCACGTAGTCGCGCATCGCCTGCAGGGTCTCGTCCGGCAGCCAGGCGCCCTCGCGGTAGAGCCGGCTGGCCTTCTCGCCGGCGTAGATCTCCATCCAGTAGATCTTGCGCGCGCCGCCGTAGGCCCGGCGCACCGCCTGGTCGACCACCCGGCGCATGACCGGCGTCACGTCGATGCCGATGCCGTCGCCCTCGATGAACGGGATGATCGGCCGGTCCGGGACCTGCAGCGACTGGTCCGGGCCGACCGCGATCGCCGCGCCGCCGTCCGGCTGCAGGATGTGTTCGTAGGGGCCCGCCGCCATGCCGCCGCTTCCGTCGCCGCCGCGCGTTTCCGCGCGGCTCAGAACTGCTCTTCTTCGGTCGACCCGGCCAGCGCGGTGACCGAGGAGGCCCCGCCCTGGATGACGGTGGTGACGTCGTCGAAGTAGCCGGCGCCCACTTCCTGCTGGTGGCTGACGAAGCTGTAGCCGCGGTCGGCGGCGGCGAACTCCGGCTCCTGCACCTTCTCCACGTAGTGCTTCATGCCCTCGTCGCCGGCGTAGTCGTAGGCGAGGTCGAACATGTTGAACCACATGCTGTGGATGCCGGCCAGGGTGATGAACTGGTACTTGTAGCCGAGCGCCGACAGCTCGCGCTGGAACTTGGCGATGGCGGCGTCGTCCAGGTTCTTCTTCCAGTTGAACGAGGGCGAGCAGTTGTAGGCCAGCAGCTGGTCCGGATGCTCCTTGCGCACGCCTTCGGCGAAGGCCCGCGCGAACTCCAGGTCCGGCGTGCCGGTCTCGCACCACACCAGGTCGGCGTAGGGCGCGTAGGCGACGCCGCGCGAGATCGCCTGCTCCAGGCCGTTGCGCACCCGGTAGAAGCCCTCGGGCGTGCGCTCGCCGGTCAGGAACGGCTTGTCGTTCTCGTCGAAGTCCGAGGTCAGCAGGTTGGCGGCCTCGGCGTCGGTGCGCGCCAGCACCACGGTCGGCACGCCGAGCACGTCGGCGGCCAGCCGCGCCGCGATCAGCTTCTGCACCGCCTCCTGGGTCGGCACCAGCACCTTGCCGCCCATGTGGCCGCACTTCTTGACCGCCGCCAGCTGGTCCTCGAAGTGCACGCCGGCGGCGCCGGCGGCGATCATGTTCTTCATCAGCTCGAAGGCGTTCAGCACGCCGCCGAAGCCGGCCTCGGCGTCGGCCACGATCGGCGCGAAGTAGTCGATCCAGCCCGGGTCGCCCGGGTGCGCGCCGCGCGCCCACTGGATCTCGTCGGCGCGCTTGAAGGCGTTGTTGATGCGCCGCACCATGGTCGGCACCGAGTCGTAGGCGTACAGGGACTGGTCCGGGTACATGGTCTCGGAGGTGTTGCCGTCGGCGGCGACCTGCCAGCCGGACAGGTAGATCGCCTCGATGCCGGCCTTCACCTGCTGCACCGCCTGGCCGCCGGTCAGGGCGCCGAGGCAGTTGACGTAGCCCTTGCGGGCCTCGCCCTGGATCAGGCGCCAGAGCTTTTCGGCGCCGCCGCCGGCGGCGGTGTTGGCGGCCACGCGCGAGCCGCGCAGGCGCACCACGTCCTCGGCGGCGTAGCCGCGGCGGACTCCCCGCCAGCGCGGGTTGCTGTCCCAGTCTTGCTGCAGGGCCTCGATCTGCTGTTGCCGGTCCACGGTTTCCTCTCGCAGTTTGGGGGTCGGGCGGCCATCCCGGAACCGCGTCCTGCGGTCCGGCATGGAACTTCGGGCGAGCGCCTATTTTAACACGTGCGTCCGGCGCGGTTGATTTTGCCGCAACTCGCGGCCGTTGTCCGCGATTTCCGGACCGTTCTGCGGTGCTTTTGCTCTCGGCGAAACTCGGCCTGTGGTACCATCGGAACATGGCCGGCTTCTGTCGCCTTTGTCCTCTGAGGAGACGGGAATGGAAGTCCGGCCGCAGGCGCGGGCCGGGCCCGCAGGCAATCACGCCCAAGGACCGAGGACCGAAGCGATGCGCAGGATCGGCGGGTTGAAGCATGCGGGCTTCGCAGAAGGCCGGACGCGGGCGATGGCCGAGTTCGCCGGGGAACGGGCCGACGGCCCGGCGCTGCCGGTCGCGTAGCGCATGGATCAGCGGCGCGGGGAGGTTGATCCGTGGCTTGCGCGGACCGACCGGCAGTTCGATCGGATCGACTGCAGGTTTGCTCGGCTGGAAAGCTGGATGAAACAGCTCGAGAGCCAGTTGGAACAGGGTTTCGCCATGATGACGGGCCAGCTCCAGCTGGTGTCGGATCAACTTCGGGACCTGACCGACAGCGTCCGCCAGCTCCAGAGCCGGTCTTGGCGGCTATGCCTGATCATCGGGCTGGCGTTCTCCGGGCTGTACATCGCGATGACCGGCGTTGTGCTGGTCCTGCTGTCGAAGCTGGTCGGCTGACGCACCGGCGGGGCGGACGGCGCGCGGCCCGCGCCCGGAGTTGACAGCGGGCGGAGGCGGTGGCAGAATTCCCGCCGTTCCGAAGCGGGAATAGCTCAGTTGGTAGAGCGTAACCTTGCCAAGGTTGAGGTCGCCGGTTCGAGCCCGGTTTCCCGCTCCATTCCCGGACCTGTAGGGTCCGGCTCCGGTTCGGCCCGCCGGTTCCAGGCTGAGTGGCAGAGTGGTCATGCAGCGGCCTGCAAAGCCGTGTACGCCGGTTCGATTCCGACCTCAGCCTCCACCGCCCGCGCCCGGCGTTCCTGTATTATGATGGCCATGCGGGCGTGGCGGAATGGCAGACGCAGCGGACTTGGTGCGCAGCCGCGACTGAGTGCGCGCCGGGAAACCGGCGACGTAGAACTGCTCAAATTCGGGGAACCCTGTCAAATGGCGATCCCGAGCCAAACCCGGGGCGGGCTCCGCTTCGGGGAGGTGTAGAGACTAGACGGGCAGCGCCTAAAGCGGGCACGCCATGGCGAAGGGATAGTCCGGACCACAAACCCCGCGCGCGGGGGCGGCGAAAGCCGTAGTGGTGCGAAAATCCGCTGGGCGCAAGCCCGTGGGGGTTCGATTCCCCCCGCCCGCACCAGCCGCGCGGCCGGCCGGCGCCGCGCCGCCTTTGCTATACTGCCGAGCCGCCGGCCCGCCCCGGACGGACGGCGGCCCCGACGGCGCATCTTTCCTTTCCGGCCGAACCGGTTCCGCCCCCATGCCGACCCAACTGCTCCAGGCGCGCAGCGGCCGGATGCTGCTGCAGGCGCTGGGCGTGCTGCTGCTGCTGGCGGGCCTGCTCGCCGGCCAGGCGCCGCTGCTCGGCGAACTCTATTTCGGCCCCCTCAGCACCGACGTCGGCCTGGCCGTCAACGCCGCGATCGCAGCGCTGTTCTTGGCCTCGCTGGCGCGGATGCTGTACCTGCTGCTGCATTACCTGCGCGAGGAGCGCGCCGTCGCCGAATTCCGGGAACAGCTCGACTTCGGCCTCACCGACGCCGGGCTCGCGCCCATCGAGGACTCGCTGGTGGTGCGCCGCCATCGCCTGCTGCAGCAGGCCCGCGGCGCCGCGGCGCCGCTCGAGCAGCCGGCGCTGGCCGGCCTCCTGTGGCAGCAGGAGCAGGCGCGGCTCGGCCTGGTGCGGCTGGTGCACAGCCTGCTGATCCTGCTCGGCGTGTTCGGCACGGTCGCGGCGCTGTCGCTGTCGCTGGTCGGCGCCGCCGAGCTGTTCACCGCGCCGCAGAGCGTCGACGGCATCACCGTGGTGGTGCGCGGCATGGCGACCGCGCTGTCGACCACCATGACCGCGATCGCGGCCTACCTGGTGCTGGCGTTCGTGTTTTCGCGCCTGAGCGTCGGCCAGGCGCACGTGTGCCAGCAGATCGAGACCCTGACCCTGCAGCGCCTGCTGCCGCAGGCGGCGCGCCTCTCCGGCGACCTGGCGGCGGACCTCGGCCGCCTGGTGGGCGAGCTGCAGGCGGCGGCGAAGACCCTGGCCGAGGCGCGGGACGCGGCCGGGCCGGAGCGCCTGCGCGAGGAGCTGGAGCGCATCCGCGCGACCCTGCGCGACGGGTTCCGGCTGGAGCGGGACCGGCCGTGACGCCCGGGTTCGGCCAGCCGGCCTCGCTGAACCTCTCCGCCGGCCTCGGCGAGGAGGGCTTCTGGCCGTCGTTCACCGACGTGATGATGGTGGTCGTCATCGTGTTCCTGCTGTCGAGCACGGTGGTGGTGCTGCACAACTGGGAGTTGATCCGGCAGGTGCAGGACGCGCTGCTGGAGCAGGCGCGGGCGCGGCAGGAGGCCAGCGAGCTGAGCGAAGACCAGACCCGGCTGCGGGCGCAGCTGGCCGAGGCCGGCGAGCGGCTGCGCTTCGTGCGGCTGGAGCTCGCGGCGCGCGAGCGGGCGCTGGGCGAGAGCCTGGCGCGGGCCGAGGGGCTGAGCCTGGAGCTGCAGGGCAACCTCGAGCGCGGCGTCCGGCAGGAGCGGGAGCTGCTGGCGCTGCGCGGGCGGCTGGAGCAGAGCCGGGCGCAGGACGCCGTCCGGGAGCGGGAGCTGCGCGAAGTCCAGGAGCGGCTGGCGGCGCTGCGCCGCGACCAGGAGCTCGGCGAGCGGATGTTCGTCGAGGCGCGGGCGCGGGAGCGCCAGACCCGGGAGGAGCTGGAGGCGCTGCGCGCCGAGCACGAGCGCCTGGGCCGCGAGCACCGGGCGCTGGCCCGGCCGGCCCGCAGCGCGCTCGGCAAGACCGTGGCGTCGGTGCGCCACCGGCAGCGCAACGGCCGGCCGGCCTACGAGCTGCGCGCCCCGGAGGCGGAGGACTTCGAGCCGCTCGGCGAGGCGGAGCTGCACCGCCGGCTCGGCGAACTGAAGGCCCGGCACGGCGAGCGGCTGTTCGTCCGCATCGTCATCCCGATGGACAGCGGCCTGTCGTACCGGGAGGGCTGGCGGTTCTCGCTCGACCTGCTGCGCCGCTACGACTACTACTACCAGCGCTGACCGCCGCGCCCGCCCGCCCCGCGCCATGACCGACCGCGTCGTCGTCAGCCACCTGGTCAAGACCTACGGCGAGCTGCGCGCCGTGGACGACCTCAGCTTCACGGTCGAATCCGGCTGCGTGCTGGGCTTCCTCGGCCCCAACGGCGCCGGCAAGTCCACCACCATGAAGATCGTCACCGGCTTCCTGCCGGCGTCCGCCGGCCGCGTCCTCGTCTGCGGCCACCCGATCGACGCCGCGCCGCTGGCGGCCAAGCGCTGCCTGGGCTACCTGCCGGAGGGCGCGCCGGCCTACGGCGAGATGACGCCCTGGCAGTTCCTCGGCTTCGTCGCCGATATCCGCCGCCTGCCGCGGCGGCGGGCGCGCCTCGACCGGATCGTCGGGCGGCTGGAGCTCGAGCCGGTGCTGCACCGGCCGATCGACACCCTGTCCAAGGGCTACCGCCGCCGGGTCGGCCTGGCGCAGGCGATCCTGCACGACCCCCGGGTGCTGATCATGGACGAGCCGACCGACGGCTTGGACCCCAACCAGAAGCGGCAGGTGCGCGACTTCATCAACGAGATGGCGCGGGACAAGATCATCATCGTCTCCACGCACATCCTGGAGGAGGTCGACGCGATGTGCACGCGCGCGATCATCATCTCCGGCGGGCGGCTGCTGGCGGACGACTCCCCCGCGGGGCTGCGGGCGCGCTCCCGCTACCACCGCGCCGCGGCCGTCGGCCCCGGGCTGGACGACGGCGCGCGCGCCGAACTGGCCGCGCTCGACGAGGTGGCGCTGGCCGAGCCGGCCGCCGGCGGCGGCCTGGTCCTGCTGCCGAAGCCCGGGCGGGAGCCGGCCGCGGCCGCGCGCGCGGCGCTGGACCGCCGCGGCCTGGGCGCGGCGCCGCTGCAGGTCCTGGACGGCCGCCTGGACGACGTGTTCCACACCCTGACCCGGAACGTCCGTGAATAACCTGCGCGCGGTCTTCCGGCGCGAGCTGGCCGGCTACTTCCAGACCCCGGTGGCGTACGTGTTCATCGTCATCTTCCTGCTGTTCGCCAACGCGCTGACCTTCTACCTCGGCGGCTTCTACGAGCGCGAGCAGGCCGACCTGGCGCCGTTCTTCGGCTTCCATCCCTGGCTGTACCTGTTCCTGGTGCCGGCGCTGTCCATGCGCCTGTGGGCGGAGGAGCGCAAGACCGGCAGCATCGAGCTGCTGATGACGCTGCCGGTGACGCCGCTGGAGGCGGTGCTCGGCAAGTTCCTGGCCGCCTGGCTGTTCACCGGCCTGGCGCTGGCGCTGACCTTCCCGATCTGGCTCACCGTCGCCTACCTGGGCGACCCGGACCACGGCGTCATCCTCGCCGCCTACGGCGGCAGCTTCCTGATGGCCGGCGGCTTCATGGCGATCGGCGCCTGCCTGTCCGCCGCCACCCGCAACCAGGTGGTGGCCTTCATCCTGTCGCTGGTGGCCTGCTTCCTGTTCCTGCTGAGCGGCTTTCCGCTGGTGCTCGACTTCTTCCGCCTGTGGCTGCCGCAGCCGGTGGTCGACGCCATCGCCTCGCTCAGCTTCCTGACCCACTTCGCGTCCGTCAGCAAGGGCGTGATCGACCTGCGCGACCTGCTCTACTACCTGGCCCTGATCGGCGCCTGGCTGTACGCCAACGTGGTGGTGGTGCGCGCGCGCATGGCGGCATGAACGAGCGCGCCGCCCGCCTGCGCGCCGCCGCCGGCTTCGGCCTGCTCGCGGCGCTGTTCGTGTCGACCGTGATGTTCGTCAACCTGAGCTTGGACGGCTGGCGCCTGGACCTGACCGAGCAGCGGCTGTACACCGTCAGCGACGGCACGCGCAAGGTGCTGGCGAAGCTGCGCCAGCCGATCAACCTGTACTTCTTCTTCTCCGACCGGCAGAGCGGCGGGCACGCGCTGCTGCGCAACTACGCCACCCGCGTGCGCGAGCTGCTGGAGGAGTACGTCCACTACGCCGACGGCCGGCTGCTGCTGCACGTCGTCGACCCGGAGCCGTACTCCGCGGCCGAGGACCGCGCCGACGAGTTCCGGCTGCAGCCGGTGCCGCTCGGCGGCGGCGCCAAGCTGTACTTCGGGCTGGCCGGCACCAACGCGGTCGACGGCGTGGAGACCATCGCCTTCTTCCAGCCGGAGCGCGAGCCGTTCCTGGAGTACGACCTGAGCCGCCTGATCCACAGCCTGGCGAACCCGGCGCGCCCGGTGGTGGGGGTGCTGTCCGGCCTGCCCCTGTTCGGCAGCTACGACGTGGCCCGGCAGGCGCCGATCCCGGAATGGGCGGTGCTGCAGCAGCTGCGGCAGCTGTTCGAGGTGCGGCGGATCGACGCCGACGCGGCCGCCATCGATCCGGACGTCCGCGTGCTGCTGCTGGCGCACCCCCGCGAGCTGGCGCCCGCGCTCGCCTACGCGGTCGACCAGTTCGTCCTGCGCGGCGGCCGGCTGCTGCTGTTCGCCGACCCCTACGCCGACCAGGATCCGCGCTTCCAGCAGGCCAGCGACCCGCCGTCCGCCGGCGGCATCCAGGCGTCGGAGGCCGGCGGCCTGCTCGCGGCCTGGGGCCTGGAGATGGACCCGGAGCGGCTCGCCGCCGACCGCGCGCTGGCGATGCCGGTGCAGTCGCCGGGCGGGCTGCGCCCGGTGCGGCACGTCTCGTTCCTGGCCGCGGACGCGCGCGGCATCAGCCGCGAGAGCCTGATCACCGCGCAGCTGGCGCGGGTCACGTTCGGCTTCCCCGGCGCGCTGCGCGCCGGCGAAAGCTTCGACGGCGAGTTCGCGCCGCTGATCCGCACCACCGCCGACGCCCGCCTGCTCGACAAGCAGCGCTACCGCTACCTGCCGGATCCGTCCGTCCTGCTGCGCGATTTCGAGCCCGGCGGCGAGCCGCTGACGCTCGCCGCGCGGGTGCGCGCGCGGCCGCGCACGCAGTTCCCGGACGGCCCGCCGGCGGGCGCGCCGGCGCCGCCGGGCGGGCATCTCGACCGCGCCGCCGAGCCGGTCGACATGGTGGCGGTGGCCGACAGCGACCTGCTGAGCGACCGCCTGTGGACGCGGACGCAGAACTTCTTCGGCCGGCGCCTGCTGCAGCCCTGGGCCGGCAACGGCGACTTCGTGGTCAACGCGGTCGAGGCGCTGGCCGGCAGCAGCGACCTGATCAGCCTGCGCGGGCGCGCCGGGTTCGCGCGGCCGTTCCACGTGGTCGAGGAGCTGCGCCGCCGGGCGGAGGAGCAGTTCCAGCGCAAGGAGGAGGCGCTGCAGGCGCGGCTGCAGGAGGCCGAGCGCAGCCTCCAGCGCCTGCAGCAGCGGAAAGCGGACGGCGAGGAGGGGCTGCTGACCGAGCAGCAGCGCGCCGAGATCGAGTCCTTCCGCGCCGAGCGGCTGCGGGTGCGGCGCGAGCTGCGCGCGGTGCGCCACGAGCTCGGGCGCGACATCGAGGCGCTGGACTTCCGGCTGCGGCTGCTCAACATCTGGCTGATGCCGTTCGCGGCGACGCTGGCGGCGCTGGGCCTGTGGGCGGCGCAGCGCCGCCGCCGCGCCCGGCGGGAGGCGCCGGCGTGAACCCGCGCGAGCTCGGCGTCCTGGCGCTCGCCGCCGCGGCCATGACGGCGCTGACGGCGGTCGCGTTCCAGCTGCAGCACCGCACCGCCGACGACGGCCGCGGCGCGCTGTGGCTGGCCGGCCTGGACGTGAACGCGGTCGCCCGCGTCGACCTGTACGGCGCGGGCCGCGCCCTGCAGGTGTCGCTGGAGCGCCGCCCGGAGGGCTGGGGCGTGGCGCAGCGCCAGCACTACCCGGCCGCGGTGGGGCGGCTGCGCGGCCTGCTGCTGGACCTGGCCGAGGCGCGGCTGCTGGAGCGCAAGACCGACGACCCGGCGCAGCACGCGGAGCTGGGGCTCGGCGACATCGCGGCGGCGGAGGCGGGCGGGCGGCTGCTCGAGCTCGCCGCGGGGGACCGCGTCTGGCGGCTGCGCCTGGGCGCGCCCGCGAGCGGCCGCAGCGCCACGTACGCGCGCCTGGCGGACCAGGACCAGTGCTGGCTGATCGACCGCACGTTCGCGCTGGACGGGGAGCCGCGCCGCTGGCTGGAGACGGAGCTGCTCGACATCGGCATGGAGCGGATCCGCGGCTTCCGCATCGCGCACCCGGACGGCGAGACCGTCGCCGGGCGCCGGGCCGAGGACCGGGACGCGCCGCGCTACGCGCCGCAGGGCCTGCCGGCCGGCCGGAGCCTGAAGAGCGCGTACGCGCTGAACCGCGCCGCGGCCGCCATCGCCGGGCTGGCGCTGGAGGACGTGATGCCGGCCTCGCGGGCGCTGCGGCACCTGGACCGCACGGCGCGCATCCGCTACGAGCTGGACGCGGGCTTCGCGCTGGAGGCGCGGCTGTTCGCGGCGGGCACGGAGCGCTACGCGCGCTTCTCGGTCGCGGCCGGCGACGGCCTCGAGCCCGCGGCGCGGCGCGAGGCGGACGCGCTGGCGCAGCGCTTCCGCGGCTGGGCATTCCGCGTGCCGAACTTCGCCTACGACAGCATGGCGCTGCGCTGGGCCGACGTGCTGGAGGCGGCAGGCGGCGGGGAGTGATCAGGCCGCGCGCCGCGCCGCCAGGTACTTCTCCGCGTCGAGCGCGGCCATGCAGCCGGAGCCGGCGGAAGTGACCGCCTGGCGGTAGACCCGGTCCATCACGTCGCCGGCCGCGAACACGCCGGCGCGGCTGGTGGCGGTGGCGCCGCCGTCGGCGCCGCCGGCCACCTGCAGGTAGCCGTCCGCGCCCATCTCCAGCTGGCCGCGGAACAGCCCGGTGTTCGGGTCGTGGCCGATGGCGATGAACACCCCCTGCACCCGCAGCTCCTCGGCGCCGCCGCCGCGCGGGTCGCGCAGCCGCGCGCCCGTGACCTGCTCGCCGTCGCCGAGCACCTCCTCCAGCACCCGGTGCCAGGCGAGCCGCACCTTGCCCTCGCGCTCCAGCGCGAACAGCCGGTCCTGCAGGATCTTGTCGGCGCGCAGTTCGCCGCGGCGGTGCACCAGGGTGACCGAAGCGGCGAGCCCGGCCAGGTACAGGGCCTCCTCGACCGCGGTGTTGCCGCCGCCGACCACCGCCACCGGCTGGCCGCGGAAGAAGAAGCCGTCGCAGGTGGCGCAGGCCGAGACGCCGCGGCCCTTGTAGCGCTCTTCCGACGGCAGGCCGAGGTAGCGGGCGGCGGCGCCGGTGGCGACGATCAGCGCGTCGCAGCGGTATTCGGCGTCGCCGCCGACGAGCCGGAACGGCGCCGCGCCGAGCTCGGCTTCGGTCACCTGGTCGAAGGCCATCGGCACCTCGTAGCGCTGCGCGTGGCGCTGCATGCGGTCCATCAGGTCCGGCCCCTGCAGGCCCGCGACGTCGCCCGGCCAGTTGTCGACGTCGGTGGTGGTCATCAGCTGCCCGCCCGGCTCCATGCCGGTGACCAGCAGCAGGTCGAGGCCGGCGCGGGCGGCGTAGATCGCGGCCGTGTAGCCGGCCGGCCCCGCGCCGAGGATGACCAGTTCGTGCCGGCGCGCGTCGCTCATGGCGGCGGATTCTAGCGCAGCGGCGGCGGGGTTCCTTATAATGCCGCCAGCCCCCGGTTCCGTTCCTTGAAGAAGCGCGCCGCCAAGCCGTCTCCGCGCAGGCCGCAGCCGCGCCCGCCGCTGTCCCCGGCGCTGCGCGAGGGCGCGCTGCTGGCGTTCGCCGCGCTGGCGGTGTTCCTGGCGGTGGCGCTCGGCACCTACCACGTCGACGACCGCAGCTGGTCCGACACCGGCGCCGGCGCGGTGCGCAACGCGGCCGGGCAGGTCGGCGCGCACGTCGCCCACCTGCTGTTCCTGGCGGCCGGCTACCTCGCCTACCTGGCGCCGCTGGCCTTCGGCTGGCAGGGCTGGGCGGTGTACCGCCAGCGCGGCGCGGCGGACGCGCCGGAGGCGCGCCCGGGCTGGCGCGCCGGGGCGCTGCGCTGGAGCGGCTTCCTGCTGAGCCTGGCGGCGGCCTGCGCGCTGTGCGCGGTCTACGTCCTGGCGCCCGACTTGCCGGGCGGCGGCGGCGGCGGGGTGCTCGGCCGGGCGCTGGCGGGCGCGTTCGTCGCCGCGTTCAGCGAGGTCGGCGCGACGGTGCTGCTCTTGGCGATGCTGTTCGCCGGCATCAGCCTGTGGACCGGCTTCTCCTGGCTGCGCGCGGCCGACGCCACCGGGCGGCTGTTCTGGTTCCTCGGGCACTGGCTGTACCTGGCCGGGCAGCGGCTGTGGGAGGCGCTGGCGGCGCGGCGCAGCCGCCGGCAGCGCGAACAGCGGCGCGTCCGCCACCGCGAGCGGCGCCGGCCGGAGCCCGCGGCGCCGGCGGCGAAGCCCCGCATCGAGCCGCGCCTGCCGGAGCCGGAGCCGAAGCGCCCCCGCGCCAACCAGATCCCGCTGTTCGGCGCGCGCGGCGCCAAGGAGCTGCCGCCGCTGGACCTGCTGGACGCGCCGGCGGAGGCCTCGGTCGGCTACTCCGAGGAGGCCCTGACCAACATGTCGCAGCAGATCGAGCTCAAGCTCGAGGAGTTCGGCGTCGAGGCCAAGGTGGTGGCGGTGGCGCCGGGGCCGGTGATCACGCACTTCGACCTGGAGCCGGCGGCGGGGGTGCGCGGCAGCAGCATCACCAAGTGCGCCAAGGACCTGGCGCGGGCGCTGTCGGTGAACAGCGTGCGGGTGGTGGAGGTGGTGCACGGGCGCTCGGTGATCGGCCTGGAGGTGCCGAACGAGGACCGCGAGATGGTGCGCATCAGCGAGATCCTGCGCGCCGACGCGTTCTCCGGCGCGCTGTCGCTGCTGACCCTGGCGCTCGGCAAGAGCATCGACGGCCGGCCGGTGGTGTGCGACCTGGCGCGGATGCCGCACCTGCTGGTGGCCGGCGCCACCGGCACCGGCAAGTCGGTGGCCATCAACGCCATGATCCTGAGCCTGCTGTACAAGGCGCTGCCGGCGGACCTGCGCCTGATCCTGATCGACCCGAAGATGCTGGAGTTCTCCATCTACCGCGACATCCCGCACCTGCTGGCGCCGGTGGTGACGGACATGCAGCAGGTGGCGCCGGCGCTGCTGTGGTGCGTGGCCGAGATGGAGCGGCGCTACCGGCTGATGTCGAAGCTGGGGGTGCGCGACCTGGGCGGCTACAACCGCAAGGTCGCGGAGGCGGAGAAGAAGGGCGAGCCGATCCCGGACCCCACGTTCGCGCCGGAGGAGCCGGCGGCGGAGGGCGGCGAGGCCGCGGCGGCGGAGGCGCCGCCGCTGGAGCGCCTGCCTTGGCTGGTGGTGGTGATCGACGAGTTCGCGGACCTGATGATGGTGGTCGGCAAGAAGGTCGAGGACTACGTCACCCGCCTGGCGCAGAAGGCCCGCGCCGCCGGCATCCACCTGGTGCTGGCCACGCAGCGGCCGACGCGGGAGGTGATCACCGGGCTGATCAAGGCCAACTTCCCGGCGCGCATCGCGCTGAGCGTGGTGTCGCAGATCGATTCGCGCACCATCCTCGACCAGTCCGGCGCCGAGCACCTGCTCGGCCGCGGCGACATGCTGTTCCTGGACCCCGGCGAATCGCGGCTGGTGCGGGTGCACGGCGCGTTCGTGTCGACCGACGAGATCGCGGCCGTGGTCAAGCACCTGCGCGAGCACGGCGGCGAGCCCAGCTACCTGGACGAGATCACCCAGGGCGCCGCCGACGGCGCGCCCGGCGGGCCGGCGGAGGAGGAGGCCGCGGACGGCGAGGAGGATCCGCACTACCAGCAGGCGGTGGAGATCGTGCTGCGCGACCGCAAGTCCTCGGTGTCCTACCTGCAGCGGCGCCTCAAGATCGGCTACAACCGCGCGGCGCGCCTGGTCGAGGCGATGGAGCGGGCGCAGATCGTCGGCCCGGCGCAGCCGAACGGGAACCGCGACATCCTGGCCGCGGGGCCGGAAGAGTAGGGCCGTGACGGCGCCGCCGGTTTGGCCGCCGCGGGCGCTGCTCGCGGCTTTGTGCCTGCTGCCGGCGGCGGCGGCCGCCGCGCCGGGCGACGCGCTGCAGGCGTTCTTCGACCGCGTGCGCGGGCTGTCGGCGGAGTTCGAGCAGGAGGTGCGGGACGGCGACGGCCGGCTGCTGACGGTCGCGTCCGGCGAGCTGCAGCTGCTGCGGCCGGACCGCTTCCGCTGGCGCTACCGCTCGCCGGAGCCGCTGCTGCTGGTGGCGGACGGCGCCGACTTCTGGTCCTACGACCCGCTGCTGGAGCAGGCCACCGTGACCCCGCTGGAGCAGGCGCTGCGCGCGGCGCCGCTGGCGGTGCTGCTGCGCCGCGGCGACGTGCGCGGCGCGTTCCGGGTGGTGCGCGAGTTCGCGCGCGGCGGCCTCGACTGGACCGCGCTCGAGCCGCGCGGCGGCGACGCGGTCGCGGGGCTGGAGATCGGCCTGCGCGGCGGCGCGCTGGCGCGGCTGCGCTACACCGACGCGCTGGGCCAGGAGGTGCGGCTGCGCTTCCACGAGGTGCGGGTCAACCCGCCGCTCCGGCCCGCCGACTTCGCCTACCGCCCGCCCGCGGGCGCCGACGTCCTGGGCGCGCCGGCGCCGTGACCGGGCTGTTCGACGCGGCCGGGGCGGCGGACTTCCGCCCGCTCGCCGACCGGCTGCGGCCGCGGGACCTGGACGAGTTCGCCGGCCAGCGGCACCTGCTGGGGGAGGGCCTGCCGCTGCGGCGGGCGATCCTCGCCGGCAAGCTGCACTCGATGGTGTTCTGGGGGCCGCCCGGCACCGGCAAGACCACCCTGGCGCGGCTGGTCGCGCAGTACGCCGAGGCCCGCTTCGCCAGCCTGTCGGCGGTGCTGGCGGGGGTGAAGGAGATCCGCGCGGCGATCGCCGAGGCGCAGGCCGCGCAGCGGCGCGACCGGCGGGCCACGGCGCTGTTCGTCGACGAGGTGCACCGGCTCAACAAGGCGCAGCAGGACGTGTTCCTGCCGCACGTCGAGGACGGCACCGTGTTCCTGCTCGGCGCGACCACCGAGAACCCGTCGTTCGAGCTGAACAACGCGCTGCTGTCGCGGGCGCGGGTGTACGTGCTGCAGGCGCTGGGCGAGGCGGACCTGGCGGCGGTGCTCGAGCGCGCGCTGGCGGACGCCGAGCGCGGCCTGGGCGGGGCGGCGGCGCTGGAGGACGAGGCGCGCGCGCTGCTGCTGCGGGCGGCCGACGGCGACGCCCGGGCGCTGCTCAACCTGCTCGAGATCGCCGCCGACCTGGCCGAGGAGCGCGGCGGCGCGCGCACCGTGACCGCGGCCGCGGCGCGCGAAGTGACGCGCCAAGGGGCGCGCCGCTTCGACAAGGGCGGGGACTACTTCTACGACCAGATCTCGGCGCTGCACAAGTCGGTGCGCGGCTCCGACCCGGACGCGGCGCTGTACTGGCTGTGCCGGATGCTGGACGGCGGCGCCGACCCGCGCTACCTGGCCCGCCGCGTGGCCCGCATCGCCGCCGAGGACGTGGGCCTCGCCGGCCCCCAGGCGCTGAACCTGTGCCTGTCCGCCTGGGAGGCCTACGAGCGGCTGGGCTCGCCGGAGGGCGAGCTGGCCATCGCCCAGGCGGTCGCCTACCTCGCCTGCGCGCCGAAGAGCAACGCGGTGTACAAGGCGTTCGGGGCGGCCATGGCGGCGGCCCGCGACAGCGGCACGCTGGAGGTGCCGCTGCGCCTGCGCAACGCGCCGACGAAGCTGATGCAGGAGCTGGGCCACGGCCGCGATTACCGCTACGCGCACGACCACGAGGACGCCTACGTCGCGGACGAGACCTACCTGCCGGAGGAGCTGGCCGGGCGGCGCTTCTACGCGCCGACCGACCGCGGGCACGAGAAGGTCATCGGCGAGTGGCTCGAGCGGCTGCGCGGGAGCGCCGCGCGCCGCGCGCGGGAGGCGCCGGAGTAGGCCGCGGCGGCGGCGCGCCGCCGCGGGCGCTCAGCCGTCGTCGGGCCGGAACGGCGCCACCGGCAGGCCGGCCTCGACCCAGCCCTTGAGGCCGCCCGCCATGTGCGCGACATTGTCGAAGCCCATCCGCCGCAGCGTGTCGGCGGCGAGCGCCGAGCGGCCGCTGCTGCCGCAGTAGAGGATCAGCCGCTCGGCCTCGGCGAACACCGGGCGGTGCATGGGCGAGGCGGGGTCGGCGTAGAACTCCAGCATGCCGCGCGAGGCGTGGTGGGCGCCGGGCAGGGCGCCGGAGCGCTCCAGCTCGTGGCGGTCGCGCACGTCGATGACCGCGGTGCCGGGTTGTTCGAGGGCTTCGGCGACCGCCGCCGGCGGCATTTCCTCCACCGCCGCGTTGGCGGCGCTCAGCAGGTCGCGGCATCCGCGCTTGATCTGTACCGGCATCGGCGTGTCCTCCCGGGAAGCGACGACGCCATTGTACGCCCGGCTCCGGAGGCCGTTTGACATTTCGCCCCCCCCCCCCCGTAAAATGGGGGCGCGGCGGCCCGGAGAAGCGCAAGGCGTCCCGGATCGCGGCTTTCGCCATCACCGCCATCGAGGGAGGAATCGCGCATGGCAGACGAACCGTCTTCGGCGGAGCGGAGCACGGCCGCCCGCCGCGCCGGCCTCAAGCTGGCGACGCTCGCGGACCAGACCCGGGCCGCGCCGGAGTTCCGCGCGCGGCTGAAGGATGCGCCGCGCGAGGCGCTGCGCGATTACGGCCTGGTGCTGTCGCCGGAGCTGGAGGTCCGCGTGGTCGAGAACACCGGCGAGATCGCGCATGTGGTCATGCCGCCGAACCCGAACACCGTGCTGGCCGACCATGCGCTGGTCGGGGTCGCCGGCGGCGCGGGAACCCATGCGGGAACCGTGGCGAGTTTTCCGTCCTGCCGCATGAGCGACATGACCACCGACGCCGCGAACCATCCGGACGCCATCGCCAATTGCGCCAGCCCCGGCAACATGAACATGCGCGGATAGGCCGCCGCGGCATCGCGCGCGGGCATACCGGTCCGAATCGTCCGAAAAGGGACGCGCGCGCGGAACGCTTCAACCGGCGGCTGTGGGGTTGCCGGGGATGGCCAATCTGGATCGCGGCATCAGGCCTGCGCGCTCCGCTCGCCGCCCGGAACGATGCCTGCGTTCCCGGCTTCGATGGGCTGGAGTCCAGAAAGTGGTGGCGCTTAACACCAGAGAACAAGTGGAAGTCGCTTGGAGTATAATCCTGCCCGCTCCAGCCGCGAAAGCGAACTGCCCTTTTTCATGAAAAATCCAACGGCAGCAGGAATAATTTCCGCCTGTTCCGCGCGCGTTCCCCGCGCGCGCAACCTTGAATACGGGGGGGGGGGGCTAAAAACCGCTCCGCGCGCCGGACGTCCGGCGCGCAGCCGCATCCGGCAGCCGGTCCGGCCCGGCCGATGACCGGCGCGCGTCCCGCGCGCGGGCTGGCGGCGCTGCTGGCCGCGGCGGTCTGTTTCGCGGCGAACCCGGCGGCGGCGCACCCTTTGGGCGGCGACTCACATTATCACTTCAACGTGGTGCTGAGTTCGAACACCGCCACGGAAGGCCAGTCGGAGAAGATCGGCGTCACACTCCAATGCGCCAGTCATGCCAACGCTGATTGCAACGCCAGTCACCCCGGAGATTCGAACCGAAATGGCGCGGATTTCACGATCACCGTGACAAACCCATCCGGCTCCAGCAACGGCGTCACGCAGACCGGCACGACGGTTGGGTACTCCATTCCTGCTCGAGTGCCAGGCGTCAGCAACTTGCTCACTTTCGGCACAACCAATACCGGGTCGGTGCAACTCACGCTGCAGGACAACAGCACGCAGGACGGCACGCGGGAGGTGACGGTGAACGCGTCGAGAGCTTGCACGCCGGGCACTTATTGGTGGTACAACGTGGGCGGCAGAGACCAGTGCGCTGTCTTGGGGAGCGCGACGCTGACGATCATGGACGACGAGGCGCCGTCGCCGGAGCTGGTGGTGAACGAGGGCAGCGACAACGCGACCGCGGTCACCGAGGCCGGGAGCGCGGACTCGTTCACGGTGGCCCTCAGCACCAACCCGTCGGCGAACGTGTCGGTGTCGGTAAAGGTGGACGACGACGACACCGACGAGTGCGAAGTGTCGCTGGACGGCGGCAACAACTACCTCGCCGCCGGCAATTCGGGGACGCTGACGTTCGTGCCGACGGGCGGCAGCACCACGGCGGCGCGGACGGAACTATGGGGCACGGCGCAGACGGTGACGGTGCGGGCCGTGGACGACACCACGTCAGGCGAGGCCGACGCGACGTGCGATGTGGAGCTGGATCCGAGCAGCACGGACGCCGACTACAACGGGCTGTCGACCGCTACGGTCGACGTGACCGTCACAGACAACGATTTGGCACTGTCGGTAAACAGCGTCTCCGGAGAGGGGTTCAGCATGGGCGAAGGCTTAACGTCGACGTTTCGGCTGTCTTCGAATCTGGCCGTGCCGGAGCAGGTCACGATCGCGCTTTCGGTGACCCCGGTCTCGCCGACGGTGGCGGCCGACGTCACCCTGTCCACGACGTCGTTGACGATCGCGTCGGGCATGAACGACAGCGGCACTTTCGTGGTCACGGCGGTGGACGACGACGTGGACAAAGGGCAGAACACTTACAGTTTCTTGGTGAACGTCGACGCCACGGGCGGGAACGTGGAGGATCGCACATTTCAGGTCGATATCACGGACAACGACGACGCGGCGGTGGCGCTGTCGGATCTGGCGCAGAGCATGAACCCGCGGGAGACGGTGACGGAGGCGGGCGGCACGGCGACGTTCGACGTGGCGCTGACGACGCAGCCGTCGGCGGCGGTGACGGTGGCGGTGTCGAGCAGCGACGACGGCGAGTGCCGGGTGTCGACGGCCGGCAGCGCGACGCCGGCGGCGTCGAAGACGCTGACGTTCACGGCCATGAACTGGAGCACGGCGCAGACGGTGACGCTGACGGGCCAGGACGACGACGCGGACGACGGCGACCAGGACTGCACGATCACGGCGGCAGCGTCGAGCCCCGGCTCGGGCGGCGATGCGGTGTACAACAGCGACACCGAGGTGCCGGACGTGTCGTTCACGGCGCGCAACACCGACAACGACGACGCGGCGCTGACGGTGACGGGGCTGGCGCAGAACACGGCGCCGCACGAGACGGTGACGGAGGCGGGCGGCACGGCGACGTTCAACGTGGCGCTGGCGACGCGGCCGACGGCGAACGTGACGGTGACGGTGTCGAGCAGCGACGCCGGCGAGTGCCGGGTGTCGGTCGGGAGCGCGGCGCCGGGGATCTCGACGACGCTGACGTTCTCGGCCGCGAACTGGAGCGCGGCGCGGACGGTGACGCTGACGGGCCGGGACGACGCCGTGGACGACGGCGACCAGGACTGCACGATCACGGCGGCGGCGGCGAGCATCGGCGATACGGTCTACAACAGCGACACCGAGGTGCCGGACGTGACGTTCACGGCGCGCAACACCGACGACGACGACGCGGCGCTGGTGCTGTCGGAGCTGGCGGAGTCGATGAACCCGCGGGAGACGGTGACCGAGGGGGGCGGCACGGCGGCGTTCAAGGTGGCGCTGGCGAGCGAGCCGATGGCGGACGTGACGGTGACGGTGACGAGCAGCGACGCCGGCGAGTGCCGGGTGTCGACGGCCGGGAGCACGACGCCGGCGGCGTCGAAGACGCTGACGTTCACGGCCGCCACCGCGGCCACCCTGTGGAGCACGCCGCAGGAGGTGACGCTGACGGGGCAGAACGACAACGCGGACGACGGCGACGTGGACTGCACGATCACGGTGGCGGCGACGAGCACCGGCGATGCGCTGTACAACAGCAACAGCGACGTGCCGGACCGGACGTTCATGGCGCGCAACACCGACGACGACACGGTCGGCCTGGTGCTGTCGAAGACCTCGGTGATGACGAGCGAGGACACCTCCAACCCGGCCGCGAACCGGGACACGTTCACGGTGAAGCTGGGGTCGCAGCCGACGGCGACGGTGACGGTCGGCGTCGCGCTGACCGGCAGCAACACGGACGAGGCGACGGTGAGCCCGTCGAGCCTGACGTTCACCATGACGACCTGGAACACCGCGCAGACGGTGACGGTGACGGGCGTGGACGACAGCTTGACGGACACTCCGCAGAACTACACGATCACGCTGGATCCGGCGAGTACGGGCGATACCGCCTACGACGCCTTGATGAACGTAACGGTGTCGGGGACGAACGCGGACGACGAGGCGCCGACGGCGTCGCTGACGCTGTCGAGCAGTTCGATCGCGGAGAACGGCGGCACGGCGACGGTGTCGGCGTCGCTGGACAGCGCGTCGACGGCGGCGACCACGGTGACGGTGCAGGCGGCGGCGGGCCTGTACACGGTGGTCGGGGGGAACACGATCACGATCGCGGCGAGCGCGACGACCAGCGCGGACCGGGTGACGATCCGGGCGGTGGACGACCGGATCGAGAACAGCCCGGCGCGGACGGGGCAGGTGACGGCGTCGGTGAGCAACCCGTCGGCGCTGGGGGTGTCGAGCGCCACGGCGACGGCGGCGCTGACGCTGACGGACGACGACATGGCGGGGCTGGCGCTGACGGGCCTGCAGGCGGCGGACCCGAAAGCGACGCTGGCGGAGAACGGGACGGCGGCGTTCCGGGTCGCGCTGGCGAGCGCGCCGACGGGGACGGTGACGGTGGCGGCGTCGAGCGGCGCGCCCGGCGTGTGCCTGGTGTCGACGGGCGGCGCGGCGGGGTCGGCATCGACGACGCTGACGTTCACGGACGGGAACTGGAGCGCGGCGCAGGCGGTGACGCTGACGGGCGTGCATGACAATCTGGCGGCCGGCGGGCGGGACTGCGCGGTGACCTTGGCGACGGCGAGCGCCGGCGCGGGCGGCGACGCGGTGTACCACAGCAACACCGAGGTGCCGGACCAGTCGTTCACGGCGCGGGTCACCGAGGTCGACGCGGTGGGCCTGGCGCTGTCGAAGATGTCGGTGGCGACCAGCGAGGACGGGACGTCGGACTCGTTCACGGTGGCGCTGCGGACGATCCCGTCGGACGACGTGACGGTGGCGCTCGCGGTCACGGGCGCCGCGGACGAGGTGATGCTGAGCGCGTCGAGCCTGACGTTCACTGCGACGACTTGGAGCGCGCCGCAAACGGTGACGGCGACGGGGCAGGACGACGACGACCTGGACCGGGCGCAGAACTATCAGATCGGCTTGTCGACGACCAGCAACGACGGGGACTACAGCGGCCTGACGGCGACGGTGTCGGGGACGAACCAGGACAACGAGGCGCCGACGGTGACTTTGGAGCTGTCGTCGGCGACGGTGGCGGAGGGCGGCTCGGTGGCGGTGACGGCGAGCCTGGACCGGGCGGTGGAGGTGGCCACGGCGATCACGGTGTCGGCGGCGGCGGGGCCGGGCGCGGCGGGGTCGTTCCGGCTGAGTTCGAACCGGACGCTGACGGTGCCGGCGAACTCGCGGAGCAGCGCGGGCGAAGTGACCATCACGGCGGTGGACGACGCGGTCGACGCGCCGGACAAGACGGTGCGGGTGCGGGGCGAGGTCGGCGCGAACGACCTGGGGACGCTGGATCCGGCGCCGGTGACGCTGACGATCCGGGACGACGAGGAGGCGCCGTCGGTGGCATTGGCGCCGGCGTCGGCGGAGATCTGGGAGAGCGGGGCGGGCAGCCGGACCGAGGTGTCGGCGACGCTGAGCCATCCGTCGAGCGCGGAGACGCGGATCACGGTGCGGTCGCTGCCCGGGGTGTACCGGGTGGTGGGGGTCGCGCCGGCGTCGCGGACGAGCGGCGCGGCCCGGTCGGCCGCGCCCGGGACGCGGCAGACGGAAGGGGAAGCGGTGATCGTGATCCCGGCACTGCGGACGACCAGCGACGACCGGGTGATCATCGAGGCGTTGGACGTGGCCGGCGCGGGGGCGGACCAAGAGGTCGAGATCCGGGCCACGGCGGTCAACAGCCAGGGCGTGGCGACGGCATCGCCCACGGCGGCGCTGACGGTGCTGGACGACGAGACGGCGTCGGCGTCGCTGGTGCTGGAGCCGGCGCGGGTGTCGGAGGGCGGCACGGCGCGGGTGTCGGCGGAGCTGCGCCGGGCGGTGGGGGCGGCGGTGACCGTGACCATCTCGGCGGCGCCGGGAGAAAACGCGACGGCGGAAGATTTCAGCCTGGGTTCGGAGCGGGTGCTGACGATCCCGGCGGGCGAGACTTCCAGCGCGGGTTCGGCGTCGATCGCGACGCGGGACGACGGGACGGACGCGCCGGACCGGACGGTGGCGGTGTCGGCGACGGCGGAGTCGTCGGTGGCGACGCGGACGCCGCAGCCGGCACAGCTGACGATCGCGGACGACGACGAGACGCCGCAGGCCGCGCTGGTGCTGAGGCCGGCGGTGATCGGGCAGCGGGAGGGGTACAACATGTCGACGGTGACGGCGACGCTGGAGCGGCCGTCGAGCGAGGCGACGACGATCACGGTGTCGGCGACGGGCGAGGACTTCCGGCTGAGCGAGAACAAGACGCTGACGGTGGCGGCGGGGTCGACGGCGAGCGCGGGGACGGTGACGCTGACGGCAGTAGGCGGCGAAGAGCAGGCGCCGGACCGGGAGGTGATCGTGTCGGGGCGGGCGGAGAACGCGCACGCGGTCGTGCAGCCGGCGGACGCTACGCTGACCATCCGCAGCGGCGCCGGCTCGGAAGTGACGGAAGTGCTGCTGCCGGAGGCGGCGCGGGCGATGGCGGACAGCCGGGCGAGCGCGGTGCGGCGGCGGCTGGAAAGCGCGGACGCGGCGGCGGCGCCGGAACTGCCGGCGCTGACGGAGCTGCTGGCGAAGCACGGCGCGTCGGTGCAGGACGACACGCTGGACTGGAAGAAGACGCTGGCGGGGTCGTCGTTCACGCTGCCGCTGAACGCGGCCGGCGGCGAGGCTGGAGGCGGCGTGACCGTGTGGGGGAGCGGGGACTACCGCGACCTGGACGGCGAGGCGCGCGGCGTGAAGTGGGACGGCGACGTGGCGAGCGCGCATCTCGGCCTGGACCGGAAGCTGGCGAACGGCCTGCGGGTCGGCCTGGCGGCGTCGTGGTCGGAGGCGAAGTTCGACTACGATCACCGCGGCCTGACGGGCAAGTGGGAATTGGAGATGGGCAGCGCGCAGCCGTACCTGGGCTGGACCACGCCGGGCGGCCTGGAGTTGTGGACCTCGGCGGGCGCGGGCAGCGGCGAGCTGGAGGTGAGGGACGGCGGCGCGCGGGACACTTCGGACGCGGACATGCGGATGGCGGCGGCCGGGGCGCGGGGGCCGCTGTACGCGACGGAGAGCGGCCTGCAGGTGTCGCTGCGCGGCGAGGCGCTGTACGCGAACTTCGAGGTGGACGGCAACGGCGGGCGCATCCAGGGCTACACGGCGGACGTGAGCCGGCTGCGCTTGGCGCTGGAGGCGCGTCGGGACCGCGCGCTGGCGTCGGGGGCGCGGCTGTCGCCGCGGTTCGAGCTGGGCCTGCGCCACGACGGCGGCGACGGCGAGACCGGCGCGGGGGTGGAGCTGGGCGGCGGCGCGGAGTACGCGTCGGGCCGGCTGACGGCGTCGGGCGGAGCGCGGGCGCTGGTTGCGAATTCGGACTACGACGAATGGGGCGCGGACTTGGCGCTGGCGTACGCGCCGGGCGCGGACGGGCGGGGCTTCTCGTTCCGGCTGGCGCCGTCGTGGGGTACTGCACAGAGCGGCGCGCAGAAACTGTGGGAACAGGGCGCGCCGGGCTTGAACGGCGCGGCCGAGGAGCCCGATTCAAGCGCGCGCCTGGAGGCGGAGCTGGGCTACGGGCTGAAGTCGCCGTGGAGCCGGGGGCTGCTGACGCTGACGCTGGGCGGCGAGGCAGGCGAGGACGCGGGCGCGGCCTGCCGCCTGAAGGGCGCGGTGGCGCTGGACGCGACGGCGACGCTGGGGCTGGAGCTGGAGGTGCGCGACCCGCCGTCGGGCGGCGCCGAGCGCAGCCTGATGGTGACCGGCGAACTGCGCTTCTAGGCGCGGGCAAGCAGGCGGGCGGGGCGCCGGCGCCCGCCGATCTGAGTGTTGCCGGCGCGCCCGGCTTCAAGGGGCTGGAGTCCAGAGAATCAAAGTTGAGTCGCCTGGGGTATAATCCCGCTCGCTCCAGCCGCGAAAGCGAACCGAAGATTGTCATGAGAAATCCAGCGATAGCGGGGGTGAATCGCGCCCGTTCCGTGCGCGGCGCTTGCGCGCGCCGCCTGAATACGGGGGGGGGGGGGCTAAAAACCTCTTCGCGCGCCGGACGTCCGGCGCGCATTCGCAGCCGGCGGCCGTTCCGGCCGAGCCGATGACCGGCGCGCGCGCCGCACGCGGGCTGGCGGCGGCGTTGCTGGCCGTGCCGTTGTTGCTCGCGGCGACGGATGCAGAGGCCCAAAGATCCAATCCGTTCTTCGTCCTGTCCACGACTTCGTCGGGAACGCCGGTGACCTCGGTGGTGGAAGGGGGGAGCGTCACGGTGAGCATCGCCTGCGACGCTTCGCAGGGAGGCAATTGCAGCGCGAATTTAGCCAACGACCCGTCCTCGCAAGCCGCCACGGTCACCATCTCGATCAGCGGGCCCTCCGGCCATGGGGCCTCGCTGGGTTCCACCACCGCGTTCACCTATGCGAAAACCGGCGTATGGAGCCAGACCCCGTCGGGAACCGTGACGATTTCGGTGGCCCCCGACGATCAGGCGCAAGGCGATCGCAGGCTGACGATATCGGGAACCGTAGACCGGCCGGGAGCGCCTTTCAACCACAGCGCCAATTACTGGACCAATTTCATTGACAACCCGTCGCCGGCTGACATCACGCTGACGATTTTGGACGACGAGCTGGTGCCGCTGACGGTGGTCGAGAGCGGCGGCGACACCGGGGTGTCGGAGGACGGGACGACGGACGACTTCGAGGTGCGCCTGGGCGGCGACCCGCGGGCGGCGGTGGAGGTGGCGGTGTCGAGCCAAGATGCCGGCGAGTGCGAAGTGTCGCTGGACGGCGGCGCGACGTATCTCGCAGCCGGCGCGAGCGGGACGCTGACGTTCGTGCCCGACGGCGAAGACGATTCGGCGCCGCTGACGAGCGAATGGGACGAGGCGCAGCCGGTGACGGTGCGGGGCGTGGACGACCGGGCGGACGACGGCGCGCAGGAATGCGCGGTGCGGCTGGACCCGAGCAGCCCCGGCGCCATGGGCGACGCCCGGTACGAAGCGCTGGAGTCCGTGGAGGTGTCGGTGACCAACGCCGACAACGACGTGGCGGCGGCGCTGTCGCTGTCGCCGTCCTCGATCGGCGAGGGCGGAACGGCGACGGTGTCGGCACGGCTGCCGGCGCCGGCGGCGAGCGCGGTGACGCTGACGGTGTCGGCTGCCCCGGGGACGGGCGCGGCGGCGGGGGACTTCGCGCAGACGGGGACGACGCTGACGATCGCGGCGGGCGCGAGGACGAGCACGGGGTCGGTGACGATCGCGGCGGCGGACGACGACGTGGACGGTCCGGAGAGCAAGCGGGTGACGGTGTCGGCGACGTCCTCGGGCGGTCGGAACACGGTGAACCCGGCAGCCGTGACGCTGACGATCGCGGACAACGATGCGGCGCCGCGGGTGTCGCTGACATTGACGCCGGCGATGATCGACGAGAGCGGGCCGGCGAACGCGGCGCGGGTGACGGCGGCGCTGAGCCACCCCTCGAGCATGGCGACGACGGTGACGGTGTCGGCCGCGGCCGGGGCGACGGTGGGCGCGGACAACGTCCTCACGATTCCCGCGGGGGCGACGGCGAGCGCGGACGCGGTGACGCTGACGGCGGTGGACGACGCGGAGCAGACGCCGGACCGGGAGGTGGCGGTATCGGGGCGGGCGCGGAACGCGCACGGCGTCGAGCAGCCGGTCGCGGTGACGCTGACTATCCGCGACGACGACGGCGCGGAGGCGGTGACGGCGGTGCTGCTGCCGGAGGCGGCGCGGGCGATGGCGGACAGCCGGGCGGGCGCGGTGCGGCGGCGGCTGGAGAACGCTGACGCGGCGGGGGCGCCGGAGATGGCGTCGTTGCCGAGCCTGCTGGCGGAGCACGGCCCCTCGGTTCAGGATGACTCGCTGGACTGGAAGAAAGCGCTGGCGGGGTCGTCGTTCGCGTTGCCGCTGAACGCGGCCGGCGGCGGTTCCGGCGGCGGCGTGGCCGTGTGGGGGAGCGGGGACTACCGCGACCTGGACGGCGAGGCGCGGGGCGTGTCGTGGGACGGCGATGTCGTGAGCGCGCACTTGGGGCTGGACCGGAAATTGGCGAACGGCCTGCGCGTCGGCCTCGCGGCATCGTGGTCGGAGGCGAAGTTCGACTACGGACACAGGAACAACAAGGGCGAGTGGGAGCTGGAGATGACCAGCGCGCAGCCGTATCTGGGCTGGACCGCGGGGAACGGCTTGGAGCTGTGGGCCTCGGCGGGCGCGGGTAGCGGCGACTTGGAGATCGTCTCCGGCGGGACGCGGGAGGAATCGGACGCGGACATGTGGCTGGCGGCGGCCGGGGCGCGCAAGCCGCTGCATGAGACGGAAAGCGGGCTGCAGGTGTCGTTGCGCGGTGAGGCGCTGTACTCGAGTTTCGAGGTGGACGGCAATGGCAGGCGCATCCAGGCCTACACGGCGGACGTCTCGCGCCTGCGCCTGGCGCTGGAGGCGCGGCGGGACCGCGTGCTGGCCTCGGGGGCGCGGCTGTCGCCGCGGTTCGAGTTGGGGCTGCGGCACGACGGCGGCGACGGCGAGACCGGCGCGGGGGTGGAATTGGGCGGCGGCGCGGAGTACGCGTCGGGCCGGCTGTCGGCATCGGGCGGGGCGCGGGCGCTGGCGGCGAATTCGGACTACGACGAGTGGGGCGCGGATTTGGCGCTGGCGTATGCGCCGGGCGCGGGCGGGCGGGGCTTCTCGTTCCGGCTGGCGCCGTCGTGGGGCGCGGTGCAGAGCGGCGCGCAGAAACTGTGGGAGCAGGGCGCGCAGGGCCTGAGCGGCGCTGCGGACGAGTCCGACCCGGGCGGCCGTCTGGAGGCGGAGCTGGGCTACGGGCTGAAGTCGCCGTGGAGCCGGGGTCTGCTGAGGCTGACGTTGGGCGGCGAGGCGGTCGAGGACGCGGGCGCGGCCTGCCGCCTGAAGGGCGCGGTGGCGCTGGACGCGGCGGCGATGCTGGGGCTGGAGCTGGAAGTGCGCGACCCGCCGTCGGGCGGCGCCGAGCGCAGCCTGATGGTGACCGGCGAACTGCGCTTCTAGGCGCGGGGAAACGGGTTATGGGGCGCCCGCCGTCCTAAGTAGCGGCGCCGGCGCGCCCGGCTTTCAGGGGCCGGAGTCCGGCAAGCGGCGGCGCTTGACGGCGCCGCCGCCGGAAATTCCTGTTATGGTGCGCAGGACGGCGATCTTGGGCCGGGCATGGCGGCACCGACACCACGCGAACAGGCGCTCGGCGTCCTGCTGATCGATCTGGACGGTCCGGCGCTGACGCCGGAGGAGCGCGAACTGCTGCTGCACCCGCTGGTCGGCGGGGTGGTGCTGTTCGCCCGCAACTACGCCGACCCCGAACAGCTCGCGGCGCTGTGCGCGGCGGTCCACGGCCTGCGCCGGCCGCCGCTGGCGGTGGCGGTCGACCAGGAGGGCGGCGCGGTGCAGCGCTTCCAGGACGGCTTCACCCGCCTGCCGCCGCTGCGCGCGCTGGGGCGGGCCTACGACCGCGACCGGGAGCGCGCCTTCCGCGCCTGCAGCCTGACCGGCTGGCTGATGGCGGCCGAGCTGCGCGCCGTCGGCGTGGACCTGTCGTTCGCGCCGGTGGTGGATCTGCACGACGGGCGCAGCGAGGTCATCGGCCGGCACGAGCGCGCCTTCCACGCCGACCCGTACGCGGTCCGCGACCTGGCGTCCCGCTACATCGCCGGCATGCGCCGCGCCGGCATGAAGTCCGTGCGCAAGCACTTCCCCGGGCACGGGCGCGTGCGCGAGGACTCGCACGTGGCGCGGCCGGTCGACCCGCGCTCCTTCCGCGAGCTGCGCGGCGAGGACCTGGTGCCGTTCGAGCACCTGGACGCGGCCCGGGGCGAGGGCCTGATGACCGCGCACATCGTGTTCCCGGCGGTGGACGACGCGCCGGTGACCTTCTCGCACCGCTGGCTGCAGCACGCGCTGCGCGACCGGCTGGGCTTCGAGGGCGCGGTGTTCAGCGACGACCTCAGCATGCAGGCCGCGCGGCTGCACGCCGACGTGGCCGCCGACGCGGCCGCCGCCTTCCGGGCCGGCTGCGACGTGGCGCTGTTGTGCAATAATCGCGCCGGCGTGCGCGAGGTGCTCGACCGCCTGGGCGATTACCGCAACCCGGTCGCCAGCCTGCGCCTGTGGCGGCTGCGCGCCGCGCCGGGCGCGCCGCCGCTGGCGGAACTGCGCCGCGGCGGGCCTTGGCGCGAGGCGGCGGCCGAAGCGGCGGCGCACGTGACCCGGAGGGAATTCGGATCGTGACGGACTGGCTGAAACTGGGCGGCGACCTGCCGGAGCAGGGCTGGATCCTGGAGTTGTTCCTGATCGTCGCCGGCATGCTGGCGGCGAACCTGCTGCTGCGCCGCCTGATGACGCGGCTGCAGCGCCGCGCGGCGCGCACCGAAACCCTGCTCGACGACGCGCTGGTCGCCTCGGTGCGCGCGCCGGCGCGCGCGTTGGTCTGGGTGGTCGGCCTGAGCCTGCTGGCGCAGGCGCTGATCGACCGGCCCCGCTACGCGCCCTACATCCCGGAAGTCCAGAAGCTGGCCGTGCTGTGGGCGCTGGGCTGGTTCCTGGTGCTGCTGGCGCGCAACTACGGCCAGGTGTTCTGCCGCCGGGAGCGGCGCCGGGGGGCGCCGGTCGACGACGACCTGTACATGGCGCTGGCCAAGGTGGTGCAGGCCGCCGTGGTGGTCACCGTCGGCCTGGTGACCCTGCAGACCTTCGGCGTCGGCATCGCCGGGCTGCTGACCTTCGGCGGCGTCGGCGGGCTGGTGGCGGGCTTCGCCGCCAAGGACCTGCTCGGCAACTTCTTCGGCGGCCTGATGCTGCACCTGGACCGGCCGTTCCGCAGCGGCGACTGGATCCGCGTCGGCGGGCAGGGCATCGAGGGCACGGTCGAGCGCATCGGCTGGCGGCAGACGCGCATCCGCACCCACTCGCGCAACGTGCTGTTCGTGCCGAACGGGCTGTTCCTGACCGCGGTCATCGAGAACCCCGGGCAGATGTCGCACCGCATGATCCGGGAGACGATCGGGCTGCGCTACGACGACCTCGGCCGGATGCGGGAGATCGTCGCCGACGTCGAGGCGATGCTGCGGGCCTCGCCGCACCTTGACCAGGAGTTGCCGTTGCTGGTGCGCTTCGACGCCTTCGGCGCCTCGTCGGTGGATTTCTTCCTGCAGTGCTACACCCGCACCGTGGCGCGGGCGGAGTTCACCGCGATCAAGCAGGAGCTCCTGCACGCGGTGGCGGACATCGTCGCCCGCCGCGGCGCCGAGATCGCGTTCCCGACGCGGACCCTGCACGTGCGCCGCGAGGACGGCGCGCCGGAGGGCTGAGCGCCGCGCTCAGGGCGCGGCGGGCTCCGGCTCGCCCGCCGGCTCCGCCGCCGGCGTGACCCGGGCGAGGACGCCGAGGGCCGGGTGGTCCAGGTAGTTGGTGGCGCCGCCGCGCAGTTTGCGCCGCAGCCGGATGACTTGCGCCGGCGCGGCCGCGTCCGGCCGGTGGCGCAGCTCGAAGTCCAGCTGCAGGTGCTGCTCGCGCGAGAAGCGCGCCCAGCCCTCGAGTTCGGGCGGCGCGCCGGCGGGCGCGGGCGCGGCCAGGCGGACGCGCCGCGCCCGGTCCGGCTCCAGCGCCGGCTGCCGCCAGGCGGCGTGGGCCAGGATCCGGAAGCCGCCGGCCCGGCTCAGGTTCAGCCGGTCCTCGACCATGGCCTCCTGCAGCTCGTTCAGGCGCCGGTAGCCGTCCAGGCAGGCGGCCACGTCGGCCGCGTCCCGCAGCGGCGGCGCGGCGTCCGGGTCGGCGCCGACCGGCAGGCAGGCGTAGCGGCGGAAGTCCACCGCCGGCTCGTCCGGCGCGGCCGCGTCGCGCGGCGCGCCGTCGTCGGCGGCCGGCTCCGGCTGGGCGAAGACCAGCAGCTCGATGCGGTACGGCCCGTCCGCGGCGGCCGCGGCGCCCGCCGCCAGCGCCGCCGCCAGCAGGGCGGCCGCGCGCCTCACGGCGCGGCTCCCGGGGCCAGGCCGCGGGCGAGTTCGGCGGCCCGGCGCAGCCGGTCCTCCAGGGTCGGCAGCTCGGTCTCGAAGTGCAGGCGCATCTTGGGGTCCAGCCGGCAGGCGTCGGGTTCGGCCTCGAGCAGCCGCAGGACCGCGTCCGGCTCCGGGCCCGGCTCCCGGAACGTGATGCGCCCGCCGCGCTCGTGCAGTTCTATTTTACGGATTCCGAGCGGCGCCGCCTCCAGCTTCGCCCGGGCGACCGCGAACAGGCGGCGCGCCGGCTCCGGCAGCGGCCCGAAGCGGTCCGCCATCTCGACCTGCAGCTCCTCGAGCTCCGCCGCCGAGGCCGCGCCCGCGATCCGCTTGTACAGCACCAGCCGCAGGTACACGTCCGGCAGGTAGGCCTCCGGGATCAGCGCCGGCAGGCCGGCCTCGATCTCCGGGCCGTGCTCCAGCGGGCGGTCCAGCTCCGGCACCTGGCCCCGGCGCAGGCCGTCGACCGCGCGCTCCAGCAGGCGCTGGTACAGCGCGAAGCCGACCTGCTGGATCTGCCCGCTCTGCTCCTCGCCGAGCAGCTCCCCGGCGCCGCGGATCTCCAGGTCGTGCGTGGCCAGCAGGAAGCCGGAGCCGAGCTCCTCCATCGACTCCACCGCCTCGAGGCGCCGGCGCGCGTCCTCGCGCAGCGTCTCCGGCGGCGGGCACAGCAGGTAGGCGTAGGCCAGGTGGTGGGAGCGGCCGACCCGGCCGCGCAGCTGGTGCAGCTGCGCCAGCCCGAAGCGGTCGGCGCGGTCGACGATGACGGTGTTGGCGGTCGGGATGTCGATGCCGCTCTCGATGATGGCGGTGCACACCAGGATGCCGAAGCGCTGCCGGTAGAAGTCGCGCATCACCGCCTCCAGCTCGCGCTCGCGCATCCGCCCGTGGGCGACCCGCGTCTCGGCCTCCGGCACCAGCCGGCGCAGCGCCGCCGCGCAGTCCTCGATGCCGGCGATCCGGTTGTGCACCACGTACACCTGGCCGCCGCGCTTGAGCTCGCGCAGGCAGGCCTCGCGCAGCAGCGCCTCGTCCCAGCGCGCCACGTAGGTCTTGATGGCGTGGCGGCGCGCCGGCGCGGTGGCGATCAGCGACAGGTCGCGCAGCCCGGACAGCGACATGTTGAGCGTGCGCGGGATCGGCGTGGCGGTCAGGGTCAGCAGGTTGGCGCGGTGGCGCAGCGCCTTCAGGCGCTCCTTGTGGCGCACGCCGAAGCGCTGCTCCTCGTCGATCACCACCAGCCCCAGGCGGGCGAAGGCGACGTCGTCCTGCAGCAGGCGGTGGGTGCCGATGAGGATGTCGATGCCGCCGTCCGCCAGCGCCGCCAGCAGCGCGGCCTGCTCGCGGCCGCGGTGGAAGCGCGACAGCGTCGCGACGCGCACCGGCCAGTCGGAGAAGCGATCGCGGAAGGTCTTGCCGTGCTGCTCGGCCAGCAGCGTGGTCGGCGCCAGCACCGCGGTCTGCAGGCCGTTGAAGGCGGCGACGAAGGCGGCGCGCATGCCGACTTCGGTCTTGCCGAAGCCCACGTCGCCGCACACGATCCGGTCCATCGGCGCGTCCGCCGCCAGGTCCGCCAGCACCTCCTCGATGGCCTGCGCCTGGTCCGGGGTCGGGTCGAACGGGAAGCCGTCGGCGAAGCGTGCGTAGTCCGGCGGCCGGGCCAGCGCGCCGCCGCCGCGCGCCCGGCGCCGCGCCTGCACCTCCAGCAGTTCGGCGGCGGTGTCGTAGGCGCGCTCGGCGGCGCGGCGGCGCACCTTCTTCCACTGGTCGCCGTGCAGCGAGTGCAGCGGCGCGTGCTCCGGCTCCGCGCCGCTGTAGCGGGTGACGCGGTGCAGCTCCGTGATCGGCACGTACAGGCGGTCGCTGTCGGCGTACCGCAGGAACAGGAACTCGTGCTCCTGGCCGTCGATCTCGAGCCGGCGCAGCCCCTCGTAGCGGCCGACGCCGTAGTCCTCGTGCACCACCGGGCTGCCCGGCTGCAGCTGGCCCAGCTCGGCCAGCAGCGCCTTCGGGTCGCGCCGCCGGCGCGCCCGGGACTGCTGCGGCGCGCGGTCCGGGAACAGCCGCGCCTCGGGCACCACCGCGACGCCGGCTTCCGGCAGCTCGAAGCCGTCGTCGAGGTCGGCCACCGTCAGCGCCAGCGGCGCTTCGCCGCGCAGGAAGTCCGCCCAGCCGGCCGCGTCGGCCGGCCGCAGCTCCAGCCCCGCCAGGCGCTCGCGCAGCTGCTCGCGCCGCCCGGGCGATTGCGCGGCGAACAGCACCCGGCGCGGCGCCCGCGCGAGGAAGCCGCGCAGCGCGCCCGCGGGCTCCTCGTTCTGCGGCCGCACCCGCAGCTCCGGCAGCGCCCGCACCGGGTAGTTGTAGACGGCGCCGCCGCGCGCCTCGCGCTCGAAGCGGTCGGCGCGCCACTGCGGATGCCGCGCCAGGCCGGCCGCCAGCTCGGCCGCGTCCAGGTACAGGTCGGCGACCGGCAGCGGCGGGCGTTCGGCGTCGCCGCGGCGGGCGGCGCGGCGCGCCGCGATCTCCTCCAGCGCCGCGGCCGCGGCGGGGGCCGGGTCGCCCCAGCACGCGAACAGGGCGTCGGCGGGCAGGTAGTCGAACAGGCTGGCGGTGCGCTCGAAGAACAGCGGCAGGTAGTACTCGATGCCGGCCGGCGCCAGCCCGTCGCTGACGCCGCGGTAGATCGGGCTGTCCGCGGGCGGCGCGTCGAAGGCGTTGCGGAAGTTGCGGCGGAAGCGGTCGATGGCCGCGGGCGTCAGCGGGAACTCGCGCCCGGGCAGCGCCTCGACCGACTCGGCCGCGCCGGTCGAGGTCTGCCGCTCGGGATCGAAATGGCGCAGGGAATCGATCGTCCGGTCGAGGAAGTCCAGCCGGCACGGCCGCTCCGCGCCCATCGGGAACAGGTCCGCCACCGAGCCCCGCACCGCGAACTCGCCGGGCTCGCGGACCTGGGCGCAGGCGCGGTAGCCCAGCGCGTCCAGCCGCGCGCGCAGGGCGTCGATCTCGATCTCGTCGCCGCGCGCGAGGCGCAGCGCGCCGCCGCGGACGTGCGCCGGCGGGCACAGCCGCTGCAGCAGGGTCGGCGCGGCGACCAGCAGCAGGCCGCGGCGGCGGCCGCCGAGCCCGGCCAGCGCGCGCAGGCGCCGCGAGACGATCTCGCCGTGCGGCGAGGCGGTGTCGTAGGGCAGGGTCTCCCAGTCGGGGAAGGACCGCGGCGGCGGCGCGCCGTCCAGGAAGAAGCGGCATTCGCGCTCCAGCGCGAGCCGGGCGGCGATGTCCGGCGCGACCGCCACCACCAGCCGCTCCTCGTTGTGCGCCAATTCGGCCAGCGCCAGCGCCCGGGCGGCGCCGTACAGCCGGCCGCAGCGCAGCGCGGCGCCGGGCGCGGACGGGACGGGCGGGGCGAACACGGCGGCGGCGGGGAGACGAAGCGCGGGGGCCGCCGCCGGCCCCCGCGCGGGTCGGGGCGGCGGCCGGGGCGCCGCCGCGGCGGGGCTCAGGCGAACATGTCCGCCACGATGTTGTTGTACCAGCTGTAGGCGTACTGCACCTCGCGCGCCAGCAGCTCGTCGGAGGCGTCCGACGGCGTCAGCCCGCCGGCCACCTTGGCGATCTTGGCGCCGTCCTCGGCGAGCCGGTACACCGCCGCCACCGAGATGCCGTAGTCCGGCGCGATCAGGCTGTAGCAGGTGTTGACGTAGGACGGCGTGCCGGGCTCCTCGCCGTGCAGCAGCGCCGCCACCGCGGCCGCGCAGACCTTGGCCTCGGAGTTGGCGGCGTAGCCGGACTTCGGCAGGCCGGTGGCGATGCTGGCGTCGCCGATGACGTGCACGTTCGGCGCCAGCTTCGACTCGAACGTGTCCAAGCGCACCGGGCACCAGCCGGAATCGTCGGCCAGCCCGGCCGCGAGCGCGATCTCGCCGGCCTGCTGCGGCGGGATGACGTTGATCACGTCGCCCTCGTGGGCGTCGCCGAAGCGGGTGGTCACGCGCATCGCGCCGACGTCGACCGAGGCCAGGCCGCCGTCGGTCTCCGAGCCCGGCACCCAGTCGATCATGCCGTCGTAGCGGCGCTCCCAGCCCTGCGTGAACAGGCCCATCTTGGAGAACTTCTCCTTCGCGTCGAGCACCAGGATCTTCGACTTCGGCTTGCGCGTCTTGAAGTAGTGCGCCACCTGGCAGACGCGCTCGTAGGGCCCGGGCGGGCAGCGGAACGGGTTGCCGGGCGGGCAGATCACGAACGTGCCGCCGTCCTCCATCGCCTCGAGCTGGGCGCGCAGCGCCGCGGTCTGCTCGCCGGCCATCCAGGCGTGCGGCATGGCCTCCGCCGCGGCCTCGTCGTAGCCCTCGATGGCGCCCCACTTCAGGCTGATGCCGGGGCTGACGATCAGGCGGTCGTACTCGAAGCGGTCGCCGCCGTCGGTGGTCACTTCGCGCGCGTCGGCGTCGACCCCGGTGGCGCGGGCATGCGCCACCCGCACGCCGCGGTCGGCGAGGCCGCCGTAGCCGTGGCGGATGGTGGCGAGGTCGCGGCCGCCGCCGAGCACCTCGTTGCTCATGAAGCAGGTGTAGTAGTGCTCGTTGGCCTCGATCAGGGTCACTTCGATGCCGGAATCGGCCATGCGGAGCTGCTTGGCCGCGACCGCGCCGGCGGCGCCGCCGCCGATGACGACGACCTTCTTCCGGCCGCCGAGCGCGAGGCCCGGGAAGCCGCCGATGCCGGCCGCGCCGAGCGCCGCCAGGCCGCCGGTGGTTTTGAGGAATCCGCGTCGGGTGAGGGCTGCCATGGTCGGGTCCTCCCGCTTACTGCTGGCTGGCGTAGTAGTGGATGAGGTCGCCGAGGCCGTCCAGGCCTTCGCTTTCGGCGACGTCCTCGAGCCGCGACTTCATCTTCTTCGGCATGCCGCGCGCGCCGCCGTGGAAGTCGGCCAGCGCGTAGTGCAGGTAGGTCTGCCACTGGCCGGCCAGGGGCACCATGTCGTCCTCGGTGGAGCGGCCGCCGTCCTCGTGGCACTTCTCGCAGTTGTCGGCGTGCAGGTCCTCGCCGCGCTCGGCGCGGTCCTCGTCGAACGCCTGCGGCGCGGGCTCCATCTCCATGTCCTCGAAGTGCGCGGCCATGGCCTTGATCTCGGCCAGCGTGTAGCCGGGCGCGATGCGGTTCATGATGGTGCCGCCGCGGGCGAACACCTCCACGTCCTCGAGCGCCGGGTCCGCCTCGGCCGCCGCCTGCGCGGCGTCCACGTCCGCGCCGTGCTTGTAGGACAGCATGGCGCCGACGAAGTACACGGCGGGCAGCCCGGCGAGCGAGGGGGTGGCGGGGCCGGTGCTGTTGCCGGCCGGGCCGTGGCAGGCGACGCAGGCGCCGGTGAGCATCTCGATCGAGGCCATCGGGGCGCCGTCGCCGTGGGAGTCCGCGTGCGCGGCGGCGGCCGCCAGCAGGCAGCCGGACAGGACGGTGTGCGCGATGCGCTGGGGGTGCATGGGGTTTCTCCTCGGGCGCCGGGCGTGCTTCGGCTTGGCGGCGTATCCTAGCACATTGACACAGGGCGGGTAAGGCTATTGCGCGGGGCGGTTCGCGGGCGGCGGCGGCGTTTCGGGCAAGCCGATGAAAGGCAAGCGGCAGCGGAGTTGTCCGCGAATAGGACCGCCGCCATGACCATTTTCCGCGCATTTTTCAGGCTTGTATGGTCCGCCCCGATTTTGCGAGCGCTTGCGTGGCCGCATGGCGAAAAGGTGACCGCTTGCTTGCTGGGTCCGCCCGCGGATCTATCCGGAGCCATCAGGTTCTCCGGCCAGCGCCTCTTCGCGCACCGCGCCGCCCTCCAGCACTTGGGGCCGCCCGTCCCGGCGGCGCCGCTCCGCGGCCTTGGCGGGCCGGCGATGGAGCGGCGTCCGCTCGGGGTTCCGGGCTCGCTGAATTCGAGCAGGCGGGGGCGGGGGCGGCCCGCCAACCGCGCGCCGGCGAGGGTCCCGGCGGGCGCGGCGGCGGCGGATCTCGGCGGGATCCGCCGATTCCGGCCGGATGCATCCCAAATGTGCTGGCACCAAGGCGGTCATAACCGCAGTGTTTTTGGTGGTATAGTGCGGTTCACGGAAAGAGCGCGCCCGCAGGCGGGAGCCTCTTTGGACGAAATCCGCCCCCCCCCCCCCGTAAGAGCAGGGGGGCGAAAACAAGAAGGAGGACGGCGAGAAATGGATCATTCACAGGTGGAACTCTATCCTGCCGAGATGCAGGACAACCTTCGGGTCCTGATCAGCGTCGCCCGCAGTTACCGGGACGACCCCGAATTCCGGCGGCGGGCCGCCTCGGAGCCGCGCGCCGCGCTGGCCGGCGTGGGCATCGAGTTCGAGCCGGCCGAGATGGATGTCCGGATCTGCGCGAACACCGAAGAAGTGGTTTACGTGGCGATGCCGCCCGACCCGAACGTCGCCCTGAAAGACGAGGAATCCATGTACGTGGTGGCCGGCACCAGCACCGCGAGCTCGGCGGGCAGCGCCGGCTCGGCCACCACCATGAGCTCCATCCCCTCGACCATCAGTTCCGCCAGTTCCGCCGGCACGGTGGGCAGCGCCGGCTGCGCGGGCGGCTCCTGATCCGGAGCGGCGAAGCCGACGCGAACGAGGGCGAACCCCGACGAACACCAACCTGAGGAGAAATGAAAATGAATGACGCCAACGAACAGTTTCCCGCCGAAGCGGTGGAAAACCTGCGCACCATGTGGCAGATGGCCCGCAGTTACCGGGACGACCCCGATTTCCGGGCGCGGCTCGATGCGGAGCCGCGCGCCGTGCTGGCCGATGGCGGCATCGAGATCGAGCCGGCCGAAATCGACCTCCGGGTCTGGGCGAACACCGAAGACGTGTTTTACGTGGCGTTGCCTCCCGACCCGAACATCGTGCTGCTGGACGAGTCGCTGCAGGAAACGGCCGGCGGCACCACCGCCGGCACCGCCGCCTGCGCTGGCAGCGCCAGCACGTTCTCTTGCCCCATCGGCAGCGCCAGCACCGGCAGTTCGGTGGGCTCCGCCAGTTCGGCCAGTTGACGCAGAAAAGAGGAGAACATCATGGAAAACTTTATGACGAAAGAGCAGTTGATGGAACCGGAGTTCTATTCCGCGTTCGAGAAAGGCCACGCGACGATGCAGGAGCTCAACGCCGCCTACCGCAGCGACGAGGAATTGCGCCGGCGCATCGACGGCGGCGACTCCGCGCCGGCGGTGGAGGCGTTCGGGCTGGACATGCCCGCCGGCTTGGAACTGCGGGTCGTGGCCGACACGGCGGAGGTCTTCCACCTGATTCTGCCGCCGGATCCGAATGCCGCGATGGCCGACGGCGCCCTGTCCGAAGTGGCGGGCGGCAGCACGGCGTCCAGCGCCGGCACGGTCGGTTCCGCGGGTTGTTTCGGCTGTTCGACCTCGCCGAGCACGCTCAGCTCCGTCGGCAGCGCCGGTTCGGCCGGGACGGCGACCTGAGCTCCGCGCCGCCATCGGCAACGGGGCCCTGAGGACGGGAGGAAGCGTGAGCGGACAGACCGACAGCTTGCTGGCCAAGTCCGCGGAGAATCTCCGGGTGCTGATGGCCGCGTCGCGCAGTTATCACGGCGATCCGGAGTTCCGGGCGCAACTCGAAGCCGCGCCGCGCGCCGCGCTGGCGGGCATGGGCCTCGAGTTGGGCGACCCCGACTTGGACGGCCCCGAGGTGCGGGTGCGCGCCAACACCGGGGACACGTTCTACTTGGTGATGCCCGCCGACCCGAACACGCCCCTGTCCGATGAAGCGATGTCGGGCTTGGCCGGCGGCAGCACCACGAGCACCGTGAGCACCGCGGGTTCCGGCAGCACCGCCAGCACGCCCGTCAGCTCCCTCAGCACGCTCGGCAGCGGCGGGTCGGCCGGAACCGCCGGCGAAAGCTGACGGGGCGCCGGGACGCGCCGGAACGGAGCGGGGCTTTCGGGCCCCGTTTTCACAGGCGCCCGGGGCGGGGCGCCGCGCGCCGTTCCCCGCCGCCTACGCGCCGGCCAGTTGGCCGCGCAGTTCGGCCAGCGTCGCCGGGTAGTCGCCGGCGCCGAAGATCGCCGAGCCGCAGACGAAGGTGTCGGCGCCGGCGCGCTTGATCTCGGCGATGTTGCCGGCCTTGACGCCGCCGTCCACCTCCAGCCGCGCCGCGGGATTGCGCTCGTCCAGCAGCGCCCGCAGCCGGCGGATCTTCGCCAGCGCCTGCGGCAGGAAGCCCTGGCCGCCGAAGCCGGGGTTGACCGACATCGCCAGCACCATGTCGAGCTTGTCGAGCACGTGCTCCAGGCAGGCGAGCGGGGTGGCGGGGTTCAGCGCCAGGCCGTTGCGGCAGCCCAGGTCGCGCGCCAGCTGCAGGCTGCGGTCGACGTGCCGGGTCGCCTCCGGGTGGAAGGTGATCGAGCTGGCGCCGGCGCGCGCGAAGTCCTCGATCAGGCCGTCGACCGGCTCCGTCATCAGGTGCACGTCGATCGGCGCGGCGACGCCGTGCTCGCGCAGCGCCTTGCACACCAGCGGCCCCGCGGTCAGGTTGGGGACGTAGTGGTAGTCCATCACGTCGAAGTGGATCCAGTCGGCGCCGGCCGCCAGCACCGCGTCGACCTCCTCGCCCAGGCGGGCGAAGTCGGCGGACAGGATGGACGGCGCGATCAGGTCGGGCTGGGGCATGGGCCGGGCTCCGCGGGGAGTGCGGGCGGCATTTTACGCCAGCAGGCGGCGCACCCGGCGCCGCAGCGCGGGCAGCAGTTCGGCCTCGAACCACGGATGCGCGCGCAGCCAGGCGTTGTTGCGCCACGAGGGGTGCGGCAGCGGCAGCCGCCCCCGGCGCAGCTGGCCGCGCCAGCCGGCCATGTTGTCGGCCAGCCGGCCGCCCCCGGCGTCGCCCAGGTGCCAGCGCTGCGCGTGCAGGCCGATCAGCAGCAGCAACTCGAGCTGCGGCATGCGCTCGAACAGCCGCCGGCGCCACTGCCGGGCGCAGACCGGCGGCGGCGGGCGGTCGCCGCCGCGCACGTCGCGGCCGGGGTAGCAGAACGCCATCGGCACGATGGCGATGCGCCGCGCGTCGTAGAACTGCTCGGCGTCGACGCCGAGCCAGCCGCGCAGGCGGTCGCCCGAGCGGTCGTTGAAGGACAGCCCGGTGGCGTGCACCCGCGCCCCCGGCGCTTGGGCGCAGATGCAGATGCGGGCGCGGTCCGACAGCCGCGCCACCGGCCGGGGCGCGTGGCCGAGCGCGGCGAACGCGCCGGCGCAGGCGCGGCAGGCGCGCAGCTCCGCGGCCAGTTTCCGCAGGCCGCCGCGCGGCGCGGCGACGACATGCACGCCCGGCCCGCGCCGGTCCGCGCCGCGCTCCGGGAGCGGCGGCATCAGTCCATCAGGTGCAGGTCGTGCAGGGCCTTTTCCACCCGGAGCCGGTGGCGGGTGCGCCAGACCCGCACCACGTACCAGCGCCAGTAGCCGAGCACGGCGGCGTAGCCGGCCGCGGCCGCGACCGCGCCGACCAGCAGCGAGCCGGCCAGCAGCGGCAGGCCGATGGTGGGCAGCGCGTCCGCCAGCCAGCTCCAGCTCCAGGCGAACTCCCCGAGCGGCGGCGCGTCGCGGCCGAGCAGCCAGGCGCCGACCAGGTAGCAGAACAGGAAGATCGGCGCGATGGTGACCGGGTTGGTGACCCACACCAGCGCCACCGCCAGCGGCAGGTTGGCGGCGAACAGCACCGCCGCCGCGCCCGCCAGCGCCATCTGCGCTGGCACCGGCAGGAACGCGCAGAACAGGCCGATGGCGAAGGCGCGCGCGACCGAGCGGCGGTTCAGGTGCCACAGGTTCTCGCGCCGCGAGGCCGAGCCCAGGAACTGCAGCCGCGGGTGGTCCCGCATCCGGTGCAGCGAGGGGAAGTATTTCTGGAAGACCTTGCGCGCCATGCGGGCCGCCCGCGGCGCGGGCCGGAATGCGGCGCCCGCTAGTATACTTGGAACCATGGCGAAGCGGGCATTCCGGGCGGGCCTCGGGCTCGGCGCCGCGCTGCTGGCGGCCGCGCCGGCCGCCGCCGGCGACGACCCGGTCGCGGTGCATCTGGGCGGCGCGGTGCTGCGCATCCCGGCCGCCGCGCTGGCGAGCGGCCCGCAGGCGTTCTGGGAACGGGCGCTGGACGCGCTGGGGCTGTCCGCGCCGCCGGTGTCCGCGCGCATTCCCGCGGCGGAGATGGCGGCGCTGGCGCCGGACTGGCGGGCGGACGGGCGGGACGGCTTCGAGTGGTCGATGGCGGCGCTGAGGCCCGCCGGCGAGCGGGCGCGGCGGGCGTTCGTGGCGCGGGTCTGGTTCGGCCGGGACGAGTTCGCGGGGGCGGCGGTCGCGCCGCACGCCAGCGGCCTCTACGCGGTGCGGCCGCGGGACTGGCCCGGCGGTTACTGGCTCGCGGTGCGGATGTCGCCGGACCCGGCGCGGCCGCCGCCCGCGGATCTGCTGGCGGCGCAGTGCTGGACGGAGGCCGGATCGCCGGCGCACTGCGACGTGGAGCTGCCGCACCGGCGCCTGCTGGCGAGATTCACCGTGCGGGAATCCGAACTGCGCCTGCTGGACGCGCTGCGGGACGCGGCGCGCGGCCGGATCGACGCCTGGCGGGCCGCGCCGTGAGTCCGCGCACGCTCGGCCTGGACGAGGCGCTGCACCGCTACCTGCTGGAGGTCTCGGTTCCGGAGGAGCCGGCGGCGCGGGCGCTGCGCGAATACACCGCCGCGCTGCCGGAGGCGGTGATGCAGATCAGCCCCGAGCAGGGCCAGTTCCTGCGCCTGCTGCTGCGCCTGATGAACGCCGAGCGGGCGCTCGAGGTCGGCACGTTCACCGGCTACAGCGCGCTGTGCCTGGCGCGCGGGGTCGGCGCGCGCGGGCGCGTGGTGTGCCTGGACCGCAGCGAGGAATGGACCGCGGTGGCGCGCGAGTACTGGGCGCGCGCCGGGGTCGCTGAGCGCATCGAACTGCGCCTGGGCGACGCCCGCGAGAGCCTCGACCGGCTGCGCGCCGAAGGCTGGGCGGCGCGCTTCGATTTCGCTTTCCTCGACGCCGACAAGCGGAACTACGCCGCCTACTACGAGCGGCTGCTGGAGCTGGTGCGCCCCGGCGGGCTGATCGCGGTCGACAACACCCTGTGGTCCGGGCGGGTGGCGGACCCGGCCGCGCAGGACCCGGAGACGGCGGCGATCCGGGCGTTCAACGCGGCGCTGGCGGCGGACGACCGGGCGCTGGTCAGCCTGGTGCCGATCGGCGACGGCCTGACGCTGGCGCGGAGGCACTAGAATGGGGGCCGCGCCGCCCCCGCCGCCGCCGTGAAAGTCTCCGACCTGTTCGTGCGCTGCCTCGAGAACGAGGGCATCGAGTACGTGTTCGGCGTGCCCGGCGAGGAGAACGCCGACTTCATGATGTCGCTGGAGCGCTCGGAGAAGATCCGCTTCGTCCTCACCCGGCACGAGCAGGGCGCGGCGTTCATGGCCGAGGCCTACGGGCGCCTGACCGGCCAGCCGGCCGGCTGCCTCGGCACGCTGGGGCCGGGCGCCACCAACCTGGTCACCGGGGTCGCCAACGCCAACATGGACCGCGCCCCGCTGCTGGTGCTGACCGGGCAGGGCTCGTCGGCGCGGCTGCACAAGGAGTCGCACCAGGTGATGGACGCGGTGCAGATGTTCCGGCCGGTGACCAAGTGGAGCGCCAGCATCATCCAGCCGGACAGCCTGCCGGAGATCGTGCGCAAGGCGATCCGCCTGGCGCGCAGCGAGAAGCCCGGCGCGGTGCACCTGGAGCTGCCCGAGGACGTGGCCAAGGCCGAGGCCGACGCGGCGGCGATGATGCCGATCCGCTTCCGCCGGCCGGTGCCGGCGCCGGACCAGGTCGACCACGCCTTCGAGATGCTGCGGGCGGCGCGCCGGCCGGTGATCCTGGCCGGCAACGGCTGCATCCGCATCCGCGCCAGCCAGCAGCTGCGCATGTTCTGCGAGCACACCGGCATCGGGGTGATCAGCACGTTCATGGCCAAGGGTTGCGTGGACATGGACGAGGATTACTGCCTGTACACCATCGGCCTGGGGGCCAAGGACCTGGTGGCCTGCGCCATCGACGCCGCCGACCTGGTGCTCGCGCTCGGCTACGACATGGTCGAGTACCACCCGCACCTGTGGAACCCGGGCGGCGGCAAGAGCATCATCCACGCCGACTTCCTGCCGGCCGAGATCGACCGCTGCTACCGGCCGGAGGTGGAGCTGGTCGGCGACTTGGCGCAGACGCTGGCGATGCTGAACGAGCGGGTGCGCGCGCAGGGCGCGGCGCCCTGGGATCTGCGCCAGCAGCGCGAGACGCGCGTCGCCATGGGCGCGGAGCTGGCGGCGCACCGGGACGACGACGCCGAAGGCGTCCTGCGGCCGCAGAAGGTGCTGTGGGACGTGCGCGAGGCGATGGGGCCGGACGACATCCTGCTGTCCGACGTGGGCGCGCACAAGATGTGGATCGCGCGCCACTACCACTGCCACCAGCCGAACACCTGCCTGATCCCGAACGGCTTCTGCTCGATGGGCTTCGCCCTGCCGGGGGCGATCGCCGCCGGCATGGTGCACCCGGCCCGCCGGGTGCTGGCGGTCTGCGGCGACGGCGGCTTCCTGATGAACGTGCAGGAGATGGAGACCGCGAAGCGCCTCGGGGTGTCCATCGTGGCCATGGTGTGGGAGGACGGCGGCTACGGCCTGATCTCCTGGAAGCAGCAGCAGCAGTTCGACCGGCACACCGCGCTGGGCTTCGGCAACCCGGACTGGATGCAGCTGGCGGCCGCCTTCGGCTGGAGCGGGCACGCGGTGGCCGCGTCCCGGGAGCTGCCGGCGGCGCTGGAGCGGGCCTTCGCCGAGCCTGGGCCGTCGCTGGTGGTGGTGCCGATCGACTACCGCGAGAACATGCTGCTGTCGAAGCACCTGGGCGAGATCGTCTGCCCGCTCTAGGGGGCTGGCGCCCCCAGGTGGAATCGAACCACCAGTCCGGGATTAGGAATCCCGTGGTTTATCCTTTTAACCGATGGGGGCGGCACGGGCATTTTAATACACCGTCCGGCCGGGGCGGGAGAACAGTCACGCCCGCGGCGCCCATTTCCTTCCGGAAACGGCGCGTGCGAAACGAAAGGGAACCATGCGCGATCGTCCGCAAGCGCCATGCGCGCCGGCCCGGTCCCGTTGACGAGCCTGCGCATGGTGGCCGGCGCCGAAGCGTCGGCGACCATCAGGTGGGCAGCCCGCGCCCGTCGTAGCCGATGATCTCGTCGGCCGTCCGCTCGTCGGCGGGGTTGAGCAGACTGGCGCAGTGCAAGGCCAGGCGGTTCAGTTCCGCGGCAAGATCGGCGCGGTTCTTGGCACGCGCTTTCTCCACGCGCTCCAGTTTTTCCGCCAGCGCCTCCTTGACGATGCCAGTCAAAGACTGCCCGGTGTGACGGGAAATCTTCTTCGCCAAATCGTACGCTCTTTCATCTTTGATCTTCAAAAACATGGCGGCTCCTCCGGGATGCCGATTATTAATGGCGGTTATTGAGGAAACAGGAAAGGGAGCACGGCTTCTTCACTTATCCGCCGGCCGCCGCGACCGCCATCGGGGAGCAGGGGAGTGGTGGGCGATGCTGGGATCGAACCAGCGACTTCTGCCGTGTGAAGGCAGCGCTCTCCCGCTGAGCTAATCGCCCGCGCGGCCCAGTTTAAACGGGATGCCCGGCGGACGCAAGCGGGCGTTCCGCGGGCGCCCTGTGCTATAGTCCGGCGCATTGTTCATGGCCTGTTTCGGGAGGCCGCCGCCGTGAAGATCCGCGTGTTGCTGCTGGCGCTCGCGTGTGCCGCGAACGCTCCGGCCCAGGCCGGCGACGACGCAACGGCGATCGAGGAGGGGCGGCAGCTGGCGTTCGACCGCAAGAAGGGCAACTGCCTGTCCTGCCACATGATTCCCGGCGCCGAGGAGCCCGGCAACATCGCCGTCGCGCTGCTGGCCATGAAGAGCCGCTTCCCCGACCGGGACGCGCTGCGGCGCAACGTCTGGGACCAGACCGAGTTCCGCCCCCACGCCATGATGCCGCCGTTCGGCAAGCACGGCATCCTGAGCGAGGACGAGATCGACAAGATCGTCGACTACCTGTACACCCTGTGAGGCCCGCCGCGGGCCGCGCGCCCGGCGGGGCCGGGAACGCCCGCCGATGAGCGGCGGCGAGCCGTGCTGGAGTTACGCGGGCGCCGCGGGGCCCGCGGCCTGGAGCGGCCTGGACCCCGCCTGGCGCCTGTGCGGGGAGGGCGCCGAGCAGTCGCCGGTCGCGCTGCCGGCGCGGGCCGCGGACGGCGGCGAGCGCGTGCGGCTGCATTACCCGGCCGTCGCCGGCCGGCGCAGCGCGTACCCGCGCGCGGTGCGGGTGGACCTGGAGCCCGGCGGCCGGCTGGAGCTCGACGGCCGCGCGTTCGCGCTGCGCCAGTTCCACTTCCACACCCCGAGCGAGCACCGCTGGCCGGCCGCCGCCGACGGCGAGGCGCATCTGGTGCACGTCGACGAGACGGGCGCGGTCGCGGTGCTCGGCGTGCCGCTGCGCGCGGGCGCCGGCGCGCCGTCCTGGTGGCCGCGGCTGGCGGCCGCGGCGGTCGGGGCGGACTGGACCGTCGAGCCGGCCGAGCTGGTGCCCGCCGGCGACCGCTTCCTGAGCTACCGCGGCTCGCTGACCACGCCGCCGTGCGCGGAGGGCGTGCGCTGGCTGCTGGCGGCGGAGCCGCTGCCCCTCGACGCCGCCGCGCTGCGCTGGCTGGAGCGCGCCGCGGGCGGCAACGCGCGCCCGCTGCAGCCGCTCGGCGCGCGGACGGTGCGGGAGGCGCGGCGCGCGGACGGCTAGGCCGGGCGGGCGTTTTGCTACAATCCGGCACCGTCCGATTCGCGGCGGCGACCGGCTCGGCCGGAGGAGTTTCCAGGCGCATGGACCGCAGAACCTTTCTCGCCGCCGGGCTCGGCGCGCTGCTGCTCTCCGGCGCGGCCCGGGCGGCTTGGCCGGAGGCCGCGTTCGAGGCGGAGCGGGCCGACGACGTGCTGGCCGAACTGGGCGGCAAGGGCGCGGCCGCCAGCGACGCCATCACCATCACCGCGCCCGACATCGCGGAGAACGGCGCGGTGGTGCCGGTCAGCGTGTCGACCACGCTGCCCGAGGTGACCCGCGTGAGCATCCTGGTCGCCAACAACCCGCTGCCGCTCACGTCCACCTACGACCTCACGCCGGGCGCGGTGCCGTACGTCGCCACCCGGGTGAAGATGCTCGAGACCTCGGACGTGGTGGCGCTGGTCGAGGCCGGCGGCAAGACCTACGCCGCGACGCGGGAAGTCAAGGTGACCATCGGCGGCTGCGGCGGCTGAGCGGAGTGCGTCATGGCGAAGAAGAGCATGCGCGTGCGGGCCAAGGAGAAAGACGGCGTCGTGACCGTCAAGGCCCTGATCTCCCACCCGATGGAGACCGGCCTGCGCAAGGACGAGAACGGCGAGACGGTCCCGGCGCACTTCATCAAGGAGGTGGTGGCCACGGTCGGCGGCGAGACCGTGTTCGTCGCCAACTGGGGCACCGGGGTGTCGAAGAACCCCTACCTGTCGTTCAAGTACCGCGGCGCCAAGGGCGACGTGCTGACGCTGCGATGGGAAGACAACAAGGGCGAGTCGGACGAACTGGAGGCGGAGGTCAAGTGAAGAGGATCCCGGCGCCGCTGTGGCTGGCGGCGGCGCTGCTGATCCCGGGCGCGGCGGCGCTGTCGGCCGAGGCCGCCGTCGACCCGAAAGAAGACGTCGAGAAGATCCAGCAGTTCTTCCGCGACAAGTTCCCGTCCGTGCCTTGGGAGGAGTTCGCCAACGGCACGTACGCGGTGGATCCGGCCGGGCGCGCCAACTGGGAGCTGATCGAGGAGTTCCCGCCGTACGAGATGGCGGTCGCCGCCGGCGAAGCCCTGTGGAACGCGCCGTTCGCCGACGGCGAGGGCTACGCCGACTGCTTCGGCGGACCGGGCGTGCAGCACCGGTACCCGCGCTGGGATGGCGAGCAGGGGCAGGTGGTGACGCTGGCGCTGGCGATCAACCAGTGCCGCGAGGCGCACGGCGAGCCGCCGCTCGAGTACAAGAAAGGGCCGCTCGCCGAACTGCTGGCGTACATGGCCCACGAGTCGCGCGGCGAAACCGTCGACGTGGCCGTGCCGGCGGACGACCCGCGCGCGCTGGAGGCGTACCGCAAGGGGCGCGACTTCTACTTCACGCGCCGCGGGCAGCTCAACTTCGCCTGCGCGCACTGCCACTTCAGCATGGCCGGCCGCAAGCTGCGCACCGAACCGCTGAGTCCGGCGCTCGGCCAGGCCACCGGCTGGCCGGTGTACCGCTCCCGGTGGGGCGAGATCGGCACCCTGCACCGGCGCTACGCCGGCTGCAACAAGCAGGTGCGGGCCAAGCCGTTCGAGGCCCAGGGCGAGGAGTACCGCAACCTCGAGTACTTCCACACCCACATGAGCAACGGCCTGCCCCTGAACGGGCCGGCGGCGCGCAAATGAGCGCCGCTCGCATCCCCGCCCTGGCCGTGCTGCTGCTGGCGGCGCCGGCGGGCGCCGCGCTCGCCGCCGACGCGGCGGCGTTCGAGCAGGCCCTGGCGGCGGCGGAGGCCGCCCGCGCCAAGGCGGCCTCGGTCGCCGGCGAGTGGCGCGACACGGCCGAGTTCATCAAGCAGGCCCAGGCCCTGGCCGCGGACGGCGACTACGCCGCGGCGGTCGCGCTGGCGCGGAAGGCCGAGCATCAGGGCCGGCGCGGCTACGAGCAGATGACCTCGCAGGCCGGCAAGGTCGGGCCCGAGCCCTACATGCAGTAGGCCCGCCATGCAGGCGCTGAGCCGGCGCGAGTTCCTGTCCGTGCTGGCGGCCGCGGGCGCGGCGGGAGTGCTGCCCGCGCGCGGCGCGGACGACGACCCCTACGCGCTGGCGCCGTTCGGCGAGTTGCGCTTGCTGCACTTCACCGACTGCCACGCGCAGCTGCTGCCGCTGTACTTCCGCGAGCCGGACGCCAACCTCGGTCTCGGCGCGGCGCGCGGCCGGCCGCCGCACTTGGTCGGCGCGGCGCTGCTGGAGCGGTTCGGCATCGCGCCCGGCAGCCGCGCGGCGTACGCGTTCGCGCACGGCGACTTCGCGGCGCTGGCCGCGCGCTACGGCCGGGTGGGCGGCTTCGCGCACCTGGCGACGCTGGTGCGGCGCCTGCGCGCCGAGGCGGGCGCGGGGCGCTCGCTGCTGCTCGACGGCGGCGACACTTGGCAGGGCTCCGGCACCGCGCTGTGGACGCGGGGCGCCGACATGGTCGCGGCCTGCAACCTGCTCGGCGTGGACGCGATGACCGGGCACTGGGAGTTCACCTACGGCGAGGACGCGCTGCGCGCCAACCTGGAGCGTTCCGACGCCGCGTTCGTGGCGCAGAACGTGCGCCTGACGGAAGAGGCCCTGTTCGACGAGCGGCTGGCCCACGACGAGGACACTGGGCATGCGTTCGCGCCGTACGTCCTGCGCGAGCTGGGCGGCCACGCGGTGGCGGTGATCGGGCAGGCGTTTCCGTACACCCCGGTGGCCAATCCCAAGCGCTTCGTGCCGCACTGGAGCTACGGCATCCGGGAGCGGGCGCTGCAGGCCCTGGTCGCGGAGATCCGCGAGCGGCACGCGCCGGCGCTGACGGTGCTGCTGTCGCACAACGGCATGGACGTGGACCTGAAGCTGGCGTCCCGGGTGTCCGGCCTGGACGCGGTCCTGGGCGGGCACACCCACGACGGCGTGCCCGAGGCGATCGCGGTGGAGAACGCCGGCGGACGCACGCTGGTCACCAACGCCGGCTCCAACGGCAAGTTCCTGGGCGTGCTGGACGTCGAACTGCGCCGCGGTCGCCCGTCCGGCTTCCGCTACCGCCTGTTGCCGGTGTTCGCGGACCTGCTGCCGCCGGATCCGGAGATGCAGGCGCTGATCGGGCGATTGCGGGCGCCGCACGCTGAGCGGCTGGCGCAGCCGCTGGCGGTGGCCGGGGAGGCGCTGTACCGGCGCGGCAACTTCAACGGCACGTTCGACGAACTGCTGTGCCAGGCCCTGCTCGAGCACTACGACGCCGAGATCGCGCTGTCGCCGGGCTTCCGCTGGGGCGCGAGCGTGCTGCCGGGCGAGACGCTGACCATGGAGCACCTGCTGTCGCAGACCGCCATCACCTATCCCGAGACCTACCGGAGCGAGATGACGGGCGAACAGCTCCGCGCGATGCTGGAGGACGTGGCCGACAACGTGTTCAACCCCGATCCCTACCGGCAGCAGGGCGGCGACATGGCGCGCCTGCGCGGCTTGGACTACGCGCTGGATCCGACCGCGGCCATGGGCGGGCGCATCCGCGACCTGCGGGCGGCGGGCGGGCCGCTGGAGCCGAAGCGCCGCTACAAGGTGGCCGGCTGGGGCGCGGTCGGCCGCGTCGCGCCGGGGCCGCCGGTCTGGGACGTGGCCCGCGACTGGCTGCTGGCGCGGGACGGCGCGGCGGGGCTGCCGCGCAGCCTGCCGCGCCTCGTGAACGTCGGGGACAATCCGGGGCTGGAACTTTCCTGAGCTCTTTCGGACTTAATTTCTTTCGGAGGATTCCGCCATGAAGAAACTCATTCCCGTGCTGCTGCTGTTGCTGGCGGCGCCGGCGGCGCACGCCGACGCCACCGTCGGCGTGCGGCTGCTTGCGGCCGATCTGGCCCGCCAGGTGGTCGGCGCCGCGGTCGCGCATTGCGACGCCGAGGGCTATCCGGTGACCGCGGCGCTGGCGGCGCGCGACGGCCGCCCCCAGGCCCTGCTGCGCCACCCGCTGGCCGCGCCGGTGACCCTGAAGATCGCCAAGAAGAAAGCCTACACCGCGGCCAACCTGCGCCAACCGAGCGAGCAGCTGGAGAAAGGGCTGGCGCGCGCCAGCCGCAGGCTGACGCGCCTGGCCGGCGGCCTGCCGCTGGAGGCCGGCGGGCAGTTCTACGGCGGCGTCGGCGTGTCCGGCGCGACCGGCGAGGTGGACGCGGAGTGCGCGCAGGCCGGCATCGACGCGGTGCGCGACGAGCTGGAATTCGCGGAGTAGGGCGGGGCGATGCGCGCGCCGGCGGTCGCTGCACTGGCGCTGGCCCTGGCCGGCGGCGCCGCGGTCGCGCCGGCGGAGGAGCGGCTGGACCCCGGGATGAGCAATCCCGGCCACCTGCCGCACCCGGACTGGTTCAAGCAGTCGTTCCTGGACTTGGGCGAGGACCTCGAGGAGGCCGCCGCTGAGGACCGGCTGGTGATGCTGTACATCTACCAGGACGGCTGTCCCTACTGCCGGTTGTTCGTCGAGAACGATCTGGGACAGCAGGACATCGCCGACTACATGCGGCGGCATTTCGATATGATCGCGATCAACATGTTCGGCTCGCTGGAAGTGACCGACCTCGACGGCGAGACGCTTTCGGAAGCCGCATTCGCGCGCAAGGCCGGGGTGATGTTCACGCCGACCGTGTTGGCGTACGAGCCGGAGCGCGGGCAGGTGTTCCGCATGAACGGCTACTACCCGCCGCCGCGGCTGCGCCTCGCGGCCCGCTACCTCGCGGAACGGCGCTACCGCGGCCAGAGTTTCGCCGCCTACGCGCGCGGCGCCGATGCGCCGTCCGGCAGCGGCCGGCTGCATCTGGAGGACGCCACGCTGGACGGCCCGCCGTTTGATCTCTCGCGGCGCGATCCGGCGCGGCCGCTGCTGGTGCTGTTCGAGCAGCAGCAGTGCCTGGCCTGCGACGAGCTGCACCAGGACATCTTCCGCCGTCCCGCCACCCGCGCGCTGCTTGACCGCTTCGAGATCGCGGTGCTGGACATCCGTTCGGCCGATCCGATGGTGGCGCCGGACGGAGTCGCCACCACCAGCCTCGACTGGGCCATGGCGCAGGGGGTCAAGGTCGCGCCGACCCTGGCGGCCTACGACGCTTCCGGCGCGGAGGCGATCCGCAGCGAGGGCTACCTCAAGGCGTTCCACGTGCAGTCGATCCTGGACTACGCGGCCTCCGGCGCGCACCGGACGGCGCCGGACTTCCAGCGCTGGCTGCGGAGCCGCTCCGAGCGGCTGCAGGCCGAGGGGATCGAGGTCGACCTGATGGAGTAGGCGCGGCCGGGCCGGTCGTGTAGAATTGCCCGCGCCCCGCCGCCGCGGCGCCGCCCGGCGCGCCGGAGCCGCCCGCCGCCGCGCCCGTATTCCGCAGGAGAGACCCATGCCGTCCGCACCGATTCCCGCCCGCCGCGGCCCGCGCGCCGCCGCCCCATGCGCGTGATCCTGCTGGGCGGCCCGGGCGCGGGCAAGGGCACGCAGTCGGGCTACATCAGCGAGCACTTCGGCATCCCGCAGATCTCGACCGGCGACATGCTGCGCGCCGCGGTCCAGGCCGGGACGCCGCTGGGCCGCAAGGCCGAGTCCATCATGGCCGCGGGCGGCCTGGTGCCGGACGACCTGATCCTGGACCTGGTCGAGCAGCGCGTGTCCGCCGCGGACTGCGAGAGCGGCTTCCTGTTCGACGGCTTTCCGCGCACCGTGGCGCAGGCGGAGGCGCTGCGCGAGAACGAGATCGACGTGGACCACGTGGTCGAGATCCGGGTCGACGACGAGGAGATCGTCCGCCGCATGAGCGGGCGGCGCATCCACCCGGGCTCGGGGCGCGCCTACCACGTCGAGCACAATCCGCCGGCGCGGGAGGGCGTGGACGACGCCACCGGGGAGCCGCTGATCCAGCGCGACGACGACCGCGAGGAGGTGGTGCGCCGGCGCCTCGAGGTCTACCACGAGCAGACGGAGCCCCTGGTCGGCTACTATTCGCAGTGGGCCGAGTCCGCGGTGCCGGACGCGCCGCGCTACCACGTCGTCGTCGGCGTCGGCTCGATCGAGAAGATCCGCGACCAGATCTTCGCGGCGCTGGACTGAACGGCGCCCGCCCGCCCCCGCAATCCCGCAACCGCTCCCGCCATGGCGACACCGACCCTGTTCACCGGCATTCTGGGCGTCCTGGTCGCGATGACCATCGTCCTGTTCATCCTCGCGCAGAACCTCGTCGAGCCGGACCTGAAGCTGGACGACCCGAAGGTCGCCGCGGCGATCCAGGAGCGCATCCGGCCGATCGGCCGGCTCAACACCGGCGACGCGGAAGTCCCGCCCGCGGCGGCGCCGGCGGCTTCCGGCGCGGCGGTGAAGACGGCGTCGGCGGCCGCCCCGTCCGGCGCCGAGGTGTACGCGATGGTCTGCCAGGTCTGCCACACCACCGGCGTGCTGAATTCGCCGAAGATCGGCGACGCCGCGGCTTGGGAGGCGCGCCTGGGCAAGGGCCGGGAGGCGCTGTACGCCAACTCCATCAACGGCCTCAACCAGATGCCGCCCAAGGGCGGCCGTCCGGACCTGTCGGACGAGGCGGTGCGCCTCGCGGTCGATTACATGCTGGAGCAGCTGTAGCTCAGTCCGCGCCGGCGCGGTCGCGCTCCAGCGCGTCCAGCCGGGCCTGCAGCGCGTCCAGGCGCTGCCGGCTGCGCGCCAGCAGCTTGGCCTGCGCGTCGAATTCCTCGCGCGTCACCACGTCCAGCCGCTGCAGCAGGCTCTCGATGCCGGCGCGCATCGTCTTGCGGATCTCGGCCCGGGTCGACTGGAGCGATTCCGGCACCAGCCCCTCGATGCGGCGGAGCAGCTCGTCGAGATGGGCGGGGTCGGGGCGCAGCATGGCGGCGGGCGGGGCTGCCGGCGATTATACGCCGGACTCCGGCGGATGCGCCCTGTAAAATAGGCGCGGCAAGTTGCCGCGTCACGCCGTGGACCGTTCCTCCCAAGCCGGCTCCCAGCCCGCCGCCTCGCCGGTGCAGCCGGTCGAGCTGGGCCCGGACAGCGCGTTCCGGTTCCGCTGCCACAAGGACATCGCCTGCTTCAACGCCTGCTGCCGCGACATCGACCTGCAGCTCACGCCGTACGACATCCTGCGCCTGAAGAACCGCCTGGGGCTGAGCTCCGGCGAGTTCGTCGCCCGCTACACGGTGCCGTTCGAGATGGACGCGCACGGCATGCCGGGGCTGAAGATGGCGACCAAGCCCGGCACCACCGAGTGCGCGCACCTGACCGCGGAGGGCTGCGCCGTGTACGAGGACCGGCCGGCCGCCTGCCGCTACTACGCGCTCGGCAGCATGGGCGTGCGCAAGAAGGATTCGCCCGCGGTGGAAGAGGTCTATTTCGTCGTGCGCGAGGAGCACTGCCTGGGGCACGAGGAGCCGCACACCCAGACGGTGGCGGAATACCGGACTGAGCAGGGGCTCGACCGCTACGACGCCATGAACCGGGCCTGGCGCGACCTGGTGCTGAAGAAGCGCTCCGCGGGGCCGACCGTGGGCGCGCCGTCGCCGCGCAGCCTGCAGCTGTTCGACATGTGCAGCTACGACCTGGACGGCTTCCGCGAATTCCTGCAGAGTCCCGGCTTCCGCCGGCTGGTGGAACTGCCGGCGGCGGAGGAGCGCGCGCTGCTCGACGACGAGGAGCGCCTGCTGGAGTTCGCCATGCGCTTCCTGGCGCAGGTGCTGTTCGGCGAGCGCAGCATCCCGCTGCGCGAAGGCGCCCGGGAACGGCGCATCGAGGAGCGCCGGGAGCAGTGGCGGACGCGGCGCGACGAGCAGGTCCGCCGGCACCGGGAAAGCGAACAGCGCGGGAAGTACGGCGCATGACGGCCGCCGCCGGCGACGCCGTCCGGGTCGGCGTGCTGTCCGACACGCACGGCTGGCTGGACCCCCGGGTCGCGGCCGCGCTGGCCGGCGCCGACTGCATCGTGCACGCCGGCGACGTGCTGGACGAGGCGGTGCTGGCCGAACTCGGGACGCTGGCGGGCAAGGTGGTCGCGGTGCGCGGCAACAACGACCGCCGCGGCGCGCTGGGCGCGCTGCGCGAGACCGAGCGCCTGCCGCTGCCGGGCGGCGAGCTGGTGGTGACCCACGGCGACCGCTTCGGCGGCCGGCCGGACCACGCCGAACTGCGGGCGGCCTGGCCGGCGGCGCGGGCGGTGGTCTACGGCCACACGCACCGGCTCGCCTGCGACCGGGAGGAGCGCCCTTGGCTGCTCAACCCCGGCGCCGCCGGGCGCGAGCGGACCGGCGGCGGGCCGTCCTGCCTGCTGTTGCGCGCCGGCGCCGCCGGCTGGAGCGTCGAGGCCCGCCGCTTCCCGCCGGGAGATTGACGTGCGCGCCGCCCGCAAGCGCCTGCTGCAGCTGCTGGCCGAGGCCGATGTCGGCATCGGCGGCGAGCGCCCCTGGGATTTGCAGGTGCACAACCCGAAGCTCTACCGGCGGGTGCTGACGCAGGGCTCGATGGGGCTGGGCGAGTCGTACGTGGACGGCTGGTGGGACTGCGCCGCGCTGGACGAGTTCTTCGCGCGCGTGACCCGCGCGCGCCTGGAGCGCCGGGTGCCCGGCGCGAAAGCGGGGCAGGACGCGGCGTTCGCGCTGCTGTTCAACATGCAGAACCGGATGCGCGCCAAGCGCGTGGCGCGCCGCCACTACGACGTGGGCAACGATCTGTACCGGCGCATGCTGGACCGGCGCATGCTGTATTCCTGCGGCTACTGGCGCCGCGCCGAGGACCTGGACCAGGCGCAGGAGGCGAAGCTCGAGCTGATCGCCTGCAAGCTGGGGCTGCGCGGCGGCGAGCGGGTGCTGGACATCGGCTGCGGCTGGGGCGGCGCCTGCCGCTGGTTCGCCGAGCGCCACGGCGCGGAGGTGGTCGGCATCACCCTGTCTTGGGAGCAGGCCGAACTGGCGCGCGCGGCCTGCGCCGGCCTGCCGGTCGAGATCCGCCTGCTTGACTACCGCGACCTGCCGCGCGGCGAGTCCTACGACGCGGTCTACTCCATCGGCATGTTCGAGCACGTGGGCTGCAAGAACTACGGCCGCTTCATGCGCCGGGTGCATGCCCTGCTGCCGGAGGGCGGCCGCTTCCTGCTGCACACCATCGGCAGCAACGTCACCAGCCGCACCACCGACCCTTGGATCAACCGCTACATCTTCCCGCACGGGCAGCTGCCGTCGGTGCGGCAGATCGGCAAGGCCATCGAGGACCGCTTCGCGCTGGAGGACTGGCACAGCTTCGGCCGCGACTACGACCGCACCCTGATGGCGTGGCGCGGCAACTTCGAGCGCGCCTGGGGCGAGCTGCGCGGCGCCTACGACGAGCGCTTCTACCGCATGTGGCGCTATTACCTGAGCTGCTGCGCGGGCGCGTTCCGCTCGCGCTACAACCAACTCTGGCAGGTGCTGCTGGCCAAGGGCGGCATGGAGGGCGAACCGCCCGACTGCCGCTGAGCGCGGCCTACTTGCCGCCGGCGATCGCCTCCAGCTGGCGGGCGCGGATGACTTGGCCGTCGAGGCCGGCGTCCTTGCCGCTGCGGCCGTAGGCCACCGCCATCAGGGTGCTGTAGTAGGTGACCGGGATGTGGAACTTGGTGCCGTAGGTCTCGTTGATCTGGTCCTGGTAGACCTCGACGTTCATCTGGCACACCGGGCAGGGGGTCACGATCATGTCGGCGCCGCCGTCGTAGGCCGCCTCGATGATCTCCTTGATCAGCGCCTGGCTCTTCTCCGGCTCGGAGAAGGCCAGCGCGCCGCCGCAGCAGGAGACCTTGCGGTCGTAGTCCTCGACCGCCTCCGCGCCCAGGGTCTCGATGAACTTGTCCAGGTACTTCGGGTTCTCGAAGGATTCGCCCTCGATGCCGAACGGCCGGTTGGTCTGGCAGCCGACGTAGCCCGCGATCTTGATGCCCTCCAGCGGGCGGGTGACATGCGCGCCGATCTCGTCGTAGCCGAGGTCCTCGATCAGCACCTCGACCATGTGGCGGATGCGGTTCTCGTTCTTGAACTCCAGCCCGGCCTCCTTCAGCGCCTGGTTGGTTTCCGCCAGCAGCCCGTCGTCCTCCTCCAGGCGCTCGGCGGTCTCGCGGGTGGCCAGCCAGCAGGCGGCGCAGGTGGCCACCACGTCCTGGCCGGGGTTGTGCTTCTCCGACAGCGCCAGATTGCGCGCCGACAGGGTCAGGCGCGGCAGTTCGCCGCCGCCGCACCAGCCGATCGAGGCCGAGCAGCAGTTCCAGTCCGGGATGGTGTTGAGCTGGATGTCCAGCTCCTGGCACATGGTCTCGACCGAGGTCAGGTAGTTGGAGGACGAGGCGGCCTGCTGCGAGGAGCAGCCGGGGTAGAACGAGTATTCGTGCTTGGCCATGGCGGTCACCGGGGGGCGGTGGTGGTTTGATTCATGCGGGCGTCCTCGAGTTCCTGCGCCTTGCGCAGCATGGCGTGGAAGCCCTTGGCGTCCTGGACCTTGTGGCCGCCGAGCGCCTCCAGCGGATTCAGGCGGCGCGTGAACAGCATGCCGAGGCCGATCTTCTTCATCTTCCAGGCCTTCTTGACGCCCGGAATCAGGCCGTTCATGAAGTACAGCCGGATCGCCAGCTTGAGTTCGTTGACCCGGCCCTTGTGCGCCAGGTTGTCCCAGAACAGCTGCGAGAACTTGTGCGTCGGCTGCTCCTTGGGCGCCAGCCCCAGCCGCCGCGCGTAGTGGGCGAGGCCGTGCATGATGTGGGTGATCGGCAGTTCGCGCGGGCAGCGCACGATGCAGTTGTAGCAGGAGGTGCACATCCACATCGAGGTCGACTGCAGCACCTCTTCGCGCTGGTTGGCGCGGATCATCATGAACAGCTCCTGCGGCGGGTGGTCCCAGTGCGGGCCCAGCGGGCAGGAGCCGGAGCACACCCCGCACTGGATGCACATCTTCACCCATTCGCCCTCCTCGACGTGCTCGCCCACCTCCCGCAGGAAGTTGTTGCGGTAGCGCTCGATCATCCGGACGTTCAGGGCTTCGCTCATTCCGGCTCCCTCAGAACTTCAGCGGGCTCAGCCCGATGCGCTCGATGGCCGCCGCCATCTCGTCGATCAGCGCCGGCGCCCGCCGGACGTCGGTGATGGCGACTTCGTGGGTGGCGACGCGCTCGGTCTCGAGGCTCAGCTGCTCCAGCGTGTCGTCGATCTTGCTCATGCGGTAGTGCGCCATCTCCGAGCCCTTGACGAAGTGGCACTGGTAGTTTTCGCCTTTCTGGCAGCCCATCAGCACCACGCCGTCGTAGCCGCTGTTGAGCGCGTCGGTGACCCAGATGGTGTTGACCGAGCCCAGGCAGCGCACCGGGACGACGCGCGCGTAGGGGCTGTAGCCGAGGCCGTTCTGCGCCGCCATGTCGAGCGCCGGGTAGGCGTCGTTCTCGCAGGCCAGCACCAGGATGCGCGGCTTCTCCTCGGACTCCTCGGGGATGTCGACGTTCTTGATCTGCTGCCCCACGGTGTCGACCGAGTAGTTCTCGAACGAGATCACCCGCACCGGGCAGGCGCCCATGCAGGTGCCGCAGCGGCGGCAGCGCGACTCGTTGAACTGCGGGTAGCGCTGCTCGTCCTCGTCGATGGCGCCGAACGGGCACTCCACGGTGCAGCGCTTGCACTGGGTGCAGCCCTCGCGCCGGAAGCTGGGGAAGCTGAGGTCGCCCGAGCGCGGGTGCGCGGCGCGGCCGCGGCCGGCGTTCTCGATCGCTTGGATCGCCTTGAGGGCCGCGCCCATGGCGTCCTCGCGGGCCTGCTGCAGGTCCATCGGCCGGCGCACCGGGCCGGCCAGGTAGATGCCGGTGCGGCGGGTCTCGTAGGGGAAGCAGATGAAGTGCGAGTCGGCGAAGCCGTGCGCCAGCTGCGGCACGTCGGCGCCCTGGCGGTAGCCGAGGTTGAGGATCGATTCGACCGGCACGGCGGAGACGGCGACGCCGTTGCCGTTGCCGCCGTTGCCGCCGCCGTTTCCGGCCTCGGCTTCGGGCCCGTCCGCGGCCGGCGCGTCCGGATCGATGCCGGCGTTCGGCACCAGGCCCGTGGCCAGCACCACCAGGTCGAAAGGCGTGGTCACTTCCTCGTCCAGGATCAGGTCGCGGAACGTGACCTCGAGCGCGCCGTCGCCGACCGCGACCTGGCTCGCCACGCCCTTGGTGAAGATCACGCCCTTGTTCTGGCCGCTGCGGTAGAAGTCCTCGCCGGCCGAGCCCGGGGTGCGCAGGTCGGTGTACAGCACGGTGGCGTTGACGTCCGGGTCGCGGTCGAGGAAGTACATCGCCTGCTTGATGCTGGCGCTGCAGCAGAAGCCGGAGCAGTAGGGCAGGTGGCCCGGCTTCTCGCTGCGCTGCCCGGCGCACTGGATGAACAGCACGTCGCGCGCCGGCCGGCCGTCCGAGGGCCGCGCCAGGGGCGCGTCGCCGGCCGCCCGCGCCAGCTCCTCGAGCTCGGCCTGGGTGACCACGTCTGGGCTGTCGCCGTAGGCGAACTCCGGCAGGTTGCCGGCGTCGTAGGGGCGGAAGCCGCTGGCCTGCACGATGGCGCCGAAGGTGGCCCGGGTCACCGCGCCGCTTTCGGTCGCCAGTTCCACCTCGAAGCGCCCGGGGGCGCCCTCGGTGCGGGCCACGGTGGTGCGGGTCAGCACCGCGATGCGGTCGCTGGCGAGCACCTCCGAGATCAGCTCCTCGACGCCGGCGTGCTCCGGGTCGGCATAGGGGCTGCGCTGCGGGATGCGGCGGTGCAGCCGCGCCGCCATGCCGCCGAGTTCGGCGCTCTTCTCCGCCAGGGCGACGTCGTAGCCCGCGCGCGCCGCCTCCGCGGCCGCGGTCAGGCCGGTCACGCCGCCGCCGACCACCAGCAGCCGGCGGTTGAGGGCCTGCTCCGCGCTGGACTTCGGCGGCGTCATGTGCCGGGCCTCGGCGCAGCCCATGCGCACGTAGTCGGCCGCCATCTCCTGGGTGGCCGCGCGCGCGTCCTCCTCGTCCGGGCGGATCCAGATCACGCCCTCGCGCAGGTTGGCGCGCGCCACCGCGGCGTCGGGGAAGCGGAACGCCTCGGTCTTGGCGCGGCGCGAGCAGGCGGCCAGCACCGCGTGCGTGGCCTCGCCGGCGTCGAGGTCGGCCTGGATCTGCGCCACGCCCTCGGCGCTGCACAGGAAGTCGTGCTGGCGCACCAGCGCCGCCTTGCCCTCCTTCTCGGCCACCAGCGCCAGCGCGCCGGTGTCCAGCCGCTCGCCCAGGCCGCAGCCGCGGCACAGGTAGGCGGCCAGCTTGGCGTCGCCGCTCACGCCGCCTCCGTGCCGGCGGCGCGGTTGACGACCTGCACCGCGCGCAGCGCCGCGGCGGTCGCGCTCTGCACCGAGCGGTTCACGTCCAGCGCCTCGGCGGCGCAGCCGGCGGCGAAGATGCCGTGGCCGGATTCGTCGGCCTCGATGAAGCCGTCGCGGTTGACCGTCACCGGCACCGGGAGGTCGCCGGCGGCCACCGACGGCTCCATGCCGATCGCCAGCACCACCAGGTCGTGCGGCGTCTCGTAGCGGTGGTAGCCCTCGGTGTCGACGCCCTTGCACACCGGGTCGCCGTTTTCGCCGGCGTCGACGCGCGCCACCTTGGACTTGACGAAGCGGACGTTCTCGTCCGCCTGCACCTTGCGGTAGAAGTCCTCGAAGCGGTCGATGGCGCGGATGTCGATGTAGTAGATGGTGGCGCGGCCGTCGTCGCCGAACTGCTCGCGCAGGTAGGTGCTCTGCTTGAGCGAGGCCATGCAGCAGATGCGCGAGCAGTGGCGCAGGTGGTTGCGGTCGCGCGAGCCGGCGCACTGGATGAACGCCACGTCGCGCGCCTCCTTGCCGTCGGAGGGCCGCAGCAGCTTGCCGCCGGTGGGGCCGAACGGGTCCATCATCCGCTCCAGCTCGACGCTGGTGATGACGTTGGGGATGCGGTCGTAGCCGTAGGGATGGATGCGCGCCGCGTCGTACGGCCGCCAGCCGGTGGCCCAGACGATGGCGCCGGCCTGCAGGGTCAGGGTCTCCTCCTGCATGTCGAGATCGATGGCGCCGTAGCGGCAGGCGGCGCGGGCGCGCGCGGCATCCTCGGTGCCGAGGATGCGCGGATCCAGCACGTACTGCTGCGGATAGGCCATGTTGTACGGCAGCCAGGCGCCCTTGCGCTTGGCCAGGCCGTAGTTGAACTCGTCGTCGAACTCCGCTTCCACGGCGCGGCCGCAGTCGCCGCAGGCGGTGCAGTTGCCGTTCACGTAGCGCGGGCTCCGGCGCACCGTGAGGGTGTAGCCGCCGGCCGCGCCCTCGACCGCCGCGACCTCGGACAGGGTCAGCACGGTCAGGCGGGGGTTGGCCTTGACGCGGCGCTGGTTGATCTCCAGGCCGCAGGTCGGGTGGCACATCTTGGGGAAGTACTTGTACAGCTGCGCGATGCGGCCGCCGATGAACGGGCGCTTCTCGATCAGCACCACGTCCTTGTTGGTCTCCGCCGCCTCCAGCGCCGCGGTGAGGCCGCTGATGCCGCCGCCGACGACGGCGATGGTCTGGTTGGTGGCGACGGCGTCGGTCATGGCTGGAGAGCGGGCGGGCCGAAGCGGGCGGGCGGCGCGGATTCCGACGATTGCATGGTCCCGGCGGCGATTATACAGGCATAGCGTGACGAGAGTCCGGGAACATCGATACGCGAACAATTTCTCTGCGGGGCAGATGGCTTTTGGACGGAGGCGATTTCACGACTGACTCAAAAATATGAGCAGTTCATCCCAATCGACCTTATCTTCTTCGACTAATAGAGATCGCTCCCGCATGAATGCGACGATTTTGAGGATTGCGTCATCTTTGGCTTCTTGGAGGCCATTGCCGGCGTGCAGGCCGGCTTTTTCCATCAAGGCCGAATACAACCCCCGCCAGCCTGAGATTTCTTCCCAGAAACTCTCGCCCACTATGCGTTCGCGGTCTCCCAGTTGGACGCGTTCGTTTTTTCCATAGCAGATTCCTTCCACGCAGCGAACATTTTTCACCGATCCGCCCTGTTTGAGAATCCTGCAGGCCGTTTTGAAATTCTCGCTCAGTTGTTTTTTCTGCGAGGAATTGCCCCAGTTCACGCTTGACTTTACCTGGATCAAGGTTCTCTGTTCTTCGTGTTCCGCGTATTCGAGGTCGATTCCCTCTATGCCGGATTTCTTTCCGTCTCTCCCGTATTTGCATACCACCTCCGCGCACTTTTCGAAGCTGTTTCCGAATCTCGTCTCTTCGCTCGAAGACAACAATGCCTCAAGCATTCTCTTGACAAGATCGTGGGCCGTTTCCGCGCCCCTGATTCTTAACAAGAAAGGGTTTTTCTTTTTCAGCAGGATCGATGGCTTGTTTCCGCACTCCTCAAGCTTCCGCTTCAGCCCTGTGGTGAAACCCGCCAGCGCCGAATCAATCTCTTTTTCGGCCGCGGCCCACCAGTCTGGCGCCGCGGTCATGACGACAGCCGATCTTTGATCAATAAGCAGAATTCTTCGCAAACATCGATGCCGATCGAATTCCGGTTCAATTCCTTGGCGGCCGCCAAGGTGGTGCCGGACCCCGCGAACGGGTCCAGCACGACATCGCCGGGGTCGGTGAACAGTTCTATGAACCAGGAGGGCAATTGCACCGGGAACGTCGCGGGATGCCCTTTGTATCCGCATTCCGTCGCCATGTGCAGAACATTGGTGGGGTACGCGAAGTCCCGGCCCACCCAGTTGGACACGCGCTTGCCGAAACCGTTTCCGGTTTTGGAAAGATCCCGGGTCATGTCGGTTTCCGACAATTTCTTCAGGCGGTTTCCCGCCCACTCTCCCATCGGCACCATCACGGCCTCCTGCCGCATCTTGAAGTCTTTGGAGAGCGCGAAATGCAAAAGGCGCTCCCAGCTGTCCCTGAATCGATTGGGCCATTTTCCGGGGTAGCAGTTCTTCTTGTGCCAGATGTACTCGTCCACCCACAGCCAGCCCTGCCGCCTCATGCTGAGGATCAGGTCCAGAACATAGGTGTGCCGTTCTCCCTTGACGACTTTTTCCTTAATGTTCAACACAAAGGAGCCGGACGGCTTCAGGACCCGCTTGAGTTTGTCGGCCCTCGGCAAAAACCACTCCACATAGGCGTCGGGGTGGATGCCGCCGTAGTTGTTTTTCCGCTGATCTGCATAAGGCGGGGATGTGACGACCAAGTCTACGCTCTCTGCGGGAATCTTGTCGTCTAGGATGTCATTGCAATCCCCCACAAAGACCGAGTGCGGGTAATCCGCCGAGTTCCAGCCCACCATCGGCAGGTAGGTTTTCTCCGGCTGGCTTCCGGAAGCCTTTCTGGCGGTCATTTCGAGCAATTCCATAGCATCCGGACGCATTATACCCAATTGGCGGTCCTGCTCCGGATTCGGCGCAAGACGGCTGTATGTGCCGATTTAATGCCATATTTCCACCTATATGTAGGTCTATAGGCTGTCCGCCGCCAAGCGCGGATTTGACAACCAGCCATCGTCCGCCGACAATGCCGTCTCCGTCCTTTGCGTAACGCCCCGATGAGCGAAGCCCGCGTCCTCAAGCCCGAGGAGTACACCGTCGACCGCGAGCCGTACTACGCGCCGGTCGGCGCCGAGATCGAGGTGTTCGAGGCGGCCTGGGGCAACCAGCTGCCGGTGCTGCTCAAGGGCCCGACCGGCTGCGGCAAGACCCGCTTCATGGAGTACATGGCGTGGCGGCTGCAGCGGCCGCTGATCACGGTCTCCTGCCACGACGACCTGACCTCCTCGGACCTGGTCGGGCGCTACCTGATCGCCGGCGGCGAGACGGTCTGGGTGGACGGGCCGCTGGCGCGCGCGGTGCGCTCCGGCGGCATCTGCTACCTGGACGAGATCGTCGAGGCGCGCAAGGACACCACGGTGGTCATCCACCCGCTGTGCGACGACCGCCGCGTGCTGCCGATGGAGAAGCACGGCGAGCTGCTGGAGGCGCCGGACGAGTTCTGCATGGCGATCTCCTACAACCCCGGCTATCAGAGCGTGCTGAAGGACCTGAAGCAGAGCACCCGGCAGCGCTTCGTCGCGCTGGAGTTCGATTACCCGGAGCCCGGGCTGGAGCGGCAGATCGTGATGCGCGAGACCGGCGTCGACGAGGCGACCGCGGAGCTGCTGGTGAAATTCGCCGGCATGACCCGCAACCTGCGCGGCAACGGCCTGGACGAGGGCGCGAGCACCCGGCTGCTGGTGCACGCGGGCAAACTGATCGGCGCCGGCGTCGAGCCGGTGACGGCCTGCGGCAGCGCGGTGTCGCAGGCGCTGACCGACGACCCGGAGATGCTGCAGGCGGTGCGCGAGCTCAGTTCCTCAGTGTTCTGACGGCGCGAGCCGGAGCCGGTGCCGCTCCGGCCCCGGCAGGAACGGGCTCGGCCGCCCGGCGACCCAGTCGGCGTGCCCGGCGAGGTAGAACGGCGACAGCGGGTGCCCGGACTGGCCGCCCGGCATGTGCAGCAGCCCCTGCTCCTCGCGCCCGGGCGCGACCGCCATGCGTTCGGAGGCGCCGAAGTCGCCGCGCTCGACGCGCACCACGTCGAGGTCGCCGGGCAGCGGGTCGGGCGGCGCGTCCAGCCACGGCCCGAGGAACGGCAGCGCGCGCGTCAGCAGGTGGCCGATGCGCTCCTCGCGGCCGCCGTCCCGGCCGGCTTCCAGCTCTTCCAGCACCTGCGCCAGCGCCCGCGCCAGGAACTCGTCCCAGTCGCGCATGCCCTGCGGCAGGAAGTGCCGGGCGTCGGCCGCCAGGATGCGGTCGAGCGGGGCGTCGAGCTGCCAGCGCAGTTCGCGCATGCGGGCGTCGGGCCGGCCGCCCAGGCGGGTCTGCAGCACCAGCAGGAAGCGCTCGTGGCAGCGCTTGCGGAACGTCCGCAGCGCGCGGTAGGCGACGCTGTCCGCGGCGCTGCGGCCGTCCCATGCGGCGAGATGCGCGCGCAGACCGAGGCGCGCCGCCGCGGCCGCGGCCCGCGGATGGTCCAGCACCCGCTCGAGGCGGCGCAGCCAGGGCCGCAGGTGGTCGGCCCGCCGGTCGAGCTGGATGTCGAGCAGATCGGCCTCGGCGAAGCGCTCCCGCTCCCGCAGCCGGTCGCGGATGCGCCGGGCGCGCGCGGCGTAGGCGTAGCGGCCGTCGCCGAGCCGCGCGAACGCCGCGCCGCCGACGTGGCGGCTGTTGGCGGACCACAGGCGGTGGTCCGGGGGATTGCGCACCGCCGGGTAGTCGGCGGCCGGCAGCAGCCCGGGCGGCGGCGTCCCCGCGGCCGCGGGCAGCCGCCCGCTGCGGCCGCCGCGCCGGAGCAGCGGCCCGGCGAGGGTCCAGGCGGCGTCGCCGGCGCGGTCGACCAGCAGCACGTTCTGCCCCGGGATGCCGGAGCGCTGGAACAGCCCGAGCGCCTCGCCGACGTCCGCGGCGCGCTCGATGCGGCGGAAGTTGATGTGCCGGCCCTCGAGCAGGTGCGAGGTCCAGCGCAGCGCGCGCCCGCCGCCGTCGGGCCCGAGCAGCGGCCCCCAGTCGTCGGCGGCGACAGCCAAGGTCTCGTCGGCGCCGAAGCGCACTTCGAGCCGCTCGGCGTCGCCCCGGGCCGGCGCGGCGCCGGGCGCGGGCGGCCGCAGGTCCTGGCTGTCGATGTTGCCGTTGGTGAAGCCCCAGGCGATGGCGCCGTTGCTGCCGGCGATCATCCACGGCATGCCCGGCAGGGTCACCCCGCCGAGCTCCCGCTCCCGGCCGTCCTCCCGCCAGCGCCAGTGCATGCGGAACCAGATGTTCGGCACCGTCAGCACCAGGTGCATGTCGTTGGCCAGCAGCCCTGCGCCGTGCGCGGTCAAGGCGCCGCCGACCGCGAACGCGTTGCTGCCGGCGCGCTGCTCCCAGGGCATGCGCACCTCGGGCAGCCGCGCCGGATCCAGCGGCACGTGCCGCAGGTCGATCGCGGCGGGGCCGGGCAGCGGCGCGGCGTGCGGGGTCGGCGAGCCGTCCAGCGGCGCCGCCAGCGCCGAGTCGACCGGCGCCAGGAAGTCCGCCGCCGCGGGGCCGAACTCCCGGGCCAGCGCGCCGCGCGCCGCCTCGTAGCGCCAGCGCCCGCCCTGCAGCGCCAGGTGCATGGAGAACAGCGCCAGCAGGCTGTCTTCCGGCCGCCACGGTGCGGGCCGCGCCAGCAGCAGCGGGTACGGGAACGCCGGCGCCGCCAGCGCCGCGAGGCCGCGGTTGACGCCGGCCGCGTAGGCCTCGAGCAGGGCGCGCTCGGCGGGCGCGAGCTCGCCCAGCAGGCGCTCGGCGCGGGCGCGGAAGCGGTGGAGCCGGACGCGGCGGTCCTGCGGCAGCGCCGCGGCGCCGAGCAGCGCCGCCAGTTCGCCGCCCGCCCAGCGGCGCTGGAAGTCCATGCTGAGGAAGCGCTCCTGGGCATGCGCGAAGCCGGCCGCCCGGGCCAGGTCGAGGCGGTCGCCGGCCTCGATGGCGACGACGCCGAGGGCGTCGCGGGAGATCGCCGCCGGCGCCTGCAGGCCGGGCAGGCCGATGCGGCCGTCGAGCGCGGGCCGGCTGCCGAGGAGCAGCGCCGCGAGCGCCGCCGCGAGCAGGGCGAGGACGGCGAGGAGGACGGCGGCGGCCCGTCCGGCGCGCCGCCCGGCGGAACGCATCAGTGCAGCGGCGGCTGGCGGCTCAGGCTGTCCGGATCCTGGATCTCGTCCTCGGTGGCGTCGCGCACCGCCAGGATGTTCAGGAAGAAGCGCAGGGTCTTGCCCGCCATCGGGTGGTTGCCGTCCAGCGTCAGCTGATCGCCGTCGATGCGGGTGACGCGGAAAGTCCGCGTGTTGCCGCGCTCGTTCTGGAACTCCGCCTCGGCGCCGATGTGGCGGAACTGCTCCGGCACCTCGTCCGCGCTCTGCGTCAGCAGCAGGTTCGGATCCTGCTCGCCGAAAGCGTCCTCCGGGCGCACCAGCACCTCCACCGTGTCGCCGGCGCGGCGGTTCTCCAGCGCCGCCTCGACCCGCTCCCACAGGCCGTGCTCGCTGCCGTGGACGTACGACACCGGCAGGTCGATCTGCTCCAGCACTTCGCCGTTGTTCTCGTCCAGGATGCGGTAGGTGAACTCGACCAGCTTGTGGCGGCCGATGGAGCCGGGGGCGGTGTGGGAATCCATGCGCGGGCGGGGATCGGGGGCGCGGGCCATTTTAACAGAGCGCGAGCGGGCGGAATTGGGTACAATGCCGGCGGCTCACCGACCAATGATGGGGGTTTCCCGCCATGAATCAAGTTCCGACCGATTCCGTGCTCAAGCGCCACCACGCCCAGCAGCAGCAGGCCGGCGGGAACGCGCCGTGCGGCGCGAGCGGCTGCGGGCTGTTCAACTGGCTCAAGAAGTTGTTCTGCCGCTGAGGCGGCCGGCCCGCCGGCCGCGGCGGGCGGGCGCGCCTAATCCAGTTCGTACTCGACGGCGGCGGCGCCGTCGCTGACCGCGTGGCGCCGCCGGTCGAGGTAGGCGTTGCGCACCAGCGCGTACTGGTCGGCGGCCAGGTCCTCGACCGCCGCCTCGGTCTCCAGCAGGCCGGCGCGGTCGTCCACGCCCTCCGCCGCCCAAGCGGCGTTGCGCGCCGCGGGGTCGTCCAGCCAGCCGGCCGGGTCGGTCGCGAAGTCCACCGGCTTGCCGAGCGCGTCGCGCACGGTGCTGGGGCCGAGCACCGGCAGCACGAAGTACGGTCCCGGCCCGGCGCCCCAGGCGCCCAGCGTCTGCCCGAAGTCCTCTTCGCCGCGCTCGATGCCGAGCTTGGTGGCGACGTCGAACAGGCCGAGCAGGCCGACGGTGGAGTTGATCGCCAGGCGGGCGAGCGCGCGCGCGCTTTCGCCGGGCTTGGCCTGCATCAGGCCGTTGGCGAAGTTGCCGACCTCGCCCAAGTTGGCGAAGAAGTTGCTGACGCTGCGGTCGACCGGCTCCGGCACCACCGCGTCGTAGGCCTGCGCCGCGGGCTTCAGCAGCACGGTGTCGAGGCCGTCGTTGAACGCGTACACGGCCCGGTTGTAGCCTTCCCAAGGGTCGCGGGGGTCGGCGCCGGCGGGATCGCCGGCGAGCGCCGCGGCCGGCATCAGCAACGCGGCCGCGCCCAGCAGGAAGTGACGGCGCCGTCGCGGGGGCATGGCCGTACTGTGCCCGAATCGCCGCGGCTTGTCAAACCGCGCGCCCGCGCAGCCGCAGCCCGGCGGCGCGGATGAAGCCCGCGGCATCGGCGGCGCGCACGCCGCCGCCGCCGGCCTCGAAAGTGGCCTGGGCCCGGTCGTAGCGGCTGTGCGGCGAGGTCCGGCCCTCGACCTGCGCCGCGCCCTTGTACAGGCGTAGCCGCGCCTCGCCGGCCACCTCGCGCTGGGTGTGGTCGATCAGCTCCTGCAGCGCGGCGCGCTCGGGGCTGAACCAGTAGCCGTTGTAGACCAGCGCCGCGTACTCCGGCATCAGCCGTTCCTTCAGCTGCGCCACCTCGCGGTCGAGCACCAGCGATTCCACCGCCCGGCGCGCCGCCAGCAGCAGCGTGCCGCCCGGGGTCTCGTAGCAGCCGCGCGACTTCAGCCCCAGGTAGCGGTTCTCCACCAGGTCGACCCGGCCGACGCCGTGGCGCGCGCCGGCCGCGTTGACCGCCTCCATCAGCGCGGCCGGGCCCAGGGCGGCGCCGTCCACCGCCACCGGATCGCCGCGCTCGAAGGCGACGCGCAGCGTCTGCGGCTCGTCCGGCGCTTGCCGGGGGTCGGCGGTCCACTGCCACATGGCGGGGTCGGGGGCCGCGTCCGGGTCCTCCAGCCGGCCGCCCTCGTAGGAGATGTGCAGCAGGTTGGCGTCCATCGAATACGGGCTGCCGCCGTCGGCCGCGCGCGGCGCCTCGATGCCGCGCCGCTCGGCCCAGGCCAGCAGGTCGGCGCGGGACTCGAGCTCCCACTCGCGCCAGGGCGCGAGCACCGCGAGCTCCGGCGCCAACGCCTGCGCCGCGAGCTCGAAGCGCACCTGGTCGTTGCCCTTGCCGGTGGCGCCGTGGGCGAGCGCGTCGGCGCCGACTTCGCGCGCCAGCGCCGCCATGCGCGCCGCGATCAGCGGCCGGGCGATGGCGGTGCCGAGCAGGTACTGGCCCTCGTACAGGGGGTTGGCGCGCAGCATCGGGAAGACGTAGTCGCGGGCGAACTCCTCGCGCAGGTCTTCGACGCGGATGTCGGCCACGCCGAGCGCCTCGGCGCGCGCCCGCGCCGGCCCCAGCTCCTCGCGCTGGCCGAGGTCGGCGGTGAAGGTCACGATCTCGCAGCCGTGGCGCTCCTGCAGCCACTTGAGGACGACCGAGGTGTCGAGCCCGCCCGAGTAGGCGAGGACGATCTTGCGGAATTGCGGCACGGCGCGGGCGGACGGCGGGGCGGGTCGCTTATTATAGGGGCGGGAGGAAACGGCGATGGATGTGGATGCAGCGGACGCCCGCGCCGGCATGGCGGACCGCTTCCGCGGCTTCTTGCCGGTGGCGATCGACGTGGAGACCGGCGGCTTGGCGCCGGCCACCGACGCGCTGCTCGAGATCGCGGCGGCGCCGATCGAGATGGACGCCGCCGGCGACCTGCGCCCGGCGGCGGCGGTGCGCTACGCGGTGCGCCCGTTCCCCGGCGCCCGCATCGACCCCGCCTCGCTGAAGCTGATCGGCATCGACCCGCAGGACCCGGAGCGCGGCGCGGTCGGCGAGCGCGAGGCCCTGGACGGGGTGTTCCGGGTCATCCGCCAGGCGGTGCGCGCGCACCACTGCCAGCGCGCGGTGCTGCTCGGCCACAACGCGGCGTTCGACCTGGCGGTGGTCAACGCGGCCTGCGAGCGCGCCGGCGTCAAGCGCAACCCGCTGCATCCGTTCAGCGTCTTCGACACCGTGAGCCTGGGCGCGCTGGCCTACGGGCAGACCGTGCTGGCGCGCATCGCCGAGCGCGCCGGGCTCGGCTGGGAGGACGACCGGGCGCACCGCGCCGACTACGACGCGCTGATGACGGCGCGCGCGTTCTGCGCGATCGCCAACGAGTGGCGCCGCCGGGGCGGGGCCCCGGCGGCGGGCTGAATCAGGCCGCGCCGCGCGCCGCGCGCACCATCTCCCGCAGCTTGCCCTGCCGGTGCAGGTCCATGGCGATGTCGCAGCCGCCGACCAGCTCGCCCCGGATGTACAGCTGCGGGAACGTCGGCCAGTCGGCGAACTTCGGCAGTTCGGCGCGCACCTCGGGGTCCAGCAGGATGTTCACGTAGGCGAACTCCTCGCCGCACTCCATCAGCGCCTGCGCGACGCGGCTGGAGAAGCCGCACTGCGGCATCTGCGGCGTGCCTTTCATGTACAGCAGCACCGGGTTGTCCGCGACCTGCCCGCGGATGCGGTCGAGCGCGGCCGTCATTCGCCGGTGGTCGGGTCGATGACCGCGCGCACCGCGCTGATGCGGTCGGCCGGGAACCCGCCCTGGCGGGCGTGCTCGCGGATGCTCTCTTCGTCGGGGGCGATGTAGGTGCAGTACACCTTGTCGTCGGTGACCTGGCTTTCGACCCACTGGATCTGCGGGCCCATGCCGCGGAGGACGCCGCAGGACTTCTGCGAGATGGCGCGCAGCTCGTCGGCGCTGAGCTTGCCGGCGCCGGGGATGTCGCGTTCGATGATGTATTTCGGCATGGCGGTCGGTTCGGTCCGGTTGGTTGCTTCGGGGCCGCCCGGGACCAGCCCGGCCGGGCCCCGCATTGTGCCACACCCGGGGCCGGGGCCGGCGCGTTGCCGGTTCCGGCCATCGTGTACACTGGCGCGGTTCGCGCCGTTCGCCGCTTCGCGGGCCGGCCGCGCCGCCGCCGCCCGCCATGACCGAGCCGACCCTGTTCGAGAAGATCATCCGCCGCGAGATCCCGGCGGACCTCGTGCACGAGGACGAACTGTGCGTCGCGTTCCGCGACGTCAATCCGCAGGCGCCGGTGCACGTGCTGATCGTGCCGCGCAAGCCGCTCGACCGGGTGGCGAACGCGGTCGCCGAGGACGGCCCGATGCTGGGCCACCTGCTGCTGGTGGCGGGGAAGCTGGCCGAGCAGCTCGGCTGCGGCGAGGCGTTCCGGCTGGTGGTCAACAACGGCGCGGGCGCCGGGCAGTCGGTGTTCCACCTGCACGTGCACCTGCTGGCCGGGCGGGCGTTCGGTTGGCCGCCGGGCTGACCCGCCCGTGTCCGCCGCGGCCGCCGTCGCGTCGCTGCGCGCGCTCGACTGGCGCTGCCGCCGCACCTGGCGGCGCTCGGCGCGCAACACCCTGTGGTGCCTGGCCGGCTGCGCCGTCGGCGATTTCGGCACCATCTACTACTTCCAGCACTACCAGATCGCCGCGCCGGCGCTGCTGGTGCTGGCGCTCGCCATGCTCAACGGCATCCTCGCCAGCATCGCGCTGGAGACCGCGGTGCTGGCGCGCCGCATGGACCTCGCCCGGGCGCTGCGCACCGCCGCCGGCATGAGCCTGCTCAGCATGGTGGCGATGGAGCTGGCGATGAACTTCACCGACTGGCTGCTGGTCGGCGAACTGCAGCTGCGCTGGTGGTCGCTGCCGCCGGCGCTGGCGGCGGGCTTCCTCGCGCCTTGGCCCTACAACTACTGGCGGCTGAAGGCGCTCGGACAAGCCTGCCACTAGCCCGCGCCCGGGGTCCGGCCGGAGTCGGCGTCCCATATGTGCGGGCATCGCCCCCCCCCCCCGTGCCGCGGCGTTGGGGTAGACTCCGCGCCGGACGGAGCCGGATTGCGGCGCGTCCGGCAACCGGAAATGCCACATCTGGAGGAGCGAACCGCGATGGACGAAAAACAGTTGGAAGCCTACCGCGAAAGTTACGAGGCGCTGGTGCGCTTCGGCGAGCGCTACCGCGCCGACGAGCAGTTGCGCGCGCGCATCGACGGCGGCGATTACAGCGATCTCGACGGGACGGTGCCCGAAGGGACGGAGGTGCGCGTCGTATCCCAGACGCCGGAGGTCTGCTACGTGCCCATGCCCGAGGATCCGAACTCGGCGCTGGCCGACCGGCAGCTGAGCCCGGCGGCGGGCGGCTCCGCCTGCATCGGCTCGGTCATGGCCTCCGCCTCTGCCATGAGCATCGGCTCTTGCCTTTCGAGCGGGGGCAACCTCGGCACCGCCAGCACCAACCAGTAACCGCCGCCCGGCCCGCCTTGGCGGGCGGAACGGCCGGGCGGAGCGGGAGGAACGGCTTGGCCGCGGACTCCGCGCCGGAACGGGGATCGTTCTCATGATGACGCCGGCGCAACTGGCCGCCTACGCGGACAATCGCCAGGCCCTGATGCAGTTCAGCGCGCGCTACCGCGCCGACGAATTGCTGCGGGCGCGCCTCGAAAACGGCGACTACGGCGACCTCCACGGCATGGTGCCGCCGGAGATGGAGATCCGCGTCGTGCTCCAGACGCCGGAGGTCTACTACATGCCGATGCCGGCGGACCCGAACGCGGCGCTGTCGGACGAGATGCTGGGATCGGTCGCCGGCGGCAGCACCAACGGCTCCGTCAGCTCGGTCCTGACGGCCGGCACCGCGCCGTCGTGCATCTCCAGCATCAGCAGCGTCGGCACCGCCAGCAGCCGGGAGACTTCGGGCGGCTAGGCGGTCCGCGGCGCGCCCGGCCGCGCGCCCGCAGTTCCGGTTCCGCGATTTCCGGCGCGCCGCGGCGCCGGCGCTCCCGTCCCGTCCGCCGCCGGGCCACCCGGTACAATTGCCGCCGTCCCGACTGATTTCGAAGCCGAGCGCCAGGCGATGCTGGAACTGCTGCAGGCCGGGGGCTGGGTGATGGCGCCGCTCCTGCTGTGCTCGATCCTGGCGCTGGCCATCGTGCTCGAGCGCGGCTGGGCGCTGCGCGCCGCCGTCGTGTTGCCGCCGGAGCTGCCGGCGCGCCTGCGCGCCTGGCTGCGGAGCGGGGGCGCCCTCGACGCCGCCCGGCTGGCGCGGCTGCGCGGCTCCTCGCCGCTCGGCGCGGTGTACGCGGCCGGCCTCGCGGGGCCCGAGCGGACCCCGGCCGAGCGCCGCGCCGCCATCGAGGACGCCGGCCGCGCCGCGGCGCTGGAGCTGGAGCGCCACCTGGCGGCGCTCGGCACCGTCGCCATGGTCGCGCCGCTGCTCGGCCTGCTCGGCACCGTGTGGGGCCTGATCGTGGTGTTCGAGCGGCTCGCCGGCGCGGGCGTCGGCGCGCCCGCCGACCTGGCCGGCGGCATCGGCCAGGCGCTGCTCACCACCGCCGCCGGGCTCGCGGTGGCGATCCCCGCGGTGGTCTGCCACCGGCACTTCCTGCGCCGCACCCGGGTGCTCACCGCGCGCCTGGAGGCCGAGGCGCGGCGCCTGGCGGAGATGCTGGACGCGCGCGGCGGGGCGGCGGCGTGAAGTTCGCGCAGCCGGCCCCGGACGAGGCGCAGGTGCCGCTGACGCCGCTGATCGACGTGGTGTTCCTGCTGCTGCTGTTCTTCATGCTCGCCGCGACCTTCGGCGAACTCAACTTCCTCGAGCTGGAGCTGCCGCGCGCCGCGGCCGCGGCGCCGGCGGCGCCGGCGGCGCGGCTGGACCTGGCGGTGGACGCCGCCGGCGGCTGGCACCTGGACGGGAACGCGCTGCCGGCCGACTCCCGGGCGCGGGCCGCGCTGCGCGCGGCGCTGGCGGCGGCGCCGGAGGCCGCCGTGTACGTCCACGCGCACGCGCTGGCGCCGCACGGCGCGGTGGTGCAGCTGGCGGCGGCGGCGCGCGCGGCCGGCGCGGATTCCGTGCGGCTCGCGACCCTCGGCGAGCGGCTGCCGTGAGCGGTCCCGGCGGCCGCGCCGGCGCGGACGTCTACCGCCGGCTGCTGCGCCAGGGCCTGCGCGGCCGGGGCGGGGTCTTCCTGCTGGCGGTGTGCGGCATGGCGATGGTGGCGGCCTCGGCGCCGGCGCTGTCGGCGCTGATGCGGCCGATCCTCGACGGCGCGATCGTCGCGCACGAGCCCGAGGTCATCCGCTGGGTGCCGCTGGCGCTGATCGGCATCTTCGCGCTGCGCGCCGCCGGCTCCTACCTGAGCGCGGTGGGCATGGCGCGCATCGGCACCGCGCTGGTGCGCGACCTGCGGCGGCGGATGTTCGCCCGGCTGCTGGACTTCCCGGCCGCGACCCACGACCACACCGCCTCCGCCGACCTGCTGGCGCGCATGACCAGCCACGTCGAGGGCGTCGCCGGCGCCGCCTCCAGCGGGCTCACGGTGCTGATCCGCGACAGCCTGATGGTGCTCGGGCTGGTGGCCTGGATGCTGTACGTGAGCTGGCTGCTGACGCTGGCCTTCCTGCTCGCGGTGCCGGTGTTCGCCTGGCTGATCCCGCAGTCCAACCGCCGCGTGCGCCGGCTCAGCCACCGCGCCATGGCGGCGCTCTCGCGCACCGTCCGCGACGTGCAGGAGGCGCTGCGCGGCTACCGCGTGGTGAAGGTGTTCCAGGCCGAGGCGCGCGAGCGCCAGCGCTTCGCCGCCACCACCGCCGAGCACCGCGCCGCGCAGCTGCGCACGCAGCGGGCGACCGCGCTGGTGTCGGCCGCGACCATGCTGCTGGTCGGCGCCGCCTGGGCCGGCATCGTCTACCTGGCGACGTTGCCCGGCATGCTCGAGACCATCACCGTCGGCAGCTTCGTGTCGTTCATGTTCGCCATGCTGATGCTGCTCGCCCCGGCGCGCGGCCTGGTGCAGGTCAACGCCCGGCTGCAGCAGAGCATCGCCGCCGGGCAGCAGGTGTTCCAGCTGCTGGACATGCCGGCGGAGGAGGACCGCGGGACGGTGGCCAAGCGCGGCCTGCGCGAGGGCATCGAGTTCGACCGCGTCCGCCTGCGCTACCGGGACGCCGGCCGCGACGCCCTGCGCGGGGTGTCGCTGACGGTGCGCCGCGGCGAGACCGTCGCCCTGGTCGGGCGCTCCGGCTCCGGCAAGAGCTCGCTGGCCAACCTGCTGCCGCGCTTCTACGCCCCGACCGCCGGCGAGGTCCGGCTCGACGGCGTGCCGCTGGCGGACCTGCGGCTGGCCGACCTGCGCGGCCTGATCAGCTACGTCGGCCAGGACCCGGTGCTGTTCAACGACACGATCCGCAACAACATCACCTACGGCGTCGAGCCGGGCGACGACCATGATCTGCAGCGCGCGCTGCGGCGCGCGCACGTGGACGAGTTCGTGGCGCGGCTGCCGCAGGGCCTGGAGACGGAGATCGGCGAGGGCGGCGTGCAGCTGTCGGGCGGGCAGCGCCAGCGCCTGGCGCTGGCGCGGGTGCTGTTCAAGCATGCGCCGATCCTGATCCTGGACGAGGCCACCTCCGCGCTCGACAGCGAGTCCGAGCGCTACGTGCAGGAGGCGCTGCGCGAGCTGCAGGGCGAGACCACCATGCTGGTGATCGCGCACCGGCTGTCGACCGTGGAGCGGGCCGACCGCATCGTCGTGCTGGAGGACGGGCGCGTGGTCGAGGAGGGCGCGCACCAGGCGCTGCTGGCCGCGGACGGCGCCTACGCCGCGCTGTACCGGCGGCAGTTCCAGCACCCGCCGCCGGCGGCCGCCGCGCCGCGCCCGCGCGGCGTGCTGCTGGAGGAGGGGCGCACCCTGCACCAGGCCTGGAGCACGCGCCTGGCGGAGGCGATCTGGTACGGCGGCGCCCCCGGCGCCGCCGCGTTGCTGCCGCTGTCCTGGCTGTACCGGGCGGCGGCGGCGCTGCGGCGCTTCGCCCGGCGCCGGCTGCTGCGCCCGCGGCCGCCGCCGGCGCCGGTGGCGGTGGTCGGCAACCTGACCGTCGGCGGCACCGGCAAGACGCCGCTGGTGGTGTGGCTGGCGCGCCGGCTGGCGGAGCACGGCGTCGCGGCCGGGGTGGTCTGCCGCGGCTACCGCGGCCGCAGCCCGCGCTGGCCGCGGGCGGTGACCGCGGCCACCGACCCGCGCGAAGTCGGCGAGGAGGCGGTGCTGATCGCGCTGGAGGCCGGCTGCCCGGTGTTCGCGGGGCCGGACCGCGCGGCGGCCGCGGCGGCGCTGTGCCGCGCCCACCCGGTGCGGATGATCCTGGCCGACGACGGCCTGCAGCACTACGCGCTGGCGCGCCGCCGCGAACTGGTGGTCATCGACGGCCGGCGGCGCTGGGGCAACGGGCGCTGCCTGCCGGCGGGGCCGCTGCGCGAGCCGCCGTCGCGCGCCGCCGCCGCCGACTGGCGGCTGGTGCACGGCGGCGCGCCCGGGCCGGGCGAGGGCCGCTTCGACCTGGCGGCGCGGCATCTGGCGGCGCTGCTCGACGGGCGCGAACTGCCGCTGGAGCGGTTCGCCGGGAGCGCGGTGCACGCGGTCTGCGGCATCGGCAACCCGGACCGGTTCCTCGAGTCGCTGGCCGCGGCCGGCGTCAGCGCGGTGCCGCACCTGTACGAGGACCACCACGACTTCGTTCCGGAGGAGCTCGACTTCGGCGACGGCCGGGCGGTGATCATGACGCCGAAGGACGCGGTCAAGTGCCGCCGCTTCGCGCGCGAGGGGTGGTATTCTTTGGAGGTGGAGGTGCGCATGGACGAGGAGCTCGCCCGGGACATCATCGCCGGGCTGTGCGCGGTCGCCCGCGACGCGGGAGCGGCGGATGGAGCCTGAGCTGCTGGACATCCTGGTCTGCCCGGTGACCAAGGGGCCGCTGCGCTACGACCGCGAGCGCCAGCTGCTGGTGTCGCTGTCGGCGCGGCTCGCCTACCCGGTGCGCGACGGCATCCCGGTGCTGCTGGAGGAGGAGGCGCGCGCGCTCAGCGACGAGGAATGCGAGCGCTACCGCGCCGGGGCGTGAGCGCCGCGCCGTTCTACGTGGCGATCCCGGCGCGCTGCGCCGCCCGCCGCCTGCCGGACAAGCCGCTGCTCGAGATCGGCGGGCGGCCGATGCTGCAGCGGGTGTACGAGAACGCCTGCGCGAGCGGCGCCGCGGCGGTGGCGGTGGCGGCCGGCGACGCGGCGGTGGCGGCCTGCGCGCGGGGCTTCGGCGCGCCGGTGTGGGAGACCCGGGCCGACCACCCGAACGGCACCGCGCGCGTCGCCGAACTGCTGGAGCGGACCGGCTGGGCGCCGGACGCGGTGGTGGTCAACGTGCAGGGCGACGAGCCGCTGCTGCCGCCGGCGCTGATCGCGGCCGCGGCGGCCGGCCTGGCGGCGCGCCCGGCGGCGTTCGCCGCCACCCTGAGCGCCCCGCTCGAGGCCGGCGACTGGGAGCGGCCGCAGGCGGTCAAGGTCTGGACCGGCGCGGACGGCTACGCGCAGGGCTTCGCCCGCCGCGACCCGGACGCGCCGCCGGCGCGCTGCCGGCGGCACATCGGCGTCTACGCCTACCGGGCGGCGGGCCTGCGCGCGTACGCCGCGCTGCCGCCGTCGCCGCGCGAGGCGGCCGAGTCCTTGGAGCAGTGGCGGCTGCTGGAGAACGGCCTGCCGCTGCACGTGACCGCGGTCCGGGAGGCGCCGCCGGCCGGGGTCGACACGCCCGAGGACTTGGCGCGGGCGCGGGCGCGGTTCGCGGCGGCGGCGGCGTGAGCGCGCCGCGCGCGCTGCTGCTGGTCGCGCACGGCTCGCGGCGGGCGGCGGCCAACGCCGAGGTGGCGGAGCTCGCCGGGCGCCTGGCGGCCGCGGCGCCGGCCGCCTGGCCGCTGGTGCGGCACGCCTTCCTGGAGCTCGCCGAGCCGGACATCCCGAGCGGCCTCGACGCCTGCGTCGCCGCCGGCGCGGGCGCGGTCGTGGTGGTGCCGTACTTCCTGGCCGCCGGGCGGCACGTGCGCGAGGACATCCCGGCGCTGGTCGCGGCCGCCCGGCGGCGGCATCCGGCGGTCGACATCCGGCTGCGCCCGCACCTGGGCGCGGAGGCGGCGCTGGCGGCGGCGGTGCTCGAGCGGGCCGGGCCGCCCGGCGGCGCCGGCGCGGACGCGGAGCGCGGCGGGCGGGTATAATCCGGCCGCCATGTTCGGCGCATTTCCCCGCGATCCTCTGCGGGCCGGCGGTTGCGCGGCCCGCCGGCCGCGCGCGGCGGCCTGACGGCGTCCGGCGATGGCGGAAAAGTCCCACAAGATCCTGGTCGTCGACGACGAGCCCGATCTCGAGCAGCTGATGCTGCAGCGCATGCGCCGCGAGATCCGGCGCGGCCGCTACGAGTTCGTGTTCGCCGGCAACGGCGAGGAGGCGCTGCAGCGCCTCAAGGAGAACCCGGACGTCGATGTCGTCCTGTCGGACATCAACATGCCGAAGATGAACGGCCTGGAGCTGCTGGAGAAGGTGTCGGGCCTGGACGACGCCGACGTCCGCACGGTCATGGTCTCGGCCTACGGCGACCTCAAGAACATCCGCACGGCGATGAACCACGGCGCCTTCGACTTCGTGACCAAGCCGGTCGATTTCAACGACCTGCGCGTCACGCTCGACCGCACCCTCAGCAACCTCGACGTCTGGCGCGACGCGATGAATTCCCGCGACCGGCTGGCGACGCTGCAGCACGAGCTGAAGCTGGCGAGCAAGATGCAGCAGTCGATCCTGCCGGCCGAATGCCCCGGCAGCCCGCACTTCCGCGTGTTCGGCAACATGAAGCCCGCCCAGGAGGTCGGCGGCGACTTCTACGACGTCACCAGCCTGCCCGACGGCCGGCTCGCCGTGGCGGTGGCCGACGTGTCCGGCAAGGGCGTGCCGGCGGCGCTGTTCATGATGTCGAGCTGCACCCTGCTGCGCGGCTCGACCATCGGCTCGGACGACCCCGCCGAAGTGCTGCGCACGACCAACAGCGCGCTCTACGAGACCAACGAATCGACCATGTTCGTGACCGTGTTCTTCGCGGTGTTCGAGCCGGGCAGCGGCCGCCTGCGCTACGCCAACGGCGGCCACAACCATCCGGTGGTGGTCCACGCCGACGGCTCCTCCGACGTGCTGCCCAAGACCCAGGGCGTGGCCCTCGGCGTGGTGGAGGACTTCGAGTACGAGAGCGGCGAGCTGACCCTGGCGCCCGGGGACACCCTGGTGCTGTACACCGACGGCGTCACCGAGGCCGAGAACGCGGCCGCCGAGCAGTTCGAGATGGAGCGCCTGCGCGGCCTGTTCGCCGGCGCGCCGCCGGACTCGGCCGAGGCCGCCGTGGCGGAGGTGTTCCGGGCGGTGGAGGAGTTCGCCGGCGACGCGCCCCAGTTCGACGACATCACCTGCCTGGTGCTGCGCCGCCACGCGGCCGGCACCAGCCGCAGGCTGTCGCTGAAGATGCCGCCGGAACTGGAGGAGATGAAGCGGATCGACGCGGAGATCGCGGCGTTCGGCAAGGCCGACGGCTGGCCGTCCGAGCTCGAGTTCCAGATCAAGCTGGTGTTCGAGGAAGTGGTGATCAACGTGGTCAATTACGGCTTCGAGAAGCACGACGAGGGCTCCGAGGTCGACATCGAGATCAGCTCCGACGCCGACGCGGTGCGCATGGTCATCCGCGACAACGGCCGCGCGTTCGACCCGCTGACCGAGGCGCCGGACCCGGACACCGAGTCCGAGGTCCCGGACCGGCCGGTCGGCGGCCTCGGCATCCACTTGGTGCGCAAGATGATGGACTCGGTGGAGTATCGGCGGGAGGGCGACTGGAACTGCCTGTCCGTAAGCAAGCGGAGAACTAGGTGACCGCCGGCCCGCGCGCCGCGGCGGCGGCGCTGGGCGCGGCGGCGGCGCTGACCGCCGCCGGCCTGCCGGCGGCGGAACCCGGGCCGCTCCTGTTCGGGCAGTCGGCCGCGTTCAGCGGCCCGGCGCGGGAGCTCGGCGAGGGCATGCGGCTCGGCATCGAGGCCGCGTTCCGGGAGGTCAACGCCGGCGGCGGCGTGCGCGGGCGGCGGCTGGAGCTGCGCACGCTGGACGACGCCTACGAGCCGGAGGCCGCGGTCCTCAACACCCGGCGGCTGATCGAGGAGGACCGCGTGTTCGCGCTGATCGGCGCGGTGGGCACGCCCACCGCGCGCGCGGCCGTGCCGGTGGCGGCGGAGGCCGGGGTGCCGTACCTGGCGCCGTTCACCGGCGCGGCGTTCCTGCGCGATCCGGCGCAGGCCCAGGTGATCAACCTGCGCGCGTCCTACGCCCAGGAGACGGAGACCATCGTCGAGCGCCTGACCCGGGACCTGGCGGTCCGCCGCATCGGCCTGGTGCACCAGGACGATTCCTTCGGGCGCACCGGCTACCAGAGCGTGCGGCGGGCGCTGCACCGCCGCCAGCTGCAGCTGGCCGGGCTCGGCGTCTACGCGCGCAACACCACCGCGGTCAAGACCGCGCTGCTGGACCTGCGGCGCGGCGACCCGGAGGCGGTCATCATCATCGGCGCCTACGAGCCGGCGGCGGCGCTGATCCGGCTGGCCGACCACGTCGGCTTCCGGCCGGTGTTCGTGACCATTTCCTTCACCGGCAGCCAGGCCCTGGCGCGGGAGCTGGGGCCGAGCGGCCCCGGCGTCTACGCCACCCAGGTGGTGCCGCCGCCGACCGACGAGCGGCTGCCGGTCGCGGCCGCCTACCGGCGCGCGCTGGCGGCGCGCGAGCCCGGCGCGCGGCCCGACTTCGTGTCGTTCGAGGGCTACCTGGCGGGCCGCCTCGCGGCGGCGGCGCTGGCGCGGTGCGGCGCGGAGCCGGCCCGGTCCTGCCTGACCGGCGGCCTGCGCCGGAGCGGCGCGTTCGACCTCGGCGGCTTCGCGCTGCGCTACGGCGCCGACGACAACCAGGGCTCGGACGCGGTGTTCCTGACCGTGATCGGGGCGGACGGGCGCTACCGCCTGATCGACCGCTTCGGCGGCGCCGCGCAGCCGTGACCGCCTGGCTGCGGCGGCTGCTCCAGAGCCGCTTCCACATCTCGTCGCAGATCTACCTGGGGCTGGGGGCGGCGGTCGCCTTCACCGTCGCCGCCAGCGCCATCGGCTTCATCTCCTTCGACCAGGTCGGCGGCGTGCAGCGGCGCGTCACCGAGGACGTGGTGCCGGCGCTGGCGGCGGCGTTCCAGCTGGCCAACCAGAGCAGCGTGATGGCCGACGACGCGCCGCTGCTGATGGCGGCGGCCACGCCGCAGGCCCTGGACGAGGTCGCCCGCCGCGTGGAGCGGGACCGCCGCGAGTTCAAGGCCCAGCTGGCGGCGCTGTCGGAGCTGGCGGGGCGGGGCGGGGCGCCGCTGCCGGCGGCGGTCCGCGCCGGCGGCGCGGCGCTGACCGCCAACCTGGAGCAGATCGAGCAGATGGTGCGGCAGGGCTTCGAGCTGGCCGCCAAGCGCCGGGAGATGCGCGCGGAGCTGTTCCGGCTGCACGAGTGGCTGACCGCGGTGCTGGTGCCGGCGCTCGACGACCAGCTGTTCTACACCATGACCGGCTACCGCGACCTGGGAACGCCGCCGGACCCGCGCGCCCGCCACGCCACGCCGGAGGCGTTCGACCGCTACCGGCACCTGGCCGGCATCCGCGACGGCGCGACCATCGGCCAGCAGGTGCTGGCGACCGTCTTCACCCTCAGCGACCGGGCCCTGCTGGAGCCGCTGCGGGAGCGCTTCGAGGCCGCGGCGCACGGCATCCGCCGGCACCTGCGGGCCCTGCCGCCGACGCCGCTGAACGAGCGGCTGACGCCGCTGGTGGCGCGGCTGATCAGCCTCGGCAACCGGGAAGGCGGGGCGTTCGACCTGCGCGCGCGGGAGCTCGCGCTCAAGGCCGACGAGACCGAGCTGCTGGAGGAGAACCACCGGCTGGCGGCCGAGCTGGTGGCCGTCACCACCGGCATGGTGGACGCGGCCGAGGCGCGCGCCGGCGCGGCCACCCGGGACTCGGCCGAGGCGATCCGCACCGGCCAGAACCTGCTGATCGTGCTGATCGCCGTCAGCATCCTCGGCGCGGTGCTGATCGGCTGGCTGTACGTGGGGCGGGTGCTGGTGAACCGGCTGGAGCTGCTGGCTTCGCGCATGCACGCCATGGCCAAGGGCGATCTGGAGGGCGAGGTCGAGGTGCAGGGGCGCGACGAGGTGGCGGACATGGCCGCCGCGCTGGAGGTGTTCCGCCGCCACGCGCTGGAGGTGCAGCGCCTGAACCTGGTGGAGAAGCTGGCGGACGAGCTGAAAGGCAAGAACGAGGAGCTGGAGGGCGCGCTGAAGAGCCTGGAGCAGGCCCAGGACCAGGTGGTGATGCAGGAGAAGCTGGCGGCGCTCGGCGAGCTGACCGCCGGGGTCGCGCACGAGATCAAGAACCCGCTGAACTTCATCAAGAACTTCTCGGAGAGCTCGCAGGAGCTGCTGGAGGAGCTGCGCGAGGAGATCGCCAAGGAGCGGGATCCGGCGGCCGCGGCCGGCGACGACGAGACGCCGGAGGAGCGCCGCGAGCTGATCGACGAGATCGGCGCCGACCTGGTCGGCAACCTCGAGAAGATCCACGCGCACGGCGAGCGCGCCAACCGGGTGGTGCAGAGCATGCTGCAGATGGGGCGCGGCGAGGCCGAGCGGCAGCCGACCGACATCAACCAGCTGCTGGACGAGCACACCCGGCTCGCCTTCCACAGCGCCCGCGCCTCGGACACGGACTTCACGCTGGACATCCAGCAGGAGCTGGACCCGGAGATCGGCGAGATCGAGGTCATCCCCAACGACCTGGGCCGCGTGTTCCTGAACCTGGTGACCAACGCCTGCTACGCCACCGACGAGAAGCGGCGGCGGCTGGCGGAGGCGGGCGGCGAAGCCGCGGCGGCCTACACGCCGACGCTGACGCTGCGCACCCGCAACCACCCCGACCGCGTGGAGGTCCGCGTGCGCGACAACGGCGGCGGCATCCCGGCCGAGCTGCGGGAGAAGATCTTCAACCCGTTCTTCACCACCAAGCCGACCGACAAGGGCACCGGGCTGGGGCTGGCGCTGTCCAGCGACATCGTGCGCGAGCACGGCGGCTCGCTCCAGGTCGAATCCGAGCCGGACGAGTTCACCGAGATGATCGTCAGCCTGCCGCGCGCCGCGGCCGGAGACTGAGGCGCGCGCCGCGGCCGGCGGCGCCGGCTACTCGGCGAACGAGGCCAGCGCTTCGGACTGGGAGGGGTGCACCGGGATGATCTTGTCGAAGCCCGACAGCTCCACCACCTCGCTGACCGGCTTGCTCAGCGAGCAGAGGGCGAACTTGGCTTCTTTCTTCCACATTTCCTTGGCGATCAGCAGCAGGGCGCGCAGCCCGGCGCTGCTGATGTAGTCGAGGCTTTCGAGGTCGATGATCAGGGTGCGCACGTCGTTGCCGACCGCGGCCTGCACGGTGTCCTCGAATTCGCGGGCGGTGTTGCCGTCGATGCGGCCCTCCACCTGGGCGACCAGCGTGCCGTTTTCCTGTTTCAGGGCGACTTCCATCCGGATTCTCCTTGGGTTCGCTGCGGCCCCGGCGCGCGATGGCGCCGGGGCCGATGGTGCATTCTACCGCATTCTACATTAACCCGCCGCGCCGGGAATTGGTATGATTGGGCGGGCAAACTCTCCGTTCTGGACATTCCGGATGCCGGCGCCGCGCAGGGGGCGGCGGCGGACGCTGGCCGGGCGGACGGCGCCGCGTCTCGCGGCAGGGGACTGAGGCATGGAACAACTTTTCCGCAAGAAGGCGCTGGACCGGCTGGAGACCCCGGACCACCTGGACCGGGCGCTGGTGGTGACCACGGCGCGCGCCTGGCTCGCGGCCGGCCTGCTGACGCTGGTGGCGGCCGGCGTGCTGATCTGGTCGGTGCTGGGCGAGGTGGCCGTCTACGTCCGCGCCGACGGCATCTTCCTGACCCGCGACGGGCGGGTGCTGGACGCGGTGTCGGAAGGCACCGGCGTGCTGTCCAAGGTCTACCCCCAGGTCGGGGACTTCGTCGAGGAGGGCGAGCTGATCGCCGAGATCGTCAACAAGGAGCTGGCCGACCGCTACCGCGCCGCGGCGGCGACGCTGCGCGAGCGGCAGCGGGTGCTGGACGAGCGCAAGGAATCGGCGGCCAAGGAGAACGCCCTGATCGGCGAGAACCTGGTGCGCCAGCGCGGGCGGCTGGCGCGGCTGGAGCAGAACGCGCGCCGCTCCCTGGAGACGCTGCGCGAGCGGCTGCGCAACCACGAGCGGCTGTTCGCCGAGCACACGGTCACGCGGCTGACCGTGGAGCGCAGCCAGGACGCCTACGACCGCGCCCAGCACGACCTGCTCGGCCTGCTGCGGCAGGCGGACACGCTGGAGGCGCAGGAGCTGCAGCGCCGCAACAACCTGGAATCCTCCATCGCCACCGCCGAGGTCGCGCTGCAGGCGGCGCGCAACGACCTGAGCCAGATGAAGACCATGGTCGGGCGCAACGAGATCTACGCCCCGGCCACCGGGCGCGTCACCGAGATCAAGGGCTCGCTCGGCGCGCTGCTGCCGGCCGGGCAGCCGGTGGTCAGCCTGGAGACGGTCGGCGAGGGCTTCGAGGTGCTGGTGTACGTGCCGCCGGCCGAGGGCAAGCGGGTCGAGGCGGGCATGCGGGCGCTGGTGTCGCCGGTGTCCGCGCCGCGCGCCAAGTACGGCGTCATGATCGGCGAGATGGAGCGGATCTCGGAGTTCCCGACCAGCATCGAGGGCATGGTCGTGGCGCTGCGCAACCGCGAGCTGGCGCAGTCCCTGTCCAGCAAGGGGCCGCCGTACGCCGGGCGCGTCGAGCTGCGGCGCGACGCCGGCACCTCCAGCGGCTACGCCTGGACTTCGCCGCGCGCCGACGACCTGACGCTGACCTCCGGCACGCTCGCCGGGGTGGAGATCCAGGTGTCCTCGGAAGCGCCCATCGCCCTCGTCATCCCGCTGCTCAATAAGATCTTCGACCTGTGAGCGAAGAACGGCTCCTCGGGCCCAATCTGTCCTACGAGCGCGGCGGCGGCCGGCGCGCCGCGCCGACCATGCTGCAGATGGAGGTGACCGAGTGCGGCGCCGCCTGCCTCGGCATGATCCTCGGCCACTACGGCCGCTGGGTGCCGCTGGAGGAGCTGCGGGTGCGCTGCGGCGTGTCGCGCGACGGCAGCAAGGCCGCCAACATGCTGCGCGCCGCGCGCGGCTACGGCATGGTCGCCCAGGGCTACCGCTCGGAGCCGCTGCGGGTGTTCGACATCCCGTTCCCGATGATCGTGTTCTGGGACTTCAACCATTTCGTGGTGCTGGAGGGGATCAAGAAGGACAAGGTCTACCTGAACGACCCGGCCGAGGGCCCCCGGGTGCTGAGCATGGAGGAGTTCGACGAAGGCTTCACCGGCATCTGCCTGGGCTTCCAGCCGGGGCCGGAGTTCCGCCGCAGCGCCAAGCAGCCGGGCATCGTCAGCGGCCTGCGCAGCCGCCTCGGCAAGGCGCGCACGCCGCTGGCCTTCGCGGTGCTGGCCACCCTGATGCTGGTGCTGCCGGGGCTGGCGGTGCCGACCATCACCAAGACCTTCGTCGACGAGGTGCTGATCCAGAGCAACGGCGAGGTGGTGGCCGGGCTGCTGATCGGGCTGGCGGTGGCGGCCGGCATGCAGGGCCTGCTGACCTGGATGCAGCAGGTCTGCCTGGCGCGCATGGAGACCAAGCTGTCGCTGGTGACCACCACCCGCTTCTTCTGGCACGTGGTGGCGCTGCCGATGGAGTTCTTCGGCCAGCGCTTCGCCGGCGACGTGGCCTCCCGCGTGGCCTCCAACGACCAGGTCGCGCGGATGCTCGCCGGCGAGCTGGCGACCAACGCGATCAACATGCTCACCATGGTGTTCTTCGCCCTGGTGATGCTCTCCTACGACGTCCTGCTGACCGTGGTGGCGCTGCTGATGGTGCTGCTGAACCTGCTGGCGCTGCGGCTGGTGTCGCGGGTGCGCGAGAACGCCAACCGCCGCTTCCTCAAGGAGCAGGGCAAGCTGGCCGGCACCTCGATCAACGGCGTGCGCATGATCGAGACGCTGAAGGCCAACGGCAGCGAGGGCGACTTCTTCTCGCGCTGGTCCGGCATCCACGCCAACGCCCTGGTGGCGCAGCAGCAGCTCGGCCTGTACACCAACCTGCTGGGCGTGGTGCCGCCGATGCTGTCCTCGCTGACCACGGTCGCCATCCTCGGCGTCGGCGGCCTGCGCGTGCTGGAGGGCGCGCTGACCATCGGCGGCCTGGTCGCGTTCCAGTCGCTGGCGCAGCGCCTGGCCGAGCCGGTCACCGGCCTGGTGCAGTTCGGCGCCAACCTGCAGACCGCCAAGGGCGACATCGCCCGCCTCGACGACGTGCTCAAGTACAAGCCCAGCCCGCGCGTGGTGCAGACCCTGCAGGAGGAGCGCTCGGAGGCGCTGCCGCGGGCGCGCGGGCACGTGGTCATCGAGGGCATCACCTACGGCTACAACGTGCAGGAGGCGCCGCTGATCCGGGACTTCAGCCTGACCGTGCGGCCGGGCCAGCGGGTGGCGCTGGTGGGCGGCTCCGGCAGCGGCAAGTCGACCATCGCCCGCCTGGTCTGCGGCCTGCTGACGCCCTGGGAGGGCACCGTGCTCGTGGACGGCTACGACCTGAAGGAGATCTCCTCCGGCCACTTCGCCGAGCTGGTGTCCTACGTCGACCAGGAGGTGGTGCTGTTCCAGGCCACCGTGCAGGAGAACATCGCGCTGTGGGACTCGACCATCCCGGAGTACGACCTGACCCAGGCCCTGCGCGACGCCTCGATCCACGACGTGGTCATGGCCCGGCCCGGCAAGCTGATGGCGGAGGTCGGCGAGAACGGCCTCAACTTCAGCGGCGGGCAGCGCCAGCGGCTGGAGATCGCCCGCGCGCTGGCCTCCAACTCGCCGGTGCTGGTGCTCGACGAGGCGACCGCGGCGCTCGACCCGGTGACCGAGCTGGAGATCGACAACCGCCTGCGCCAGCGCGGCGTCACCTGCCTGATCATCGCGCACCGGGTCAGCACCATCCGCGACGCCGACGAGATCATCGTGCTCGAGCGCGGCGACATCGTGCAGCGCGGCATGCACGACGACCTGATCAAGCAGAAAGGCACCTACCGCGACCTGATCACCGCCAGCTGACATGGCCGACGACCCGATCATCGAGCGCATCCGCGGCCGCGCCTACGAGACCGGCGCGTACCAGTCGTTCCTGATGGACGACCCGGCGCGGGTGTTCTACGTGCAGAAGGGCGGCATCGACATCTTCGCGCCCGAGCTGGACGGCGACGAGGCGATCGAGCGCCGGCCGTTCGTCGCCCACGTCCCGGCCGGCGGCATGGCCTTCGGCGCCGAGCGCTACGCGCACCCGGAGCTGCCGGACCACTCCTACGCGCTGCTGGCGGTGCCGTCCCGGGACGCGGTGATCATCGCCGGCGAGCGCGAGGGCCTGTCCGAGGACCAGTTCGACCTGGCGGCCACGGTCTGGCTGGACGAGTGGATCGTCCGGCTGGCGAATTTCGTCGCCCGCGGCAGCTACACGCCGCGCGCCGTGAAGCTGCTGGAGGCGGATCCCAACGTGGCCTACGCGGCCGGCGAGATGCTCTCGGCGCAGCACTCCGACGTGATCTGGGCGACCGCGGACCAGCCGCTGCGCTTTCTCGACCGGGAGGACATGAAGGTGGCGCCCGGCGATCCGGCGCTGCCGCTGTCCGAGCGCATCTGGGTCGGGGTGGACGCGGACGCCGCGGTGTCGTCGGCGTACACGCCGACGCTGCTGATCAAGGGCGAGCTGTGGCCCGCCTTCGACCGCTTCAGCGCGCGCGTGCTGGAGTACGCCTACCACGCCATCCTGGAGGCCACGGCGGCGCACGGCGAGCGCTACCAGCGCGCCATCGCGGCGCGGTGCGCGACCCGCGTCAGCGCGCTGCACCACCTGGACCGGGTGCTGAGCCCCGAGACCCTGCTGGAGGTCGAGGAGCACAGCGCGACGCCGATGCGCTCGGTGTTCCGGCTGGTGGCGGCGGCGCAGCGCATCGAGCTGGAGCTGCCGGGCGACGCGACCGAGCCCGAGGAGCACGACGCGGCGCTGGAGGCGCTGCTGGCCGCGACCGGTGCGCGCGCGCGGCGGATCACCCTGGAGCGGGGCTGGCACCGGCGCGACGGCCCGCCCCTGATCGGGCGCGCCGTCGACGGCGACCGGCCGCTGGCGCTGATCCCGGACGGGCAGGGCACGTACCGCGCGCTCGACCCCGAGACCGGCGCCGCGGACGAGATCGACGACGACTACGCGAAGCGGGTCTACGGCATCGGCATGATGCTGTACCTGCCGCTGCCGGACGAGGTGCGCAGCGGCGGCGCGGCGCTGCTGCATGCGTTCCGCGGCCGCGGCCGCGACCTGGGGACGGTGCTGGCCATGGCCCTGCTGAGCGCCGGCATCTCGCTGACGCTGCCGATCCTGACCGGCGAGCTGCTGGCCGACATCATCCCGCGCGTGGACGTGCCGCTGTGGGCGGCGGCGCTGGCGGCGCTGGCGGCGGCGGCGTTCGGCACCGCCGTGTTCGACGTGGTGCGCGCGCTGGCCATGCTGCGCATCGAGGGCCGGGTCGACGAGCGCCTGCAGGCGGCGGTGTGGAACCGGCTGGTGTCGCTGCCGCTGCCGTTCTTCCGCCGCTACACAGCCGGCGACCTGGCCGACCGCGCCAACGGCATCAGCATGATCCGGCAGTTCCTGACCGGGGCCACCGCCGGCGCGGTGGTCGGCGGCGTGTTCTCGGTCGTCAGCTTCGGGCTGCTGTTCTACTACAGCTGGTACCTGGCCCTGACCACCCTGGGGCTGATGGCGGTGCTGGCGCTGATAACCTGGTTCCTGGCCCGCGGGCAGGTGCGCCACCACCGCGTGGCGTTCCGCATCCAGGGCGCGATCGACGGCCTCGTGTTCCAGATCATCACCGGCCTGTCCAAGCTGCGGGTGGCGAACGCCGAAAGCTACGCGCTGACGCGCTGGGCCGAGAAGTTCTCCGAGCAGAAGAGCGAGGCGCTGGCGGCGCGCATGTGGGCCTCCGTCCAGCACTCCATCAACAGCGTGTTCGTGCCGCTGTCCATGCTGGCGCTGTTCGCGTTCATCTGGTACATGCTGATCGACGGCGAGCGGCAGGTCGACTTCGACCTCGCCTCGTTCCTGTCGTTCAACGCCGCCTTCGGGCAGTTCGCCGGCGCCATGATCGGCCTGACCGGCGCCTGGACCACGGTGGTGTCGGTGATCCCGCTGTTCGAGCGCGTGCAGCCGATCCTGGAGGAGGCGCCGGAGACCCTGACCGGCAGCCTGGACCCGGGCGACCTGACCGGCGACGTCGAGTTCGTCGACGTGAGCTTCCGCTACCTGCCCGAGGGGCCGGACGCGGTCAGCGGCGTGTCGTTCCACATCCGCCCGGGCGACTACGTGGCCTTCGTCGGCAGCTCCGGCTCCGGCAAGTCCACCATCTACCGCCTGCTGCTCGGCTTCGAGAAGCCGGACGCGGGCGCCGTGTTCCTGGATCGCCACGACCTGGCCAGCCTCAACCTGCCGGCGGTGCGCCGGCGCATGGGGGTGGTGCTGCAGGGCGGGCAGCTGGTCGCCGGCAGCATCTTCGAGAACATCGCCGGCAACGCCCCGCTGACCACCGAGGAGGCCTGGGAGGCGGTGCGGGCGGCCGGGCTGGAGGACGACATCCGCAACATGCCGATGGGCATGCACACGGTGCTGGCGGAGGGCGCGGTCAGCCTGTCGGGCGGCCAGAAGCAGCGCCTGCTGATCGCCCGCGCGCTCGCGCACCGGCCGCGCATCCTGCTGTTCGACGAGGCCACCAGCGCGCTCGACAACCGCACCCAGACGGTGGTGCAGCAGTCGCTGGAGAAGCTCAGCGTGACCCGGGTGGTGATCGCGCACCGCCTGAGCACCATCCGCAACGTGGACCGGATCTACGTGATGGACCAGGGCCGGATCGTCGAGACCGGCACCTACGAGAGCCTGATGGAGAAGGACGGCGTCTTCACCTCCCTGATCCGCGGCCAGATCGTCTAGGCGCCGCGCCCCGGCGCGGGCTATAATTCCGGGCGATGAAGCAGGCGGACCGCCGCGCGCCGCCGCGGGCGGGAGAGTACCGCTGCGTGGTGGTGGACCCGCCCTGGGACCAGGGCAAGACCGGGCGCCGGGCCGTCCGGCCGAACCAGGGCGCGGCGCTGGACTACCCGACGCTGCCGGCGGCGGAGATCCTCCGCGCGGCGCCGGTCGGCGAATGGGCCGCGCCGCAGTCGCTGATCTGGCTGTGGGCGACGAACAGCAAATCGCGCTCCAGCGGCCGGCCGGTGCTGGTGCACGCGTTCGAGCTGCTCGAGCGCTGGGGCTTCGCGTACTACACCCTGGTGACGTGGAACAAGCGGACGGGGCCGTGCCCGTTCGGGCCCTACCAGATCACCACCGAGCACTGCCTGTTCGGCTACCGGGGGAAGTTCGATTCGCCGCCGGCGGTCCGGGGGCGGCTGAAGACCTGCTTCGAGGCGCGCGCCGACGGCCACAGCCGGAAGCCGGGATCGTTCTACGAGTTCATCGCGGCGCACTTCGCGGGGCCGCGGCTGGACGTTTTCGCCCGCCGGCCCCACGCCGGCTTCGACGGCTGGGGCGACGAGTACGAGGGCGGCGGCTAGGGGGCGCCGCGGGGCCCGGCTGGGCGCTTACTCGGCCGGCTCCGCCGCCCGCTCGACCAGGTCGACCACGCCCGGCAGCAGGTTCCAGCGGGTCGCCTCCGCCTCCGCCTCGAGGTCGGGCAGCCCGCCGATGGCGAGGCTTTCGGCGGTCAGCCGGCCGGTCGCCCGCAGCAGCGTGTAGGCCTGCACGATGACGTCGCGCTCGGCGCCCCGGGCCTGCACCTGCCGCGACACGTACGCCCGCTCCGCGTCCAGCACCTCGCGGGTGGTGCGCTCGCCGATCTCGGCTTCGCGCACGATGCCGTCCAGCGCCACCCGGGAGGCGTCCACGGCGGCGGCGGTGGCCCGCTTCCGGTAGCGGGCCGCGTGCAGCTCCTGCCAAGCGGTGATGGCGCTCTGGACGGCCTGCCGCTTGGCGGCGATCAGCCGCCCCCGCTGCTGCTCTTCGCGGTGCTGCGCTTGGCGCAGCTGCGCGCCGACCCGGCCGCCCAGGTAGAGGGGCACGTTCAGCCGCAGGCTCACCTGGCGGATGTTGCCGTCGACGTCGGTCGACCGGCCGATGTCCCGGATGTCGACGATCGGCTGATCGAGAGTCTGCGGCGCGGTGTGGATGTGGTTGGGCTTGTCGAAGCCCGGCTGCGTCGGATCGTCCGCGTCGACGGTGAGCGAGGGGATGGTGCTGATCTCGCGGCGGAAGTCGTCGGTGTTGCTCTGGGAGAACGTGTCGTACTGCTGGATCGAGCCGGTCAGGTCCAGCGTCGGGCCCAGCTGCCCGGAGGCGGCGTCCTCGGCGTGGCCGGCGGCGGTCAGGGCGTGCGCGGCGGCCCGCACCGCCGGCAGGTCGTTTTGCGCGCGCCGCTGCGCGTCCTCCAGGGTCGGCGGCAGGCCGGCCGGCTCCGGCGGCGTGGTCATCGCGCCGGGCGCCCGGCCGACCAGTTCCTCGAAGCGGGCGCGGAGGCTGTCCAAGGTGGCCTGGGCGGAGATCACGTCGGCCGCCGCGATCTGCTTCTCGGCCTCCGCCTGGGCCAGGTCGGCCCGGGTGCGGTCGCCGATCTCGTACTGCGACTTGGTGTCGTGGTAGCGCGCCTCGAACGAGGCCAGCGACGCCTTGCGCAGGGCGACCACCCGCTCGGCGCGGATCAGGTCCAGGTAGGCGGTGGCGACCTGCAGGAACACGGTCTGCTCCACGTCGCGCAGGCTGGCGTGGCTGCGCAGCACCTCCTCGTCGGCCTGGCGCAGCCGCGCCGCGTCCTGGCCGCCGCGGTACAGGTTCTGGTTCAGGGACAGCTCCAGCGTGGTGCGGTCGCTGCGCGACTGGGTCGGGTTGCAGTTCTGGAACGCCTGGAAACTTTCGTCGCTCACCGTGCAGCGCAGGTCGCTCCGGCTGTGGGTCTCGGTCTGCATCCAGGAGGCGTTCAGAGTCGGCATCCAGGCGGACAGCGCCAGCGGCACGCCTTCGTGCTGGGCGCGGGCGGCCTCCCGGGCCGCGTGCAGGGTCGGGTTGCTCCGGGCGGCCTCGCGGAACGCCTCGCCGATGGTCAGCGCCGGCGCGGGGCCGGCGGCCGCCAGCGCCAGCGCGCCGGCGAGCGGCAGGCGCAGACGTTTCATGCTTCGGCGGGAGTATTCACGGGAACCGCCGGCCGTGCCGGCGCCGGGCAGTTTAACAGATTGGGGCGCGGGGCGCCGCCGGGCCGCCCGCCGCGATGCCCGGGAACGGGCGGGGCGGGACGAGAAAACCCCGCCGGGCGAACCGGCGGGGCTTCGATGGAAAGGTTTCCGTTTCGCCGGTCAGTCGGGCATCGGCAACACGATGTGCATGAGCTTCTCGGTGTTGAACAGCAGTTCAACCCGCGCCCCCTCGGGCACATCCAGACCTTCCGCCTTCAGCACGGCGGTCGGGTCGGCGTCCACCTTGGCCTTGAAGTCGGGGTCGCCGTAGTATTTGGCCACCACGTCGGAATAAATGCGCTGGTTGCGCTCGACCTGCTCGCGCGTGAGTTTGGATTCTGCCACTTTCGTATCCTCCTTTTGGTGTGAATGCGGTGCTAGTGGTTTTGGGTTATTGTTGTCGGCCCGGCCCGGAGGCGTACGGGAGACACCGGGGCGGATTATAGCAGACAATCCGGTCCGGCGGTGCCACCTCATTTGCGATGCGCCCGGCGGGGCGGATTCCCAGATGTGCTGGCACCAGCAAGGCGCGCGCCGCGCCGTTTTGGTACTATATTCCTCGCTGCGGGGCGGCCCGTCTCCGGGTCCGCGCCGCAGGGCGCCGCGCCGGCCCCGAAAGCGGGTCCGGAGCGCGGACGGAACAAGGACCAAAGGAGGCGGAAGGGGCGGAAGCCATGTTCGAAGACGACCGAAGCTACGCGCAGTTCCTGGGCAACTACGAAGCCTTGGAGCGGTTCAGCGCCGACTGGCGCGCCGACCCGGACCTGCGGGCGCGCCTCGCCGGCGGCGACTACGCCCCGGCGGTCGAGGCGTTCGGCCTGAACGTGCCGGAGGGGGCGGAGCTCCGCTTCGTGCCCAACACCGAGACGGCGTTCCACCTGCCCATCCCGGTGGACCCGAACCAGGCCATCTCGGACACCACGCTGAACGACATCACCGGCGGCTCGTCCGCGGGCACCGCCAGCTCGATCGGCACGGTCGGCACCGTCGGCTGCTCCACCGGGCCGTCCTCGGTCGGCACCGGCGGCACCATGGGCACCGCCAGCTCCAACGACTACTCGTGAGGCCCGACGAACGGGCCGGGCGCGACGCAACAACCGCTTATCGGAAAACTTAAGGAGGACGCCATGTTTTCTGGAGACAACTACGAACAGTACGGGCAGGGCCGCGCGCTGCTGAAGCAGCTGAGCGCGGACTACCACAGCGACCCCGAATTGCGGGCGCGGATCGACGGCGGCGACAGCGGGCCGGTGCAGGCGGCGCTGGGCTTCGACAATCCGGAGGAAGTGGAGATCCGCCTGGTGCCCAACACGCCGGAGGTCTGGCATCTGCCCATGCCGCCGGATCCGAACGCGGCGGTGAGCGAGAGCCAGCTGGCCGACATCGCGGGCGGCACGACCGCGGGCTGCGTCGCCTGCGGGAGCACGGCCGGCACGTTCGCGTGCTCGACCGCGGCCTCCACGCTCGGCTCCGGCGGCACCGTCAGCACCGCCAGCAGCGAGTCCTGACGCGGGCGGGAGGCAGCCGATGTTTCACGAAGGACACCACGAGCAGTACGAGCAGGGCCGCGCGCTGCTGAAGCAGCTCAGCGCCGATTACCACGGCGATCCCGAGTTGCGGACGCGCATCGACGGCGGCGACAGCCAGCCGGTGCTGGATGCGCTCGGCGTCGACAATCCCGGCGGCGCGGAGCTCCGGGTGGTGGCCGACACGCCGGAGGTCTACCACCTGCCGATGCCGCTGGATCCGAACAAGGCGATGGCCGACACCGCGCTGGCCCGCGTCGTCGGCGGCTCGACCACGGGCTCCGGCGGCTCGATCAGCAGCGCCGGCAGCTTCGGGTGCTCGACCGCGCCGTCCACGCTCAGCAGCGTCAGCACCACCAGCACCGCCGGCTCGAGCGGCTGAGGCGGCGCGGAACGGACGGGAGGAGGCCATGGACGGAGCGGACGCGGGCGCCAGCGCCAGTTACGAGCAGTTCGAGCGGAACTACGCGCTGCTGAAGAAACTCAGCGCCGACTACCACGCGGATCCCGCGCTGCGGGCGCGCATCGACGGCGGCGACAGCCGGCCGGTGCTGGACGCGTTCGGCGTCGACGACCCCGGCGGCGCGGAGTTCCGGGTGGTGGCCAACACGCCGGAGGTCTACCACCTGTCGATGCCGCTGGATCCGAACGCCGCGGTGGCCGATTCCGTGCTGCGCGAAGTGGTGGGCGGCTCCACCGCCGGCACCGGCGCCACCATCGGCAGCATCGGCAGCTTCGCCTGCTCGACCGCGGCCTCCTGCCTCGGCAGCGCCGGCACCGTCAGCACCGCCGGCTCCGGCGCCTGAAGCAGAGCGCGCGTCCCGATGCCGCCGCACCGGCCGCCCGCGGACGGTCCGTCGCCGTCCCGTATGTATAATTCCGCCCCGCGCCGGGCTCGGCGCGCCGCGCCCGCGGGCCGGAACAGCAAGCGGCCGGCGGAAGCCCGGCCGCGCACCGCCAACGCCGCATCGCCGCTGCCGGGCAGGGGCGGGCGCAGACCGCCCCGGAGGCAGCCTTGAGCAACATCATCGCCGAACAGATGCCCGAGTGGACGCCGCAGCCCTCGGTGCCGCCCTTTCACGACCCCGCCGACCGCGGCCTGGTGGAGCGGCCGCTGCTGGTGCCGCACATGGAGTTCCGGCCGCTGGGCGAAGAGGCGGCGATGCTGGTGTCGGAGAACTTCAGCACGCTTCTGGAGGGCAAGCTGTACCTGGACCTGGTGCCGCTGCTGGACGGCGCCCGCAGCCGCCGCGAGATCGCGGACGCGCTCAAGGGCGAGCACGAGGCGCTGGCGGTGCAGACCACCCTGGTGTCCATGGCGTCCAAGGGCTACCTGGTGTCGGGCGAGTTCGACGCGCCGCCGGGGCTGGCGGCCTACTGGAGCTCGATCGGCTGCACCCCCCGCTACGCGGAGCAGATCCTGGCCAAGGCCCGCGTCGAGGTGATCGGCGACAACGGCGACCTGGCGGCGGCGCTCGGCGAGCTGGGCGTCGCGGTCGCCGCGGAGGAGCCGACGCTGAGCGTGGTCGTGACCAGCGACTACCTGGCCCCGGAGCACGCCGAGCGCAACCGCGCGCAGCGCGCCTCGGGCGTGCCGTGGGCGCTGGTCAAGGCGGAGGGCGTGTGGCCCATGTTCGGGCCGGTGTTCCGGCCGGGCGACGAGGACGCGCCGTGCTGGGACTGCCTGTCGCACCGGCTGCGCGGCAACCGCGAGGTCGAGAACTTCCTGCGCCGCTCGGCCGGCGACGAGGCGGCGATCCTCGCCCGCAGCGAATGCCGGCCGCTGATCCGCGCCACCATGGACCTGGCGGCGAACGAGCTCGTCAAGTGGCTGCTGGTCGGCGACCGGGTGGCGGTGCATGACCACGTGGTGTCGCTGGACACGTTCGGGCGCGGCTACGAGAAGCATCCGGTGCGGCGCCGGCCGCAGTGCGCGGAGTGCGGCGACGAGCGCCTGAACAATCCCGAGCGGGAGCCGGAGCCGGTGCGGCTGCAGTCCAGCCCGAAGCCGGTCGCCAACAGCGGCGGCCTGCGCTCGGTGCCGCCGGAGGAGACGGTGCGCGCGTACGGCCACCTGGTGAGCCCGATCAGCGGCGTGGTCACGCAGCTGATGCGCACCTCGGCGGAAAGCGACGACTGGATGCACGTGTACTGGGCCGGCAGCAACCTGGCGCTGAAGAACGACAGCCTGTACATGCTGCGCAACAGCCTGCGCACCAAGAGCTCCGGCAAGGGCAGCACCCCGGAGCAGGCCGAGGCGAGCGCCCTGTGCGAGGCGGTCGAGCGCTATTCCGGCGTGTTCCACGGCGACGAGATCCGCCGCCGGGCGGCCTACGAGGACTTCGCCGACGGCGAGGCGATCTGGCCGAACGACATCATGGGCTACAGCGACCTGCAGTACGAGCGCGCCGCCGACATCAACAAGCTGCAGCTGCGCTTCTACTACGTGCCGGCGCCGTTCGAGGAGTCGCTGCGCGTGGAGTGGTCGCCGGTCTGGTCGCTGACCCAGCAGCGCCAGCGCTACGTGCCGGCGCACATGCTGTACTACGCCAAGCCGCTGGAGACCGAGAAGCTGTACGGCGGGCCGGACTCGAACGGCTGCGCCGCCGGCAACACCCTGGAGGAGGCGATCCTGCAGGGCTTCTTCGAGCTGATCGAGCGCGACGCCTTCGCCTGCTGGTGGTACAACCGGGTGCAGCGCCCGGAAGTCGACCTCGACAGCTTCGGCGACCCCTACCTGTCCTCCGCGCGCGACTACTACGGCGCCTACAACCGCGACCTGTGGGTGCTGGACCTGACCCACGACTTCGGCATTCCGGTGTGCGTGGCGGTCTCGCGCCGCACCGACAAGCCGGTGGAGGACATCATCTTCTCCGCCGGCGCGCACACCGACCCGCGGATCGCCGCGTTCCGCGCCGTGTGCGAGCTGAACCAGTACCTGGGCGCGGTGCGGGACGTGACCGCCGACGGCAGCACCACCTACGCCTACGACGACCCCGAGAACCTGTGGTGGTGGCAGAACGCGAAGCTCGCCGAGCATGCCTATCTGGCGCCCGACCCGGACGCGCCGAAGCGGGGCCTGGACGACTTCCCGAAGCAGCAGGGCTTCACCGACCTGCGCGACGACGTCGAGTGGTGCCGCTCGCTGGTGGAGGCCAAGGGCCTGGAGTTCCTGGTGCAGAATCAGACGCGGCCGGACATCGGCATGCCGGTGGCCAAGACCATCGTGCCGGGGATGCGCCACTTCTGGGCGCGCTTCGCGCCGGGGCGGCTGTACGACGTGCCGCTCGCCGAGGGCTGGATGAAGAAGCCGGTGGCGGAGAAAGACCTGAACCCGGTGGCGGTGTTCATCTGAGCCGGGGATGGACGCCGAGACCCGCCTGTACGCGCACGCCAAGCGCTTCCGCGAGCGCTGGGACGGCGACGACCGCTTCCGCGCGGCGGTGCCGGAGGATCCCGCCGGGGCGGCGCGCGCCGCTGGCATCGACTACGACCCGAGCGGCCTGAGCTACCTGTGGCGGCCGGGCGCGGCGGCGGACGAGGACCGGCCCGAGGTGCGGGCCATGCGCCGCTACGAGGCCAAGGACCGGCTCTACCTCGACTTCACCGAGGACGACGGCGGCGCCAGCGCGGGCTACCGCGCCTGGCGCCGGCGCCAGCGCGCGCGGGCGATGTTCTCGCAGGGGGCGGTGACCGGGACGGTCGGGCTGCACCTGCCGTTCGTGGTCGAGCTGACCAAGGGCTGCTCCATGGGCTGCTGGTTCTGCGGCCTGTCTGCCGGGCGGCTGGAGGAGGTGCTGCCGACCGACCTGCTGGCCTGGAGCCGCATGCTGCAGGCGTTCCGCGGCGTGTTCGGCGACAGCGCCAAGCGCGGCTTCCTGTTCTGGGCCACCGACCCGCTGGACCACCCGGACTACGAGTCCTACGCGGAGACTTTCGAGCGGGTGCTGGGGCGCTTCCCGGTCACCACCACGGCGGCGATGTTCAAGGACGTGGAGCGCACCCGCCGCCTGATCCAGCTGTCGCGCGAGCACGACAGCCCGTCGCTGCGCTTCTCCATCGTGACCCTGCAGCGGCTGAACAAGGTGCACCGGACGTTCACCGCCGAGGAGCTGGTCGATGTCGGCCTGGTGGCGGTCAACAAGGAGTCGGTGCTGGCGCTGGCCGAGGCCGGGCACTCGCGCGAGCGCGCCAAGCAGGACCCGGAGCGCGCGGAGGCCGAGCGCGCCAAGCTGCAGGCCCTGACGCCGCCCGGGGAGGACCCGTCGACCTACACCCACCGCACCATCGCCTGCGTGTCGGGCTTCCTGGTCGAGCCGCTGCTGGGCCGGCTGCGGCTGATCTCGCCGGAGCCCTGCTCCGACCGCTGGCCGGACGGCTACGCGGTGTTCGACGAGGCGCGCTTCGACTTCGACGAGCCGGGCGCGTTCGCCGACGCCCTGAACGGCATGGCCGAGCGCCATCTGCACGACCGGCCGCCGGCGCGGCTGGCGACGCAGCGGGAGGTCGGCGTCGAGCTGGCGGACGACGCGCGGAGCATGGCCGCCGCCGCCCGCGGCCACCGCATGCAGTACACGGCGGGGGCGCGGGACCTGCGGCACCTGCCGGCGCTGGCCGAGGCGTTCCGCGGCGGCGCCGAGGTCGAGGCGGCCGTGCATGAGGTCGCCGAAGGCTTCGGCCGGCCGGAAGCGCAGGTGCGGGCGGACGCGGAGCGGCTGTGGCGCGACGGCATCCTGATCGAGACGGTGTTCGACCTGGCGGCCGCGGCGTGAGCTTCTTCGACCTGCTCGGGGAGCCCGGGGTGCGGCTGCGGCTGCGGCCCGACAACCGGCTCGGCAAGTCCGCCGACGGCGCCCAGTGCCTGCTGCGCTCGCCCCTGGGCGAAGTGCCGATCGGGCCGGCCTACGGCGCCGACGACCGGCTGGCCGAGGGCGCGCCGATCGCCGAGCTGCGCGACCTGGCGCTGCGCGGCAGCGACGCGGCCGGCGCGGCCGCCTACCTGCTGCGGCTGCAGAACCTGCTGCGCTGGAACGTGCTCGAGTACGTGCTGGCGGACGACGGCGGCCGGGAGCTGGCGACGCTCCTGCCGCAGTGGGAGAGCTACGAGCCGGCGCTGGCCGCGGCGCCGCCGCCGGCCGAGCGGCAGCTCGACGCGTTCGCGCTGCTGCGCCGCGCCGAGGGCGGCTGGCTGCTGGAATCGCCGCTGGCCGGGGCGCGGCTGGCGTTCGCCGACCTGGCCGCCCTGGACGCGCCGCTGGTGCGCCGCGCGCTGGCCGGCTGCGGCCTGCTGCAGGCGGAGGCGCAGGCGGAGCCGCGGGCGACGGCGCTGCGCCAGTGGGAGTTCCACGACCTGCTGTTCCACACCCACAGCCGCTTCGGCTGGCACCGCGACCCGTACGGCGGGCAGTTCCCGTACATCGGCGAGATCGACCCGCCGCCGGCCGAGCGGCCGCCCTGGCCGGGCGAGCGCATCGCGCTGGCGCGCGCGCCGGAGGACGACGACGAGGGCTTCGTCTCGGTGCTGACGCGGCGCCGCTCCGAGCGCATCTACGACGAGGAGCAGCCGATCACGCTGGAGCAGTTCGGGCAGCTGCTCGACCGCGTGGCGCGCATCCGCGAGCGCCTCAAGGTGCCGGTGCAGAACGCCCTCGGCCGGAAGACCGAAATCGAGATCACCCGCCGCATCTACCCGAACGGCGGCGCCAGCTACGAGCTGGAGCTGTACCCGGTGGTGGACCGCTGCGACGGCCTGGAATCGGGCATGTACCACTACGACGCGGGGACGCACGAACTGGTGCGGCTGCACGGGCGCACGCCCGAGGTGGAGCAGGTGTTCGCCATGGCGCACACCGCCACGGCCCGCATCGCGCAGCCGCAGATCGTGCTCAGCATCGCCGCGCGCTTCGCCCGGGTGCAGTGGAAGTACCGCTCGATCTGCTACGCCACCACCCTGCGCAACACCGGCGCGCTGTACCAGACCCTGTACCTGGCCGCGACGCAGCTGGGCCTGTCGCCCTGCGGCCTGGGCAGCGGCCACGCCGCGCTGTTCGCCCGGCTCACCGGCCTGGATCCGACCATCGAGGGCACGGTCGGCGACTTCATCCTGGGCGGGCGCCCGCGGCAGACTTGAAGCTCGAGGAGATCATCGCCCGGGCGGCGCCGCCGCCGGAGCGGGCCGACCCGCGCCATTTCGAGCCGGTCGCCACGGACGCCGATTCGCTGGCCCGGCGCCATGCCGGGCTGGTCGAGGCGTTCGGCTCCGAGGCCGGGCTCGCGGCGCACGCCGAGGCGCTGGGGCTGAGCGCGGACGCCTGGCGGGACCGCTTCCGCGACGTCCGCCTGGCCGGGCCGCCGCCGGACTGGGCGCAGACTTTCCTCGCCGTGCACGAATGCCTGCGCGAGGCGCCCGAGCGCTTCGGCGCCGAACTCCGGGACTGGATGCGGGCGGAGCTGGAGGCGGGCTGGCCGGCCGGGCTGGCGCGCGGCGCGGAGGCGCTCGACCGGCCGCTCGAATACCTGCGCCTGCGCATGGACAGCATCGCCTCCGGCAGCCTGCACGCGGACCGCAAGCTGGGGCTCGCGCACGCCTGGCCCGAGCGCTTCCGGCGCTACCCGGCGCTGGCCTACATCTTCGGGCGCGTCCTGACCGACTGGCGGGACGACCTGCTGCGCATCGCCGGCCGGGCGGCGGCCGACCGCGCGCTGCTGGCGCGGGAGCTGTTCGGCGGCGAGGACCCGGGCGAGCTGCGGGGCTTCACGCTGGGCCTGGGCGACCTGCACGCCGGCGGGCGCTCGGTGGCGTTCCTGGACTTCGCGCGCGGGCGCGTGGTGTACAAGCCGAAGGACCTGCGCATCGTCGGCCTGGTCGGCGAACTGGCGCGCGCGCTGGACCTGCCCGGGGTCGCGGCGACCGAGATCGTGCTGCGCGACGGCTACGCCTGGGAGCCGGTGTACCAGGCGCGCCCGCTCGGCGCGCCGGGCGAGGCGGACGATTTCTACCGCGCGCTCGGCGGCTGGCAGGCGCTGCTGCAGGTGCTGGGCGGCAACGACTTCTGGTTCGACAACCTGCTGGCCGACGGCGCGACGCCGCGCTTCATCGACTACGAGACCGCGGTGCAGCCGGAGGTCGCCTGGCCGGAGGGGGTCAACCGCTTCGCCGACGACGTCGCCGGCAAGCTGCAGCTGCTGCCGACCGCCGCCGGCATCATGCCGTACCTGTGGACGGTGCGCGACGGCATCGACCCGACCGACATCGGCTGCCTGGCGCGGCCGGGCAAGCACCGCAGCCCGCTGGCGGACGTGGAGCGCGGCGGCATGTTCTCCTGGGAGGCGAGCGCGTTCGCGCCGCGCGACGCCGCCGGCGCGCCGCAGGACGCGGCCGACCACTACGCGGCGTTCGAAGCCGGCCACGACCAAGCGGCGGAGCGCCTCGCCGCGCCGGAGTTCCGGCCCCGGCTGGAGGAGATCCTGGGCCGCTACGCGGACGCGCCGGCGCGCTCCATCCGCATCGACACCTGGACCTGCTACCGCTGCATCAACCGCTCCTGCGCGCCGCCGCGCATCGCCGACAGCGTCTGGCGCGAGATCGACTTCCACTACATCCTGCGCAACTGGCCGGACCTGCGCGGCGCGGCGCGCGAGGCCGCGGCGCGCGACCTGCGCCGGCTGGACGTGCCGCTGTACCAGGTGCGCCTGGGCGGGCGCGAGCTGCTGGGCATGGGGGGCGAGCGCATCCCCGGCTACTTCGAGCGGGACGCGATCGCCGCGACCGGGCGGCGCCTGCGGGACTTCGCCGCCCAGGACGCCGCCGAGCGGCGGGCCTGGCTGCGCTCGTCGTTCGCCCTGCGCCTCGACAACCCGCCGCGGCGGCAGCCGGCGGAGCCGGCGGCGGCCGCCGCCGCCGCCGCCGACCTGCTGGACTGGGCCGGCGAGATCGCCGCCTTCGTCGCCGGGCTGGCGGTGCGCGACCGGCGCGGCGCGCCGTGCTGGCTGGGGCAGGTGGAGAACGTCCACACCGGCGTGCGGATGCTGGGCGTGCTCACGCTGAACGTCCTGTCCGGCCGCGCCGGCCTCGCCTGGGCGCTGCGCGACCTGGCGCGGCCGCTGGGGCGCCCCGAACTGGCCGAGCTGGCGCGCGAGGCCCTGGCCGGCGCGGCGCGGAACTACCTGGACAACCTCGACTACTGGAGCCTGGACGGCGCCGGCTTCGGCACCGGCGGCGGCGGCTTGGTGCTGGCCCTGGCCGGGGACGAGGAGCTCCGGCCGCTGGCGCTCGAGGTGCACGACGCGGCGGCGGCGCGGCAATTGTGGATGCGTTCGGGCGCGGATTACGTCTCCGGGCTGGAGGGCTGGCGCGCGGCGGCCCGGGCGCTCGGCCGGCCGGAGCCGGAGGAGCACGGGGAGGCGCGGCCCTACGCGCCGTGCATGCGGCCGCGGCTGGCGCACTGGCTCGAGGCGGCCGGGCCGGACCGCCCCCGGATTGCGCCGCTGTGCGCCGACGCCCGCGCCGCCGCGGCGCGGCGCCGCGACCGCGACCGCCACGGCAGCTGGTTCGCCGCCGATTGGCTGGACGACCGGCACAACCTGTCCGGGGTCGACGGCCTGCCGGCGCTGGCGCTGGCGTTCGCCCGGCTGGCCGAGGCCGCCTGAAGCGCCGCCGGGAACCCGGAAACATCCCGCATGTGCTGGCACAATTCGCCCCCCCCCCCCCCGCCACCCGTGCTTTAATATCGGCCATCGAGAACGGGAGCCCCGAACGGCGGCGCTCCGGTTCGCGCAAATTCAAGTTCACAAACCGAGGAGATCAGTTTTTATGAACAGTCCAGCATCCGAATTCGATTTCGACGGCTACGTCTCGATCATGTCCGACCTGGCGGCCGAGTGCCGCGACGACGCGGCGTTCCGGCAGCGGCTGGAAGCCGACCCGCGCGCGGTGTTGGCGCAGCGCCCCGGACTCCAGGAACTGCCCGAAGGCGTGGACTTGCGGGTCAGCCACAACACCGCGGACACCATGTACTTGGTGTTCCCGGGGAACCCGAACGCCGCGCTGGCCGACACGGCCATCGCCAACGTCACCGGCGGCTCGACCCTGGGTTCGGCGGGCACGGCCAGTTCGGTCGCGACCCTGAGTTGCCCGACCGGCAGCGCCTCGAGCGTGGCTTGCGGCGGTTGCGCCGGCTCCGCCCAGGTCTGACCTCCGCGTTTCCCTTCACCCTTGCTGCACCTGCAGGAGAATACCGATGATCGATCAGAAATACCAGGAAGAGTTCTCGGACAACTACGACAAGCTCATGGAGTTCCGCGCCAGTTACGACAGCGACGAGGCTCTGCGCCAGCGCATCGACGCCGGCGACGGCAGCCCGCTGCTGGAGGCGGTCGGCCTGAATCTCCCGAACGGCGTGGACGCCCGCGTGGTGCCCGCGAAAGAGGACGTCCACTACGTGATCATGCCGCCCGACCCGAGCGTCCTGGTCAGGGACCAGGACCTGGAGTCGGTGGCGGGCGGAACCAGCACGGTGGGCTCGGGCGGCACGGCCGCTTCGGCCAGCACGTTCCTGTGCTCGTGCATCCCCTCGTGCCTCGCCACGCTGAGTTCGGCCGGCACGGCCGGCTCGGCCCAGGTCTGAGCCGCATCCGACCCGGGCTTTTTCCCTTGGGGCCGGCATGGGCGCTTTGATGAGCCGCCCATGCCGGTCGCTTTCGCAACCGGGCCGGACCAGGCAGGCTTCCGGGCCCGGCCCGGCCGCGGCGGTTCCCAGATGTGTTGGCACCGCCGCCGCCCGGCGTTCGTGGTAACTTAAACGGCGCGGCGCCCGCCGGACTTCCGGAATGATGCGGCGTTCGCAGGACAGGAACGAGGCCGCTTGCGCGGAGGAGACAGCACAGTGAACGAATCCAGCACTAAGCGATTTGAGGACCCGGCAGCGTTTGATCCGGGGCGGGTCGAGAGCATCTTGGCGGACGCGGCGCGGGACCGCCGCGATGATCCGGACTTCCGGGCGCGGCTCGAAGCCGACCCGCGCGCCGAACTGGAGGCGCGGGGCGTGCCTTTCGGGTCGGAGGAGGGCATCGAGGTGGCGCTGCATGCGAACACGCCGGACGTGTTCCATCTGGTGATGGTCGCGGACCCGAACGCGGCCGTGTCGGACCAGTACCTGACCGCCATCGCCGGCGGCAGCACGGCCAGTTCGGCCGGCTCCGTGGGCACGGTCAGCACCGTGGGCTCCTTCTTGTCCACCGTCGGCAGCGGCGCCAGCGTGAGTTCGGTCGGCAGCGGCGGCAGCGCCACCGGCGACTGAGTCGGCCGGCACGGCCAGTTCCCGCAGCGAGCAGGGAGGCCGCGGCGGGCCCGGGCTGCCGGGAAGTGCGCGGGCCGCATCTGTATTAAACTGGCCTCCGGCACAACGGCGGAGCGCGCGCGAGCATGAAAGTCAGGAACGTCGGCTTCCGGCTGCATCTGCGGACCGTCTACCAGCTGGCCTCCCTGATCCGGCGGCCGGAGCCGGACTGGAGCGTGCCGGCCGAGCGCAAGCGGGCCGCGCTGGAGCACTGGAAAGAGCACGGCCTGGACGCGGCCCGGCGGGAATTCAACGTCAACCGCAGCAGCCTGTACCGCTGGCGCCAGCGGTACCGGGAAGGGGGCATGGCGGCGCTGCGCGACCACAGCCGGGCGCCGCAGCAGCGCCGGTCGCGCCGCTGGCCGGACGCCGTGAAGCGCGAAATCCACCGGCTGCGCATGGCGTACCCGCACCTGGGGCCGGCCAAGATCCACCTGCTGCTCGAGCCGTTCTGCTTCCGCAACCAGCTGCCCTGTCCCAGCGTCCGCACCATCGCGCGCCTGATCTCGGACAGCCCGGACCGGATGGTGCCGAAATCGGAGGACCCGCTGTTCCAGGAAGAGGCGCCGAGCCGGCGGCGCTCGAGCCGCCGCCGGGCCGCCGGCCCGCTGCTGCGGACGATCACCTGGCCGTGGCTGCGCTAGCGCCCGGCGGCGCGGCCCCTATCTCATATGCGCTGGCATCAGATCCGGTTGCGGAACGGCGCGGCGCGGGTACTATGATGAACAAGAACGGGCGCGGTTTGCCGCCCGGAAGTTTCCATTCCAACCAACCGAAAGAGGATACCGGACATGATGACTGAGCAGGAATTCGCGACCCATCGGGAATCGCACGAAGCCCTGAAGCGGTTCGCTGGGCGCTACCACTCCGACGCGGCGTTGCGCGAGCGCATCGCCGGCGGCGACTACTCCGACCTGTACGCGCAGATCCCCGACGGCGCCGAGGTGCGCATCGTCACGGAGACGCCGGACACCTATTACGTGCTGATGCCGGAAGACCCGAACCGGGCGACGGCCGACCAGGCCTTGGAAAGCGTCGCCGGCGGCAGCACCACCGGCAGCGCCAGTTCGGTGCTCACCGCCAGCAGCTTCCCGTCCTGCCTCGGCACCGGCAGCACCGCCGGCTCCGTCAGCTCCCAGTGAGCGGCCGGCCGGCCTCGGCGCGCAGAGGAGGAAGCCGGGCATGATGACCGACGAGGAGTTCGAGTTCTACCGGGGCAACTACGCCGCCCTGAGCGAGTTCGCCGACCGCTACCGCGCCGACGCGGCGGTGCGCGAGCGGCTCGCCCGCGGCGACGGCTCCGAGGTGCCCCTGCAGATTCCCCCGGGGATGGAGATCCGCGTGGCCGAGCAGTCGCCGGACGTCTACTACGTGGCGATGCCGGCGGATCCGAACGCGGCCATGTCCGACCAGATGCTGGAAAGCGTGTCCGGGGGCATCCAAGCCGGCACGCTCAGCAGCGTGGGCACGAGCAGCACGGCCAGCAGCGTGCCGTCGACCCTGAGCACCACCGGCTCCGTCGGCTCCCTCGGGACCGCCACCCAAGGCTGACCCGGGCCGGCCGCGCGCCGCGGCGGCCGGCGCCCCCGCATCCTGCATGTATTGGCACCGGCGCGGCCCGGCGCAGGGGATTCCGGTGCTATATTGACGGCATCCCGGCGCCCGGCCGCAACGCGGCCGGCGCGCCGGGCGGAGACGAACTCGGACCACAGGCAGGAGGACCCGATCATGATGACCGAGCAGGAATTCGAGACCTACCGCGCGAACTACGCGGCCCTGCTGGACTTCGCCGAGCGCTACCGCGCCGACGCGGCGTTGCGCGAGCGGCTCGCCGGCGGCGACTACTCCGACCTGCACATGGAGGTGCCGGAAGGCGCGGAAGTGCGCGTGGTCGCCGAGACTCCCGACACCTACTACTTCCCGCTGCCGGACGACCCGAACGCGATGGTGAGCGACCAGGCGCTGGCGGACGTCGCCGGCGGCAGCACGCAGGGCACCGTCAGTTCGGCGGGCACGCTCGGCAGCATCCCGTCGACCGCGTCCAGCATCGGCAGCCTCGGCTGCGCCAGCAGCGGCGGGGAGTGACCCGCGCGGCGGAGCGGAGCATCGACTTTCCAATTTCACTTTGACTGGAGGACACCGGCCATGATGACCGAAGAAAACTTCTCTGCCTTTCTGCAGAACCAGGAGACGCTGCAGCGGTTCGGCGAGCGCTACCGCGCCGACGCGGCGCTGCGCGACCGCATCGCCCGCGGCGACCATTCCGACCTGAGCGCCGAGGTGCGGGAGGGCGTGGAGGTCCGCGTGCTGCAGCAGACGCCGGAAACGCACTACTTCCTGATGCCCCAGGACCCGAACGCGCAGATCCAGGATCAGGCGCTGGAAAGCGTCGTGGGCGGCAGCAGCCCGCCGCTGTCCTCGGCCGCCTGCGTGGGATCGGTCGGCAGCATCCCGTCGACCGTGTCCAGCCTCGGCAGCGCGGGCTCCGTCAGCACGGTGGAGGTCTCTTGAGGCCGGGGCCGGCCAGGGGAAACCCGGAGACGCCGCGGCCGGTTGATTCGAATTTCACTGCTTTCCCAGGAGGAAGCCGACCATGATGAACGAAGAAAGTTTTTCCGCTTTTCTGCAGAACCACGAAACTCTGAAGCGGTTCGGCGAGCGCTACCGCGCCGACGCCGCGCTGCGCGAGCGCATCGCCAACGGCGACTATTCCGACTTGGACCTGGAGATTCCGCCGGGCGTGGAGGTCCGCGTGGCGCTGGAGACGCCGGACATCCATTACTGCCCGATGCCTCCGGACCCGAACCTGCAGCTGGAAGACCAGGCGCTGGACGCCGTCGCCGGCGGCAACACCCGGGTGTCCACGGTCGCTTCGGCGGGCACGCTCGGCAGCATCCCGTCGTGCCTCGGCAGCTTCGGCAGCGCGGGCTCGATCAGCTCGGTCGAGGTCGATGCGAGCGGCAACCGCGTGTCGTGACGCGCCATCCCGGCGGCGGCCGTCCCGCATCTGCTGGCGCCGCCGCGCGCCGGCGGGACGGCGCCCGGGGCTAGAATTGGAACCAGGCCCGCCGCGCGCCGGCGCGGCCCGCTGATTTGGACTTCAACCTTGCTTTTTCAATGAGGAACCCGACCATGATGACCGACCAAGGCTTCAAAGCTTTTCTGCAGAACCGCGACACCATGCAGCGGTTTTCCGCTCGCTACCGCGCCGACGCGGCGTTGCGCGACCGCATCGCCAGCGGCGACTACACCGATCTGGACATGGTGATTCCGCCGGGCGTGGAGATCCGCGTGGCGCTGGAGACGCCGGAGACCTACTACTGCCCGATGCCGCCGGACCCGAACACGCGGCTGGGGGACCAGGCGCTGGAGAACATCGCCGGCGGCAGCACGCCGCTGTCTTCGGTCGGCTCGGTGGGGACGCTCGCCAGCCTCCCGTCCTGCCTGTCCAGCGCGGGCAGCGCGGGCAGCCTCAGTTCCGTCAACGTGGAAGGCAACACCCGGGTGTAGGGCGCCGGGCATTTCCGCAACCGCTTTTTCCCAGGAGGACTCCGGCCATGATGAACGAGGAGAGTTTTTCCGCTTTTCTGCGGAACCAGGAGACGCTGCGGCGGTTCGGCGAGCGCTACCGCGCCGACGCGGCGCTGCGCGACCGCATCGCCGCCGGCGACCGCGCCGACCTGGACGTCGAAGTCCGGGAGGGCGTGGAGGTCCGCGTGGTGCAGCAGACGGCGGAAACCCGCTATTTCCTGCTGCCCCCGGATCCGAACGCGCAGCTCGAGGACCGGACGCTGGAAAGCGTCGCCGGCGGCTCCAGCGGCAACGCGCCGCTGTCCTCGGTCGGCACGGTGGGATCGCTCGGCAGCATCCCGTCGACCGTGTCCAGCGCCGGCAGCGCGGGCTCCGTCAGCTCGGTGCAGGTCTGAGCCGCGGCGCGCCGGCCGCGGTTCCCACATGAACTGGCATCGGCGGCGCGTTCGCGGAACCGGCGCGGTGCTACACTCAATGCGCTGAAACGGCGCGCGGGCGGGAAGCCGCCGCCGCGGTTTCCGCCCCGGAACGGAGGACACAGGATCATGCCGGACGACAAAGTTCACGCCGAATTCGTGCGCTACTACGAGCTGCTGGAGCGATTCAGCGCCGACTACCGCAGCGACTCGGAGTTGCGGGCGCGCATCGACGGCGGCGACATCGCGCCGGCGGTCGCGGCGCTCGGCCTGGAGGACCTGCAGCGCGAGGTGGAGGTCCGCGTCGTGTCGAACACGCCCGACGTGCTGCACGTGGTCCTGCCGCCGCCCGAAGAGCAGGTGGTGCCCGACTCCCTGCTCGAGATGGTGGTCGGCGGCGTCGGCGCGGTGTACGTGGGCCCCATACTGGCGATCATGCCGTTCCTGCGGGTGACCCAGCAGGCCCAGACCTCCTGACCGGACGACCCGCGATGAAGAGCAAGCCGGCCTCCGCGTCCGCCGCCCGCGGCCGGGATTCCGGGCGCCGCCCGCAGGCGGACCTGGCCCGGAGCGAGTGGCAGAAGTTCGCGGCCGGGAACCCGCCGCGCGCGGCGCGTTCCCCGAATCCCCTGAGCGTCCTCCGGCGCTGACGCGGGCGCGGCGCCGCCGCGCCTTGCTATAATTCCGGGCCGGCGGGAATCCCGCCGCCGCGGCGCCCGTGCTGGCGCGCCGGCGGCGTCCCCGGAGTTTTCCGCACCGCTTCCGATGCCCGTCATCACGCTCCCGGACGGCTCGACCCGCGCTTTCGACCGGCCGGTGACCGTGGCCGAGATCGCCGCGGCGGTCGGCCCCGGGCTGGCGCGGGCGGCGCTGGCGGGCCGGGTCGGCGGGCGGCTGGTGGACGCCTGCGTGACGGTCGCCGAGGATGCCGAGGTCGCCATCGTCACCGGCGACGATCCCGAGGGGCTCGAGATCCTGCGCCACTCCATGGCGCATCTCCTGGGGCAGGCGGTCAAGCAGCTGCACCCCGAGGCGCAGATGGCCGTCGGGCCGGTGGTCCGGGACGGCTTCTACTACGACGTCGCCCGCGGCGAGCCGTTCGCCGAGGCCGACCTGGAGCGGCTGGAGAAGCGCATCCGGGAGCTGGTCGCCCAGGACTACGACGTGGTGCGCGAGGTGGTGACGCGGGAGCGCGCCCGCGCGGTGTTCGAGGAGCGCGGCGAGACCTACAAGGTGCGGCTGGTGGACGACATCCCGGAGGGCGAGGAGATCGCGCTGTACCACCACCAGGAATACACCGACATGTGCCGCGGCCCGCACGTGCCCAACACCCGCCACCTGCGGGCGTTCAAGCTGACCAAGCTGGCCGGCGCGTACTGGCGCGGCGACGCCCGCAACGAGATGCTGCAGCGCATCTACGGCACCGCCTGGGCGACGCCGAAGCAGCTGCGCGCGCACCTGACCCGGCTGGAGGAGGCGAAGCGCCGCGACCACCGCCGGCTGGGCAAGGCGATGGGCCTGTTCCACTTCCAGGAGGAGGCGCCCGGCATGGCGTTCTGGCACGCCCGCGGCTGGACCCTGTACCGGGAGGCGGAAGCCTACGTCCGCGAGCGCCTGGACGCGGCCGGCTACCAGGAGGTGCACACGCCGCAGATCCTCGACCGCAGCCTGTGGGAGCGCTCCGGCCACTGGGAGCAGTTCGGCGACATGATCTTCACCACCGCCTCGGAGAGCCGCGAGTACGCGGTCAAGCCGATGAACTGCCCCGGGCACGTGCAGATCTTCAACCAAGGCCTGCGCAGCTACCGCGAGCTGCCGCTGCGGCTGGCCGAGTTCGGCGTCGTGCACCGCAACGAGCCGTCCGGCACCCTGCACGGCCTGCTGCGCGCGCGCCGCTTCGTGCAGGACGACGCGCACATCTTCTGCGCCCCGGAGCAGCTGGCGGACGAGCTGGCGGCGCTGCTCGAGCTGACCCTCAGCACCTACCGCGACTTCGGCTTCGACGAGGTCGCGCTCGGCCTGTCGACCCGCCCGGAGAAGCGCATCGGCGCGGACGCGCTGTGGGACCGCGCCGAGGCCGCGCTGGCGGCGGCGCTGGCCGGGCGGGAGTTCGCGGCGCATCCGGGGGAGGGCGCGTTCTACGGCCCCAAGATCGAGTTCACGCTGACCGATTCCATCGGCCGCGAGTGGCAGTGCGGCACCATCCAGCTGGACTTCTCGATGCCGGAGCGGCTCGGCGCCCGGTACGTGGACGCGGCCGGCGCGCGGGTCGCGCCGGTGATGATCCACCGCGCCATCCTGGGCTCGCTGGAGCGCTTCCTCGGCATCCTCATCGAGCACTGCGCGGGCGACCTGCCGCTGTGGCTGGCGCCGTGCCAGGCGGCGGTGCTGACCATCACCGACGCGCAGGCCGGCTACGCCCGCGAGGTCGCGGCCGCGCTGCGCGCCGCCGGCGCGCGCGCCGAAGCCGATCTCCGCAACGAGAAGATCTCCTACAAGATCCGCGAGCACGCCCTGGCGCATGTGCCCTACCTGCTGGTGGTGGGGAAGAAGGAGGCGGCCGCCGGCACGGTGGCGGTGCGGGCGCGCGGCGGCGCCGACCTGGGCGCGCCCGGGCGCGCGGAGTTCGCGGCGCGGCTGGGGCGGGCGATCCGCGCCCGCGCGCCCGCGCTCGAGGCCGGCTGAGCCGGCGGCTCCCGCCGGGCCGGCGGCGGTGCTAAAATCCGTCCTTGGCCGGGGCGCGGAACGGCCCGCCGCCGGCTTCGCCATCCACCCACACCGGAGGACTTTCCCATGATGACCGACCAAGAGTACCAGGACTACCAGCGGGGCTACGACGTCATGCTCCAGAACAGCGCGCTCTACCACCGCGACGCGGCGCTGCGCGCCCGGCTCGAGGCGGGCGACACGCGGGCGGCGGTCGAGGCGTTCCGCATGCGGGACCTGCCGCCGGGCATGGACGTGCGCGTCGTCGCGCAGTCGCCGGAGGTCTACTACCTGCAGCTGCCGCCGGACCCCAACGACACCGTGAGCGACTCCCTGATGGGCGCCGTGGTCGGCGGCGAGGGCACCACCACCGCGAGCTGCGCCGGCACCATTCCGTCGACGATCAGCACCATCGGCTGCCTGAGCTGCGAGGCGCCGAGCATCTGACCGGCGGGCGGCGGCATTCCGGGGCGCCCCGGCGGGCGCCCCGTTTGCTGGTACAATCCGCGCCCGCCGGCCACACCGAACGGAGGATCAGGGCATCAGCGCAGACAAGGACATTCGCCTCAACGGGGACATCGGCGCGCCGCGCGTGCGGCTCATCGATCACGAGGGCGCCAACCGCGGCGTGGTGGACATCCGCGACGCGCAGCGGCTCGCCAGCGAAGCCGAGATGGACCTGGTGGAGATCTCTCCGCAGGCCGAACCTCCCGTATGCAAGGTCATGGACTACGGGAAGTTCCGCTTCGAGCGCAAGAAGAAGGCCCAGCAGGCCAAGCGCAAGCAGAAGCAGATCCAGGTCAAGGAGGTCAAGTTCCGGCCCGGCACCGAGGAGCAGGACTATCAGGTCAAGCTGCGCAATCTGGTGCGCTTCCTGAGCGACGGGGACAAGGCCAAGGTCACGGTGCGCTTCCGCGGCCGGGAACTGCACCACCGCGAGCGGGGCGAGCGCCAGCTGCAGCGGGTGGAGCAGGACCTCAAGGACTACGGCGAGGTCGAGCAGTACCCGAAGATGGAGGGCCGCCAGATGATCATGGTGCTGGCCCCCCGGAGGCACCACTGAGCGCGTTGCGCCCGACGGAGAACGAGCATGCCGAAACTCAAGACCAACCGCGGCGCCGCCAAGCGCTTCCGGCGCGCGGCGAACGGCGGCTTCAAGTGCCGCCAGTCGCACCGCAACCACATCCTGACCAAGAAGAGCAGCAAGCGCAAGCGCACGCTGCGCGCCCCCGACCGCGTCGACGCGGCCGACCAGGCCGCGGCGCGCCGGCTGCTGCCCTACGCCTGAGGCCGCCGCCATGCCCCGGGTCAAGCGAGGAGTCGCGGCGCGCGCCCGCCACCGCAAGGTGCTGCGCCAGGCGCGCGGCTATGCCGGCGCGCGCAGCCGCACGTTCCGCGCCGCCAACCAGGCGGTGCTCCGCGCCGGCGAGTACGCCTACCGCGACCGCCGCGCGCGCAAGCGCGACTTCCGGCGCCTGTGGATCGTGCGCATCAACGCCGCCGCCCGGCGGTGCGGCCTGTCCTACAGCCGCCTGATGCAGGGGCTGGCGCGGGCCGGCGTCGGCCTCGACCGGCGCATGCTGGCGGATCTCGCCATGCACGACTTCGACACTTTCGCCCAGCTCGCCGAGCGCGCCCGCGCCGGCCTTGCCGCGCCGTCCTGAGCGGCCGCGGCGGGTGCCCCGCGTGCAGTCCGTCGAAACCGTCCGGCAGCGCGCGGAAGCGGCCGTCCGCGCCGCCGCCGACCGCGCCGAGCTGGAGCGCCTGCGGGTCGCCTACCTGGGGCGCAAGGGCGAAATCACCGCGCTGTCGCGCGGCCTGAAGGAGCTGCCCGCCGCCGAGCGCCGGGACGCCGGGATGCGGGTCCACGCCGCGCGCCGCGAGCTCGAGCGGGCGCTGGCCGAGCGCGGCGCCGAGCTGGGCGAGCGGGAGACCGCGGCGCGCATCGAGGCCGAGCGCCTGGACGTGACCCTGCCCGGGCGGCGGCTGCCGCCGGGCGCGCGCCACCCGACCGCGCAGACCCTGCGCGCCGTCTGCGACTGGTTCGCCGGCGCCGGCTTCGACGAGGCCTACGGCCCCGAGATCGAGGACGACCTGCACAACTTCGAGGCGCTCAACATCCCGCCCGCGCACCCGGCCCGGGCCATGCACGACACGTTCTACCTGGAGGGCGGGCGGCTGCTGCGCACCCACACCTCGCCGGTGCAGATCCGGGCGCTGAAGCGCGCCGCGCCGCCGCTGCGGGTGATCGCGCCGGGGCGCGTCTACCGCCGCGATTCGGACCAGACCCACAGCCCGATGTTCCACCAAGTCGAGGGCCTGCTGGTCGACCGCGACGTCGGCATGGCCGACCTCAAGGGCATCCTGACCGCGTTCCTCGAGGACTTCTTCGCCGGCCGCGAGGTGGAGACCCGCTTCCGCGCCTCGTACTTCCCGTTCACCGAGCCCTCGGCCGAGGTCGACGTGCGCGTCGGCGGCGGCGACTGGCTGGAGGTGCTGGGCTGCGGGCTGGTGCACCCGCAGGTGCTGCGCGCCGGCGGCGCGGACCCGGAGCGCTGGTCCGGCTACGCCTTCGGCCTGGGCGTCGAGCGCCTGGCGATGCTGCGCTGGGGCATCCGCGACCTGCGGCTGCTGTTCGCCAACGACCTGCGCTTCTTGGCGCAGTTCGCGGGGACCGCGGCGTGAGGTGCGAGCTCGACTGGCTGGCCGAGTGGGCGGCGCCGCTGCCGCCGGCGCCGGAACTGGCCGCGCGGCTGACCGCGGCCGGGCTGGAGGCGGAGCTGCGCGAGCCGGGCCTGCTGGAGTTCGACCTGACCCCGAACCGCGGCGACTGCCTCAGCGTGCGCGGGCTGGCGCGCGAGGCGGCGGCGCTGACCGGCGCCGCGTTCCGCGAGCCGCCGGTTGCGGGCGGGGCGCTGGACCCGCGGCTGCCGCCGCCCGCGCTCGGCGCGGTGGACGCGGCCGGCTGCCCCGGCTACAGCCTGCGCCGCATCGACGGCCTGGATCCGTCGGCGCAAACGCCGGACTGGATGGCGGCGCGCCTGGAGCGCGCCGGCGTGCGCGGGCACGCGTTCCTGGTCGACGTCACCAACTACGTGATGCTGGAGTTCGGCCAGCCGCTGCACGCCTTCGACGCGGCCCGGGTCGCGGGCGCGGTGTCGGTGCGCGCGGCGCGCCCGGGCGAGCGGCTCGAGGCCCTCGGCGGCGGCGAACTGGCGCTGGACGAGGACATGCTGGTGATCGCCGACGAGGCGCGGGCGCTGGCCGCGGCGGGCATCGTCGGCGGCGCGGACTCGGCGGTCGGCGCGGGCACGGAGTCGGCGCTGCTGGAGGCGGCGCTGTTCGCGCCGGCGGCCGTCGCCGGGCGCGCCCGGCGGCTGAAGCTGCACACCGAATCCGCGCACCGCTTCGAGCGCGGCGTCGAGCCGGGCCTGGCGCTGCGCGCGCTGCGCCGGGCGACCGCGCTGATCCTGGCGCACGCCGGCGGGCGCGCCTCGCCGATCGCCAGCCGCGGCCGCACCGGGGCGCCGCCGGCGGCGCCGGTGCGCCTGCGCGCGCGGCGCCTGCATGCCGCCCTGGGGTACGCGCCGCAGGCCGCGGAGACGACGCGGGCGCTGGCCGCGCTCGGCTGCCGGCCGCGCGAGGAGGCGGACGGCTGGGTCGCGGCGCCGCCGCCCTGGCGCTACGACCTGGCGCTCGAGGAGGACCTGGTGGAGGAGGTGGCGCGGGCGCTCGGCTACGACCGCATCCCGCTCGCCGCGCCGCGCCCGCCGGCCGCCTGGCGGCGGCCGGCGCGGCCGTGGACCGCGCGCTTCTGGCGCTGCCGCGCCCGCCTGGCGGAGCGCGGCTGGTCGGAGGCCGTGACCTACAGCTTCACCGAGGAGCGGCTGGAGCGGCTGTTCGCGCCGGGCGGCGAGCCGCTGCGCCTGCGGAACCCGCTGGCGGCCGAGCAGGCGGTGCTGCGCACCACGCTGTGCCCGAGCCTGCTGCGCGCCGCGCAGTACAACCGCAACCGCCGCGCCCCCGGCGTGCGCCTGTTCGAGATCGCCCGGGTGTACGCCCCCGCCGGCGGCGGCGCCGCCGACGAGCGCTGGGCGCTGGCCGGCGTGGCCGCGGGCGCGGCCTACCCGGCGCAGTGGAGCGTGCGGGGCGCGCCGCGCGCGGTCGATTTCTACGACGTCAAGGGCGACCTGGAGAGCCTGTTCGGCGCGCAGGCCGCGGCGCTGTCGTTCGCGCCCGCGGCGCATCCGGCGCTGCACCCGGGGCGGGCCGCGCGGATCGCCCTGGACGGGCGGCCGCTCGGCGTGGTCGGCGCGCTGCACCCGGCGCTGGAGGAGGAGTTCGGCCTGGCGGACGCCTGCCTGTTCGAGCTCGAGCTCGAGGCCTGGCCGGAGGCGCCGCCGGAGCGCTTCGCGCCCTGGCCGGAATACCCGGCGACCGAGCGCGACCTGGCGCTGCTGGTGGCCGAGGACGTGACCGCGGCCGCGCTCGAGGACTGCGTGCGCGGGCTCGGCGTCGACGCCCTGCGGACGCTGACGGTGTTCGACGTCTACCGGGACGAGGCCCTCGGCGGGAATCGCAAAAGCGTGGGCTTGCGTTTGATTTTTCAAAGCCTTTCCGGTACATTGTGCGATGCCGAAGTGGACGGCCTGGTGGCCGGAATCGTCGGCGAACTGGGCGAGCGACTGGGAGCGGAGCTGCGGGAATGAACGGCACCACCACCCTGACCCGGGCGGGCTTGGCGGCGCACGTGTCGCACCAGGTCGGCCTGAACAAGCAGGAATCCATGCGCCTGGTGGACGCGCTGTTCGAGGAGATCAGCGCGGCGCTGGAGGAGGGCCTGGACGTGCACCTGTGGGGCTTCGGCAATTTCGTGCTGCGCGACAAGCCGGCCCGGCCCGGGCGCAACCCGCGCACCGGCGAGGACACGGTGATCCGGCCGCGGCGCGTGGTGACGTTCCGCCCGGGGCTGGACCTGCGCCGGCGGCTGAACGCCGATGCCGGCTGAGGAAGCGGCGCTGCCGGCGGTGCCGCCGAACCGGCGCTATTTCACGATCGGCGAGGTCAGCCGCCTGTGCCTGGTCAAGGACCACGTGCTGCGGCATTGGGAGAAGCAGTTCCCGATGCTGCGGCCGCGCCGCCGCCAGGGGCGGCGCTACTACCAGCCCGAGGACGTGCGGCTGGTGCGGCAGATCCGCAGCCTGCTGCAGGAGCAGGGGTATACTGTGGAGGGCGCGCGTTCGCGGCTGCAGGGCGAGGCGGACGAGCCCGCCGCCGGGCCGGCGCCCGGGGCGGAAGCCATCCGCGAAGCGGTGGCCGAGCTCGAGCGCGCCGCCGCGCTGCTGCGCGGGTAGGGCGCGGGCGGCGGACGATCGGACGGGGTGTGGCGCAGTCTGGTAGCGCACCGCAATGGGGTTGCGGTGGTCGGAGGTTCGAATCCTCTCACCCCGACCAGCCCGCCGGCGCGGCGGGAGGCCGCGCGTGAGCTGGGATCTGGAACTGCTGCTGGTGCTGGCGACGGCCGTTGCCGGCGCGTTGCGCTACGGCTACCGGCTGTGGCTGCGCGGGCGGCCTTGGCCGCGGCATCCGCCTTGGCCGGTCGACTGGTCGCACGCCCTGTTCCCGGTGCTGCTGCTGGTGCTGGTGCTGCGCACGTTCGTCGCCGAGCCGTTCCGCATTCCCTCCGGCTCGATGATGCCGACCTTGCGGGTCGGCGACCTGGTGCTGGTCAGCAAGTACAGCTACGGCCTGCGCTTGCCGGTGTCGCATGCCCGCATCCTCGAGACCGGCGCGCCCGCGCGCGGCGACGTGGCGGTGTTCCGCTACCCGAAGGACCCGGACGTCGACTACATCAAGCGCGTGGTGGGGCTGCCCGGCGACCGGGTGGCGTACCGCGGCAAGCGCCTGACCGTGAACGGCCGCGACTACCCGCAGCGCGGCGCCCGCCCCTGGCGGCCGGAGCGGCCGCAGCCGGCGCCGCGCGCCTACGTCCGCGCCGTGGAGCACCTGGGGGACGCGCGGGCGCATGCGGTGCTGCTCGACGAGCGGGCGCCGCCGTTCGCGCACCGCTTCACGGTGCCGCCCGGCCACTACCTGGTGCTGGGCGACAACCGCGACCACAGCAGCGACAGCCGGATGTGGGGCTTCGTGCCGGAGAGCCACCTGGTCGGCCGCGCCTGGCTGGTGTGGATGAACCTGGACTACCTGCTCGGCGCCTTCGGCGAGCCGCGGCTGTCGCTGTGGTCGCGCCTGGGCCGCATCGAGTGAGCGCGCCGTCCTTCGACGACCTGCTGCCGCCCGCGCTGCGCGGCCGGGACGAGTACCGCCGCGCGCGCACCCACCGCAGCGCCGGCGCCGCGCACAACGAGCGCCAGGAGTTCCTCGGCGACGCGGTGCTCGGGCTGGTGGTCTCGGAGCTGCTCTACCGGCGCTTCCCGGAGGCCCCGGAGGGCGACCTGACGCGGCTGCGCTCGCATCTGGTGTCGCGCGCCATGCTCGCGGAGCTGGCGCGCGAATGGCGGCTGGCGGAGCGGCTGGAGTGCGCGCCGGAACTGCCGGCGCGCGGGCGCGCGGCGGCGGCCGGCAACGCGCTGGAGGCGGTGGCGGCGGCGGTCTACGAGGTGTGCGGCCTGGACGAGGCGCGGCGCTTCGTCGAGCGCCTGTACGGGCGGCGGCTGGCCGCGCTGCCGGCGCCCGCGGCGCTGCGCAGCCCCAAGGCGCGGCTGCAGGAGCTGCTGCAGGAGCGCGGCCACCCGCGGCCGGAGTACGCGCTGGCGCGCGAGCGCCCGGACGGCGAGCCGCGCTTCGAGGTGGAGTGCGCGGTGCCCGCGCTGGGGCTGCGCGCGCGCGGCGGCGGCGCGCGCATGCGGCTGGCGGAGGCGGCCGCGGCGGAGGCGGCGCTGGCCTCGATCCGGCGGCGCTGGCCCGAGTGGACGGCGTGAGCCGCTGCGGCTTCGTCGCCCTGTGCGGCAAGCCCAACGTCGGCAAGTCGACGCTGTTCAACCGCCTGCTCGGCGCGCCGCTGGCGGCCGCCACCGGCCGGCCGCAGACCACCCGCCACAACATCCGCGGCGTGCGCACCGAGGGGGCGGCGCAGTTCGTGTTCGTCGACACCCCGGGGCTGGCCGCCGGCCGCGCCCGGCGGCTGTCGCGGCTGCTGAACGCCAACGCCCGCGCCGCCTACGGCCGGGTGGACGCGGCGCTGCTGGTGGTCGAGGCCGGGGTCTGGAACGCCCGCGACGAGGCGGTGGCCGGCGACCTCGCGCGCGCCGGGACGCCGACGGTGCTGTGCGCCAACAAGATCGACCGGCTGCCGGACCGCGCGCGGCTGCTGCCGTATCTGGCGTCGCTCGCGCCGCGCGGCTACGCCGCCTACGTGCCGGCGTCGGCGCGCACCGGCGAGGGGCTGGACGCGCTGCTGCCGGAGCTGGCGCGGCTGCTGCCGCCCGGCGCGCACCGCTTCGACCCGGAGCAGCTGAGTGACCGCCCGGATCGCTTCTTCGCCGCCGAGCGCATCCGCGAGCAGCTGCTGGTGCACCTGCGCGCGGAGCTGCCGTACGCCGCGCACGTGCAGATCGAGCGCTACGCCGACGACGGCGCCCGGGTGCGGGTCGAGGCGCAGGTGCTGGTCGAGCGCCCGTCGCAGCGCGCCATCCTGCTCGGCCGCGGCGGCGTCCGGCTGGCCGCCATCGGCCGCGGCGCCCGGCTCGGCTTGGAGCGGCTGCTGCAGCGGCCGGCGGTGCTGCGGCTGCACGTGCGGGTGCGCCCCAACTGGCTGCGCGACCCCCGCATCCAGGCCGGCTACCGCGACGACGCCTGATGCGCCAGACCGAACTGCTCGACGCCTACGCCGTGGCCTCGCGCCCCTGGCGCGAGAGCAGCCTGCTGCACCGGCTGGTGGTGCGCGGCCGCGGCTTCGTGCGCGTGCTGCAGCGCGGCGGGCGCGCCCGCCGCCGCGGCGTCCGGCCGCTGGCGCCGCTGGCGCCGCTGCAGGTGTCCTGGAGCGGGCGCGGCGAGCTGCCGACCCTGGCGCGCTTCGAGATCGGCGCGGCGCCGCCGGCGTGGCGGCGCCCGGAACTGCAGCTGCGCGGCCTGTACGTCAACGAGCTGCTGCACCACCTGCTGCCGGACGACCGCTACTCGGAGGAGCTGTACCCGCTGTACCGCGGCGCGCTGGAGCGGCTGGCGGCGGCCGGCGATCCGGCGGACGCGCTGCGCGGCTTCGAGCTGGACCTGCTGCAGCTGGCCGGCCACCCGGTGCCGCTCGACCGCACCGAGCGCGGGCCGGTCGCGCCCGGCGGGCGCTACCGCTACCGGCCGGGCGCGGGGCCGGTGGAGGCCGGCGGCGCGGCGGGGGCGGGGCCGGTGGTGCGCGGGGCCACCCTGCTGGCGCTGCACGCCCGCGCGCCGCTGGACGCGGCGGCCCGCCGCGAGGCGCGCGACCTGATGCGCCGGCTGCTGGACCACCACGCCGCGCCCCGGCGATTCCGCACGCGGGATATAATGCGGGCGCTGAACAAGAGCACGACGAGATGAATCCGTGCCGCGACTTCGACTGGGCGTCAACCTCGACCACATCGCCACGCTCCGCCAGCAGCGGGGCACGCCGTACCCGGACCTGGGCGCGGCCATCCGCGGCGCGGAGGCGGGCGGCGCCGACGGCATCACCCTGCACCTGCGCGAGGACCGCCGCCACATCCAGCCGGCGGACGTGGAACTCGCCCGGCGCGCCGTGCGCGGCACCCTGAACCTGGAGATGGCCGCCGTCCCGGACATGATCGAGACCGCCCTGCGGGTGCGGCCGGACTACTGCTGCCTGGTGCCGGAGAAGCGCGCGGAGCTGACCACCGAGGGCGGCCTGGACCTGGCGGGCGGCGCGGCGCGGCTGCGCGGCGCCTGCGAGCGGCTGGGCGGGGCGGGGGTCCGCGTCTCGCTGTTCATCGAGCCGGAGGCGGCCGCGGTCGACGCGGCGGCGGCGCTCGGCGCCGGCATGGTCGAACTGCACACCGGGCCCTACGCCAACGCGGCCGCGCCCGCGGCCCGGGACGCGGAGCGCGCGCGCCTGGCGGCGGCGGCGGCGCATGCGGGCGCGCGCGGCCTGACGGTCAACGCGGGCCACGGCCTGCACGCGGACAACGTGGGGCCGGTGGCGTCGATCCCCGGCCTGCACGAGCTCAACATCGGCCACGCCGTGGTCTGCCGGGCGGTGTTCGTCGGCCTGGAGGCGGCGGTGCGCGAACTGCGCGCCGCGATGGACCGGGCATGCGCGTGATCGGCGTCGGCACCGACATCGTGGACGTCCGGCGGGTGGCCCGGGTGCACGCGCGCTACGGCGCGCGCTTCGCCCGCCGCATCCTGGCGCGCGCCGAGTGGGCGCCGTTCGAGCGCGCGCCGCGCCCGGCGGCGTTCCTGGCGCGGCGCTTCGCGGTCAAGGAGGCGGTCGCCAAGGCCCTGGGCAGCGGCATCGGCGCGCTGCGCTGGAGCGCCATCGAGGTGGCGCACGCCGAGTCCGGCCGGCCCACGGCGCGGCTGGCCGCGGGGACGCCCGGCGCCGGCGCCGTGCTGCACGTGAGCTTGGCCGACGAGCGGCACTACGCGGTCGCCTGCGCGCTGGCGCTGGAGGCGTGATGGACTATCCGACCATCGAGGACTGCATCGGCGGCACCGCGCTGGTGCGGCTGCAGCGCCTGGCGCCGCCAGGGGTCACGGTGCTGGCCAAGCTCGAGGGCGACAACCCCGCGGGCTCGGTCAAGGACCGCCCGGCGCTGGCGATGATCGCCGCCGCCGAGCGGCGCGGCGAGATCCGTCCGGGCGACGCGCTGGTGGAGGCCACCAGCGGCAACACCGGCATCGCGCTGGCGATGGCCGCGGCCGTCCGCGGCTACCGCATGATCCTGATCATGCCGGAGAACATGAGCCTGGAGCGGCGCCAGACCATGGCCGCCTTCGGCGCCGAATTGATCCTGGTGAGCGAGGCCGAGGGCATGGAGGGCGCGCGCGACCGCGCGCTGGCGATGCACGCGGCGGGCGAGGCGCGGGTGCTCAACCAGTTCGACAACCCGGACAACTCGGCCGCGCACTACCGCGGCACCGGCCCGGAGCTGTGGCGGCAGACCGGCGGCGAGCTGACGCACTTCGTGTCGTCGATGGGCACCACCGGCACCGTCAGCGGCGCCGGGCGCTACCTGAAGGAGCAGGCGCCGCCGCCCGAGGTGATCGGCGTGCAGCCGGCCGAGGGCGAGGCCATTCCCGGCATCCGGCGCTGGCCGGAGGGCTACGTCCCCGGCATCCTGGAGCGGGACGCGATCGACCGCGAGATCGACGTGTCGCGCGCCGACGCGGAGGCCGTCATGCGCGAGCTGGCCAGGCGCGAGGGCATCTTCGCCGGCATCTCCTCGGGCGGCTGCATGCACGCCGCGCTGCAGGTCGCGCACGAGGCCGGCGCCGGCGCCACGGTGGCCGCGATCGTCTGCGACCGCGGCGACCGCTACCTGTCCTCGGGGGTGTACGCGGCATGATGGAGGAAGTGCTGGTGTTCGACATCGAGACGGTGCCGGACGCGGAGCTCGGCCGGCGCCTGCTCGGGCTGGACGACTCGATCCCGGACGCGGACGTGGCGCGCGCCATGGAGCAGCTGCGGATGCAGAAGACCAACGGCCATCCGTTCCCGCCGCTGCTCCAGCAGCGGGTGGTGTGCATCTCGGTGGTGTACCGCTCGCCGCAGGTGCTGCGGGTGCGCTCGCTGGAGGAGCCGGAGGCGGACGAGGCCGCGATCATCCGCAGCTTCTTCAGCGGCGTCGAGCGCGCCGCGCCGAAATTGGTGTCCTGGAACGGCAACGGCTTCGACCTGCCGGTGCTGAACTACCGCGCGCTGCTGCACGGCATCCCGGCGGCGCGCTTCTGGGAGACCGGCGACAACGAGCGGGATTTCCGCTACAACAACTACATCAGCCGCTACCACGAGCGGCACTTGGACCTGATGGACGTGCTGTCGCGCTACAACCAGCGGCAGTGGGCCAAGCTCGACGACTGCGCCACGGCGCTCGGCCTGCCGGGCAAGTCGGAGCTGAGCGGAAAGGACGTGTGGCCGCTGTACCAGCAGGGCGAACTGGAGCAGATCCGCGCCTACTGCGAGCGCGACTCGCTCAACACCTACCTGGTCTACCTGCGCTTCGAATTCCTGCGCGGGCGGCTGCTGCGGAACGAGTACGTGCAGTTGTGCGACCAGCTGCAGACGTATCTGGAGGAGGAGGCCGAGGAGCGGCCGCACTTCCAGGCGTTCCTGGACGAGTGGGACCGCGCGCTCGACCGCGTCGCGGCCGGCGTTGCCGAGGGCGGCTAGGGCTCAGCGGCAGGCGCGCAGTTAGTTCATTTTCTTTCTATGGTTGCCCGCATCAGCGAATATCCGGGTTTAATATTTCGTTCAGGGCCTTTGCAATAAGTTCTGCTCGTTTCTCGATGAAAACTTCATAATTGTTGGCGTAGATTCCCATTTCTTCTGGAGAAGAGATGTAGTGAGAGTTAAGGACTTCTTCTATGTTCGGGTTTTCGGACGCAAACTCCCGCACATACTCGCTTGGCGGCCTTGCTTTGATTTTCCGCTTATTCAGATAGTCGTCCACTAGCACAATATTCATGACCGAATTGTTTCGGGAATCGTCGAATCCATGTTTCTTAAGAAAAGCTCGCGGGAAAAAGTGGTGATAGTTTTTGCTGGTGGAAGCCTTTAAGTTGCTATTGTCAAGCAACACCTTTGCGCCTGTATTAAAACGTTTGGGATCTTTGTGCGACAGCAGGCAGATAATTGCTTTGCAGTACGCCTCGCCTGTGCTGAAAGAATGCCACATTAAATCTTCCTTGGTGACGGTAATTTCTTCGCCGTGGTAATCCGGTTCGCCTCCACGCAGGACAGCCTCCATGCGTTTAAGATCAGCGGCAATTTTCGTTTCCACTGCAGACGTGAATCGATTTGTCAAAGAAGCCCAATAAACGTATTGGCGAAGGAAGTGGCTTTCTCGCGTATCGGCAGGAGCATGATTTTTTTGAATGAAAAACCATGTTAATGGGATTAGCAGTGAATTGTATGGAAGAATTTTTGACACCACGATACCTAAATGAGTGCGGAGATAGTCGATAGCGCCGAAGATGCCGCCCCGGACATCATCCCACGAATTAATAAATTCGTTTTTCTGGAGTTTCAATATATCATTGCGTTTTACTTCCTTACAGATATGGGCAGCTGCGCATTGAAGTACCGTCATGGCGGGAATTGTTTCGTAGCCCGCTGAGCTCAAATCTTTTTCCTCGTTTTCTGAGGAGATGAGAGTGTCGTAACGTTCTGCCAGATCAAATTTTTCCTGATCGTAGATTTTAGCGACCATGATCTCAAAAAGGGTGAGGCCTTTCCCGCTAGTGTTGATTCGCGTGAAAATTTCACATGCGATATCGATGGGATACTCATCAATCTCGATAACAGAAAAATTATATGCTACTAGCGTTTTTCTATAACTATCTATTTTAGTGATGTATGGCTTGAATTTCTCAACGAGGGTTCCCATGTCCGCTGTAAGCAGCATATGAACAGAGACACAGTTTCCCCTATCTCGTGAGTCATCAAATAACACTATTTCATCGTCATCGGTCGATTTGTTGAGGTCAATGGCGATGTCGGTGTAATCAATTTCTCTATTGTCTCGAGTTATGCGTACTCCCTTACGCACAGCGTAAAGAGAAGTCATACGCTGTTGGCCGTCAAGTACGTACTGTACTGAATCTCCTGCAGGAGGTTCTGGCAATGGGATGTTGCCGATGTTTCGCATGTGACGTAGCCGTTCTTTGGTTTTCCAGAGAATAAAAGTTCCGATGGGGAAGCCTTTTAGGATACTGTCAATTAACTTTGCAGTCTGCGGTTTTTCCCAGACAAAGTCACGTTGGAATACTGGAATTTTTATTCTTCCCTCACCGATATTGCTAAATAACGTAGCGTACGATTTAGGCATGGGTACTGGTTGTTTCATGGTGCTCCTCTTGGTGGCAAGTTATGTTGAGTGTGTCTGGCGTTCAGTCCGGCAGGCGCTCGAGCAGCGCCTCGTACACCCGCGCCAGCGCTTCCAGATCGTCGACCGCGACGTGCTCGTCCACTTGGTGGATGCTGCGGTTGATCGGGCCGAATTCCGCCACTTCGCAGCCCGCGGCGCTGAGGAAGCGCCCGTCGGAGGTGCCGCCCGAGGTGCTGAGCGCGGTTTCCGCGCCGAGCGTCTCGCGGACCGCTTCCTGCAGCGCGCCGGTCAGCGCGCCGGGTTCCGTCAGGTAGGGCGCGCCCGCGGGCAGCCAGTCGATGGCGTAGTCGAGGCCGGCGTCGTCGAGCAAGGCGCGGATGCGCGCGCGCAGATCCTCGGCGGCGGTCCCGGCCGCGTGGCGCAGGTTGAAGTCGGCGGTCAGCTCGCCCGGAATCACGTTCAGCGCGCCGGCGCCGGCGGCCACGTTGGAGAACTGCAGCCGGGTTGGCGGGAAGTGCTCGTCGCCGGCGTCCCAGACTTCGTCGCACAGCCGCTGCAGGACCGGCGCGAAGCGGTGGATGGGATTGGCGCAGAGCTCCGGGTAGGCGATGTGGCCCTGCGCGCCGCGCACCGTCAGGCGGCCGCTGAGCGAGCCGCGCCGGCCGTGCTTGATGGTGTCGCCGAAGCGCTCGGCGCAGCTCGGCTCGCCGACCACGCAGCGCGCGGGCAGGCGGCCGCCGGCGGCCAGGCGCTCGACCGCGGCGCGGGTGCCGTGCTCCGCCGGGCCCTCCTCGTCGCTGGTGAGCAGCAGCGCGACCGGGTCGCCGGGCCGCGCCTCGGCGCGGCGCACGCAGGCGACCGCCATCGCCGCCACCGCGCCCTTCATGTCGGCCGCGCCGCGGCCGTACAGCAGGCCGCCGCGCACCTCGGGGGCGAACGGATCGCTGCTCCACGCCGCCGCCGGGCCGGGCGGCACCACGTCGGTGTGGCCGGCGAAAGCGATGCGCGGCGCGTCCGCGCCGCGGCGGTACCAGGTGTTGGTCACGCCGTTCGCGCTCAGATCCTCGGCGACGAAGCCGAACGGCTTCAGATAGTCGGCGACCAGCGCTTGGCAGCCGGCGTCCTCCGGGGTGACCGAGGGCCGTTCGATCAGCGCCCGGGCCAGCTCCAAGACCGCGCTCACGCGCCGGGCCCGAAGAAGCGGGCGTATTCGGCGTCGTCGAAGCCGAGCAGCATCCCGGCGTCCGCCTCCAGCAGCGGCCGGCGCAGCAGCAGGGGATGCCCCGCGAGCAGCTTCAGGATGCCGGCGTCGCCTGCAGCGGCGGCGCGCTCGGCGGCGGGCAGTTCGCGCCAGCTGCGGCCGCGCCGGTTGAGCAGGGCCTCGGCGCCGAGCGCCTTCGCCCAGGCGCGCAGGCGCGCCGCGGGCACTCCGTCGGCGCGGGTGTCGTGGAAGCGGTGCTCGACGCCGCGCGCGCGCAGCCAGCGGCGGGCGGCGCGCACGCGGTCGCAGTTCGGGATGCCGTACACGGTGGTCACGCTTCGGCCGCGGCGTCGCGCAGCAGGGCGTTGATGCCGACCTTGCGGCGGGTCTTCTCGTCGACCTGCTTGACGATCACCGCGCAGGCAAGGTTGTAGCGGCCGCCGGCGGCGGGCAGGGAGCCCGGCACCACCACGGCGCCGGCCGGCACCCGGCCGTAACTCACCTCGTCGCTGGCGCGGTCGTAGATGCGCGTGCTCTGGCCGATGAACACGCCCATCGAGAGCACCGCGCCGCGCTCGACGATCACGCCCTCGACCACTTCCGAGCGGGCGCCGATGAAGCAGTCGTCCTCGATGATGGTGGGCGCGGCCTGCAGTGGCTCGAGCACGCCGCCGACGCCGACGCCGCCGGACAGGTGGACGCGGCGGCCGATCTGGGCGCAGGAGCCGACCGTCGCCCAAGTGTCGACCATGGCGCCCTCGCCCACGTAGGCGCCGATGTTGACGAAGCTCGGCATCAGCACCGCGCCGGGGGCGACGTAGCTGCCGTAGCGCGCCGTCGCCGGCGGCACCACGCGCACGCCGCTGGCGCCGAGCGCCTCGGCGGAGATCTCGGCGAAGCGGCTCGGCACCTTGTCGCGGTAGCGGGTGTGGCCCGCCTCCATCACCCGGCTGTGGGCGAGGCGGAACGACAGCAGCACCGCTTTCTTCAGCCATTCATGCACCACCCAGCCGGAATCCGAGGGAGATGCTACCCGCAGCGAGCCGTCGTTGAGGCCGGCCAGCGCGGCTTCCACCGCTTTGCGCACCGGCTGCGGTGCGCGTTCGGGCGCGAGTTCGTCGCGCTGCTCGTACGCGTCTTCGATGATGGTCTGGAGGTTCATGGCATTGGGGGGTGAGGGGGTTAAACCGGGACTAAAACGCCATTTTCGGAGCGTTTTCCAAAGAGAACACGGTAGCGACATCGGCCTCGCCGAGGTTTTTCATCGCTGTGGCTTTATCGGCGAACTCCATTTCTACTGTTTCTCCCAGATCGGAGTGGTATTTCATGGTGATTCTGTCGAAAGAACTAGCATTTTGCGGCGCGAGAGTTTTGTGTACAGCGCCCAGCAGATCGTCGCGGATGTCATGAATCATCATTTCTCCAATTTCCACTTTTACTTCCTCCGGTTTTTCTTCATAGGTTCGATAGGCGTGCACCGCCGTGTCGCGATCGTCTTCCTCCCAGCGGAACGGGATATCGAGTCCTTCGAGAATCGTGGCGATGTCGTTGAAATGAACCAAGTACACGTCCACGCCGTTGTTTTTTATTTTCTTAATTGAGGCGGGCGTCCAGTTTCCGGCCAAGATGGCGAAGAAAGTCCGGATGCTGGGGTAGTGGCTCCGCACGGCGCTATTCGTTCTGCAGATCCAGCTGCCCTTGTCGTTGTTGTGCTTCGCGTATCGGATGTACTTGTACTCAAAAACCGCCAGCGGCTGCAGATCCTGATTGGTGATGATCCCGTCCACCTGATATTTCTCGTCGTATTTGTCTTTCAGCGTCAAGCGCTTGATGGTTTTCCCGTCGATCGAAACGCCGGAATAAAGATAGCGGTAATTTTGTTCTTCGCATAGTTCGAGCACGCGCCGGTCCAAGGCCTTGGCCATGTGAACCCCGATGGATTGCCCCAGTTTTGCTCCGGGGTTGGCGATGCGGCGTGCGGTCATTTCCGAATCGTCACGATGCTTTCCCGGAGGGCGACATTGTGCCGCTGCGGGTTGTTTTTCCATTTGCCGCCGCGGGTGCGCAAGACGGCGACTTCGTAGGTGCTGAAGCCGACGCCCAGCGCGATCGTGCCGACCAGTTCATCGGTCGGGATATGCACGCCATACGGCGCTGAATCGCCGAGGATGAAAACAGCGGCGCTGCCCGGCTTGGTAACCCGGGCCACATCCCGCAACACTTGGTGCATGTCGTTGAAATAGCCGCCGACCATCCGGTCGTAACTCTTTTTTCCGCTTTTGGAATTGCGTAGTTCTTCCAAGCTCTGGATCGATTCCTGCAGCTGCTCCGCGACTGCTGGGCACTGTTGCCGCAACGGCTCGGAGAGCGCATACCGATTGCCGTTGACCTGAGTGGTGGCGGCGGTGATCAGCTTGTTCCGGACTGCTTTCGTAATGTCGGCCCAGTTCTCCGCCAAGCCCATGAAATAAAGCTCCAGCCGGGTCCGGTCGGCATAGTCGTAGTTGTTCAGATAGGGCGGGGAAGTGAACACATGGTCGATGCTGTTGTCCGGGACCCTGGATTTCCGCGCATCGGCCAAGAGGATTTCCGCCTTGGTCCGGCGCCAGTCCGGCGCGCAGTTTCGGATCTCCAAAACGTCGGCGATCATCTTTCCGGCTTGCGCCTCGAAGACCTCCAAGGCGGGGCGGGAAGTTTCCCTGGTTTTGTTCAGCGGCTTGTTGGGCGCGATATACGGCCAGCCGGTTTCCACGCAGGACACTTTCCTCAGCGTGCTGATCAGGGCCAGTTCGAGAAAGCGCCGGATGCGGGCGGATTTTATGCCGCGCAGCTCATCGCGGATGGAAACCAGTTCCCGGAGCGTCGCAGGGTCGTAGCACTTGCGGACCAGTTCCGGCATTTGCGGCGGCACGGCGGCCGACTTTTTCCGGCAGACTTCGGCGACATTGCGAATTTCGCGCAACACCTGGTTTTCCGATACGCCCCAGTCCAGTTTGGTCTGAGCGATTTTGCAGACCAAGGGGTGCGCTTCAGTCCCGCATGAATCTATGCCGGAGCATCGGGCCGCCAGATTGGTGGTGCCGGTGCCGGCGAATGGGTCGTACACCCGCATGCCGGGTTTGACGCCGTGCAGGCGCAGGCTGTGGTAGACGGCTTTGTAGGAGAAGCCGGCCGGATACGTGAACCAGCGGTGGACCGGCGCGCGCAGGCTGTCTTTGAACGTGCCCCATTCGCTGGCGTCCGGGGCCGTGGCGGGGCGGCACGTCAGGAGAGCCGGCGGACTTTCGGTGCCGTGTTCGTGGGCGGCGGCGGGCAAGTGGCTCATGGCATGGCTATTATATCCGCATCACACAATATTGTGGCTGTTGATAATATTGTGGGCTGTTGGAGTTTGTGTGCTAGGCGGGTCTAGGCTGAATCTGCATTCCGACTCTGTTCGACAACCAGAATCAATGAAAGCCCACACTTAATCAATTAGGCTGTCTACCCCAGAAATTTCTCCATGCTAGGCGGAGCACAGTTCTGTTCTCTAGTGACCTTAATTTTCTGGATAGCATTTCCATATCTACAAGAATATATAATCCTTTTTCAAGCCAAGAGAGAAGATTTGATTTGATCTCAGAGTGAAATTTTTCAGGATCACATAACGCAAATGTCACAGTACGTGCGTAATACCCAAGCAAGCTAATTGCATTCATTTTTAAGCTAACGCATGTATGCGTGCAGAAATATCCTAAGGAACTAGCGTCGTCATCTCGCACGAATGCTTTCCCATCTAGGATATTTTGTGATATGGAATCTACCTCTCGGTGTATAAAGCTGAATGCGTCTGGATACGGTTCGTATAGACGCTGAACTAATTGAATGCTTTCATTAAAAGTATCTTCACTTTCCGCCAATGCTTTTTCTAATTCCTGATGTATTTCAGTCTTTACTTCCGATACAGTTGCCCAATCATTAGTATATTTGGCCCTAATAAGCGCTTGCTGAAGAGCCTGCATTTTGTCACTTGCATCAATGTGTACGAGTAGGCCCATTTCGTCAATTACGGATTTCCAATATGCAAGATAAGCATTTAATTTAGTTATAGACAATTTTTGTTTTTGAGCGAGAACGTATGCATTCTTAATGTGGATACTAATCGCAAGTACAAATAGTACTGCCAGAATATGAATAAAGGTGCTTTCCGTAAACATGACAACACGGTTAGTTGGTTTTTCCAGCCTCAGGCGGCCTGCGCCGGCTCGCGCAGCTTGTCGATGCGCCGGCGCAACTCGTCGGCGATGCGCTCCCGCAGTCCGGCGTCGTCCAGCGGCGCGCCGTCGCGGCCGGTGAGCAGGAAGGCGTCCTGCGCCTGCGCCCCCAGGGTGGTGATGCGCGCCTGGTGCAGCAGCACGCCGTGCCGGTCCAGGGCGTCGCTGACGGTCCACAGCAGGCCCGGGTAGTCCGCCGCGCACAGCGTCATGCGGGTCATGCCGTGCGCCGGGCGCGGATCGAAATCGATCTCGGTCGGGATCTCGAAGTGCCGGGCGCGGCGCGGCGGCCGGCGCAGCACCGGCCGGTCGAAGCGCTCCGGGTCGCGCGCCACGCGCTCCAGGGTCGCGCGCAGCTCCGCCAGCGCGTGGCCCTCGGGCACCGGCTGCCCGTCCGCGGTGGTGATCAGGAACGTCTGCAGCACCTGGCCGTCGCGGGTCTCGGTCACGCGGGCGTAGAGCACGTCCATGCCGAGGCGCGCCAGCGCGGCGGTGACCGGCGCGAACAGCCCGGCGCGGCCCGCGGCGTGGATCAGCACCTCGGTGCAGTGGTGCGGCCCCAGCGGCCGCACGAAGGCGCGCGCGCCGCCGTCCGCCGGCCGCGTCAGCACGGCGCGGGTCTGCCAGGCGAGCTCGTCGTCGGTGTAGCGCAGCAGGTCCGCCGGCGGCAGCGCGGCCCAGAAGCGCCGGCAGGCGCCGGCGTCGAGGCCGTCGAGCTTGGCCAGCGCCGAGGCCTGCAGGTCGGCCGCCAGGCGCCGCGCGTCCGCGGGTTCGCGGCCGCCCTCCTGCAGCCGCCGGTCGGCGGCCTCGTACAGCCGGTGCAGCAGCGCGCGCCGCCACGGCGTCCACAGCGCGGGGTTGGTGCCGCGCAGGTCGGCCACCGTCAGCAGGTACAGGCCGCGCAGGCGCATGCCGTTGCCGACCTCGGCGACGAAGCCGTCCAGCACCTCGGGGTTGCTGATGTCGCGCTTCTGCGCGGTCAGCGACAGCAGCAGGTGGCGCCGCACCAGCCAGCGCACCAGGCCGGTGTCGTGCGCGCTCAGGCCGTGGTTCCGGCAGAACTCGGCGGCGGCGTCGGCGCCGAGCTCGGAGTGGTCGCCGTCGCGGCCCTTGCCGGCGTCGTGGAACAGCGCCGCCAGGTACAGCAGCTCGGGCTTCGGGAACTGCCGGAACAGGCTGTGGTACAGCGCGAACTCGCCGTCCGGATCCGGGCGGGTGACGCGGCGCAGCTCGGTCAGCACCTGCAGGATGTGCTCGTCCACCGGGTAGACGTGGAACAGGTCGTACTGCATGCGCCCGGCCAGGCGCGCGAAGTCCGGCCAGTAGGCGGCGAGCACGCCGTAGCGGTGCATGCGGCGCAGTTCGCGCGCCACGTGCCGCGGCTGGCGGAGGATCTCCATGAACAGCGCCCGGTGCGCGGGGTCGGCGCGGAAGCGCTCGCCGATGCGCGGCAGGGCGGCGCGCGCGGCGCGGATGGCGGCGGCGCGCACGCCGCGCAGCTCGGGATGCCGCTGCAGCAGCAGGAACAGCTCCAGCAGGCCGGCGGGGCGGCGCTCGAGCGCCTGCGGGTCGCGCAGCTCGAGGTAGCCGTCGGCGGCCTGGAAGCAGGCGCTCAGCGGCTCCGGCCGCCGCTTCGGCGGGCCGGCCAGGAACTCCCGGTACTGCTGGGTCAGCACCTCGGTCAGGCGCTCGCTGCCGCCGACGCGGCGGTAGTAGTCCTGCATGAACGGCTCGACGGTGCCGTTGGGGCCGCGGTCCGCGTAGCCCAGGCGGCGGGCGACCGCGTACTGGTGCGCGAACAGCAGCCGCTCCTCGGCCTGGCCGCTGATGTCGTGCAGGGCGAAGCGGACGTCCCACAGGAAGCGCTTGGCCGCCGCCAGCTCGGCCGCCTCGCCGGCGGTGCAGAAGTCGCCGCCGCCGCCGCAGCGCGCGTGCCACTGCAGGATCCAGTCGAGGGTCTGCAGGTCGCGCAGCCCGCCCGGGCCCTCCTTGACGTTGGGCTCCAGCCGGTACGCGGCGCCGCCGAACCGCCGGTGGCGGGCGGCCTGCTCGGCCAGCTTGCCGCGGAAGAACCGCGCCCGGCTCCAGGCGGGGCGGCGCAGCGGCCCCGGCGCGCGCAGCAGCGCGCGCTCCAGGCCGCCGGCCAGGCCGCGGTCGCCGCACAGGAAGCGCGTCTCCAGCCAGCTGGTCATCAGGGCGAGGTCGCCGCGCGCGTCGCGCCGGCACTGCGCCGGGGTGCGCACGCTCTGCGCCAGCTTCAGGCCGCAGTCCCACAGCGCCTGGACGTACGCCGCCAGCGCCGCCTCGTCCCGCCGCCCGCCGGCGCGCAGGATCAGGATGTCGATGTCGGAATGGGGGTGCAGCTCGGCGCGGCCGTAGCCGCCCACCGCCAGCAGCGCCAGCCCCGCTCGTTCGCCGAGGCCGCGCCGGCGCCACTGCTCGCGCAGCGCCAGGTCGACCAGCGCGGCGCGGGCGCGGATCAGTTCGGCGGCGCCGGCGGCGGGGAAGCGCGCCGCCAGGAACGGGTGGACGCCGTCGAGCCAGGCCCGCCAGTCCGCCGCCGCGAGGCCCTCCGGCGGCGGGCGCCCGGCGCGGTAGGCGCGGCCCGGGCCGCCGCTCACGGCCAGCGCTCGCCGGGGCGCGCGGTGAGCACCTCGCGGCCGTCCGCCGTGACCAGCACGGTGTGCTCCCACTGCGCCGACAGGCTGCGGTCGCGGGTGACCACGGTCCAGTTGTCCGGCAGCAGGCGGACGTGGCGGGCGCCGGCGTTGATCATCGGCTCGATGGTGAAGGTCATGCCGGCGCGCAGCTCGAGCCCCTCGCCGGGGCTGCCGTAGTGCAGCACCTGCGGATCCTCGTGGAACTCGCGGCCGATGCCGTGGCCGCAGTACTCGCGCACCACCGACAGCCGGTGGCCCTCGGCGAAGCTCTGGATGGCGTGGCCGAGGTCGCCGAGGCGGGCGCCCGGGCGCACCAGGCGGATGGCGCGGCGCATCGCCTCGTAGGCGAGCTCGCTCAGGCGCCGCGCCTGGATCGACGGCTTGCCGAGCAGGAACATGCGGCTGGTGTCGCCGTGGTAGCCGTCCTTGATGACGGTGACGTCGAGGTTGAGGATGTCGCCGTCCTCGAGCCGGCGGTCGGAGGGGATGCCGTGGCAGACCTGGTGGTTGACGCTGGTGCAGACCGACTTGGGGAAGCCCTGGTAGTCGAGCGGCGCGGGGACCGCGCCCTGCACCTCGGTGATGTGGCGGTGGCAGCGGTCGTTGAGCTCGTCGGTGGTGACGCCGACGCGGACGTGCTCCGCGATCATCTCCAGCACCTCCATCGCCAGGCGCCCGGCGACGCGCATCTTCTCGATTTGCTCCGGAGTCTTGATGGTGACGGGCATGGCGGGCGGGACGGGATTTGGCGGACGCCTATGGTAAAGGATTGGCCGCCGCGCGGCGGCGCCCCGGGGGCGGTTGCGGCTGGCGGCGGACAATCGGCGCCCGTTTTCGCTGGTGTTCATATCTTTTTGATTTTTCTTGGTCTTTCTGGGTCTGCTACGCTATGCCGCAGACCCCGCCCCGGCTTCGGCCGCCGACGCTGCGGACAATGGCGGCATGGAGCGGGTCTTTCGCCAAACCGGCCCATGGAGGGTGGAGCGATGCAGCATCGGAAATCGGCGGACCGGGACGCGGCGGCGCGCGCGGAGCCTGATTCCGGACAGGGCGGAAAGGCGGCGGCGGCCGGCGGCGGGGCGGCGGGCAACGGGCCGCGCGTGGTCCGGCTGGAGGTTGTCGTCGGCGAACTCGCGGCGCGTTTCGAACGCTCGGAAGAACGCGCGGAAAAGTGGCGGAGCGAGGTGCGGCAGTGGCACGCGGGTCTGGGGAACGAGCAGGCGGATCTGAGGAAAGAACAGGTGGAGCTGAGGAAAGAGCAGGCGGTGATGAAGAAAGAGCAGGTGGAGCTGAGGAAAGAGCAGGTGGAGATGAAGAAAGAGCAAGTGGAGCTGAGGAAAGAGCAGGTGGAGATGAAGAAAGAGCAAGTGGAGATGAGGAAAGAGCAGGTGGAGATGAGGAAGGAGCAGGCGGAGATGAAGAAAGAGCAGACGGAGATGAGGAAAGAACAAGTGGAGCTGAGGAAGGAGCAGGTGGAGTTGCGGAAAGAACAGGTGGAGTTGCGGAAGGAGATGAGCGCGGGGTTTCTGCGGGTCGACGACAAGTTCGATGCGATGGGGAGGGAAATCGCCGCGTGCTTCCGTCGGACCAACGATAAGATCGATATGCTGCGGGCGGAAATCAATCGGGAAGCCCAGCGGACCGACGAAAAACTCGCCGCGATGGCGAAAGGCAACACCGAGCTCGAGCAGCGGTTCATCCGCCGCGTGGAGATCGCCGTCGCGCTGATCCTGGCGGCCATTCTGGGCACCGGCATCTTCGGCTGAGGCCGGTTCTCCGGCTCCCGGCCGCGCCCGTTTCCGGGCGGTTGTATAATCCCTCTCCCGGCATGGCCGGGCCGGCGCGCGCCCGTAGCTCAGTTGGATAGAGTGTGTGGCTACGAACCACAAGGTCGGGGGTTCGAATCCCTCCGGGCGCGCCAGATTTCTCCGATAACGCGCCGCTGAATCCGTCATGCCGCCGCCGCTGAACCTGAGCCGCGAACTGGTGCAGAGCGTGATGCGGGCGCTGCAGCAGCACGACGGGCGCGCCCGCGACCCGCGCCTGGGCGCGCAGTACCTGGCCGCGCTGACCGGCCTGCTGGTCGGCAACGGCAGCGGCGAGGCGGCGCAGAAGCGCGAGCTGCTCGACGAGCTGTCGGCGTTCAGCCGGCACGTGCTGGAGGACGTGATGGCCCAGGCTCAGGCCCAGGCCGCGGCCCGGCCGGCGCCGCCGGCGGCGGACCCGGACCAGGCGTTCGGCGTCTGGAAGCCGCCCGCCAAGACCTAGCCCCGGCCGATGCTCGACCCGCGGCTGCTGCGCGCCGACCCGCAGGCGGTGGCGGCCAACCTCGCCCGCCGCGGCGCCGAGCTCGACGTCGCGCGTTATGAGCGGCTGGAGCAGGCCCGCAAGGAACTGCAGACCGCGGGCGAAAGCCGCCGCGCCGAGCGCAACAAGCTGTCGCGCCGGATCGGCGCCGCCAAGGCGGCGGGCCGCGACGGCGACGCGCGGGAGAGCCTGCGGCAGGCGGGGCGGCTCGACGACGAGATGGCGGCGGGGGAGCAGCGCCTGGCGGAAGTCCGCGCCGAACTGTCCGAACTGCTGGCCGGGCTGCCGAACCTGCTCGACGCGGAGGTGCCGGACGGCGCCGACGAGCGCGGCAACCGCGAGCTGCGCCGCTGGGGCGAGCCGCCGGCGTTCGATTTCGCGCCGCGCGACCACGCGGCCCTGGGCGAGGCCTGGGGGCTGTACGACGGCGAGCGCGCCGCGGCCCTGGCGGGCGCGCGCTTCGCGGTGCTGCAGGGCGACCTGGCGCGGCTGCACCGGGCGCTGGGGCAGTTCATGCTGGAGCTGCACACGCGCGAGCACGGCTACCTGGAGTGCTATGTGCCGTACCTGGCGAACGCGGCCAGCCTGCATGGCACCGGGCAGCTGCCGAAGTTCCGCGACGACCTGTTCGCGGTCGAGGACGGGAAGTACTTCCTGATCCCGACCGCGGAGGTGCCGCTGACCGGGCTCGCGGGCGGCGCGATCTTGGAGCCGGCCGAGCTGCCGCGCCGCTGGGTGGCGCACACGCCGTGCTTCCGCGCCGAGGCCGGCTCCTACGGCGCCGACGTCCGCGGCCTGATCCGGCAGCACCAGTTCGACAAGGTGGAGCTGGTGCAGGCGGTCGCGCCGGAGGATTCCGCGGCCGCGCTCGAGGAGCTGACCGGCCACGCCGAGGCGGCGCTGCGGCGGCTCGGGCTGCCGTACCGGGTGGCGCTGCTGTGCGCCGGCGACACCGGCTTCGCCGCGGCGCGCACCCTCGACCTGGAGGTGTGGCTGCCGAGCCAGGAGCGCTACCGGGAGATCTCCTCCTGCAGCAACTTCCGCGACTTCCAGGCGCGCCGCCTGCGGGCGCGCTACCGCCCGGCGGCCGGGCAGGCGCCGCGGCTGCTGCACACCCTGAACGGCTCCGGGCTCGCGGTCGGGCGGACGCTGGTGGCGGTGCTCGAGAACTTCCAGCGCGCCGACGGCTCGGTGGACGTGCCGGAGTGCCTGGCGCCGTGGATGGACGGCCGGATGCGGCTGGGCGCGGCCGCGTGAGCGCCGGGCGCGTCGAGTGGCTCGGGGTGCGGCCCGGGCGCGGCGCGCCGATGGCGGCGCGGGCGCGGGTCGAGGCGCTGGCGGGCCGCGGCCTGGCGGGCGACCACGCGAGCCTGCGGCCCGGGCGGCCGCGGCAGGTGACCCTGATCCGCGCCGAGCACGTGGCGGCGCTGCGCGGCCCCGGCCGCCGGCCGCCGCCGCCCGCGCTGCTGCGCCGCAACGTGGTGGTCTCCGGCGTCGACCTGGACGCGCTGGTCGGCCGGCGCTTCCGCGTCGGCGCGGCGCTGCTGGAGGGCGCCTGCGGCTGCCCGCCGTGCCGCGCCATGGAGGCGGCGCTGGGGCCGGGCGGCCGGGAAGCGATGCGCGGCCGCGGCGGGTTGTGCGCGCGGGTGGTCGCGGGCGGCGCGATCCGCCTGCGCGACGCGGTGCGGCCGGCCGCGCCGGGGCAGTCCTTATAATGGCCGCGCGCGCCGCCGCTCCGCTCCGCCGTCCGACCATGCCGATCTACGCCTACCGCTGCGAGCAGTGCGGCCACCAGCTGGAGCTGCTGCAGAAGGTCGGCGCCGCGCCCCCGGCCGCGTGCCCGGCATGCGGCGCCGCGCGCATGCGCAAGCAGGTGACCGCGGCCGGCTTCCGCCTCAAGGGCGGCGGCTGGTACGAGACCGATTTCAAGCGCGGCGACAAGCGCAACGTGGCCGGCGACCGGGAGGCCGCCGCGAAGCCGAAAGAGGGAGACAAGAAGAAAAGCGGCGCCGGCAAGGGCGCCGCGGCCAAGCCCGCGGCGGCCGCGGCCGCCGACTGAGGCGGCCGGGCGGTGGACGCGTCCGGGCCGCTGCGCAGCTGCTGCTGCGGGGAGCTGCGCGCCGAGCACGCCGGCCAGTCCGCGCGCCTGTGCGGCTGGGTGCACCGCCGCCGCGACCACGGCGGCATCCTGTTCCTCGACCTGCGCGACCACACCGGCGTCGCGCAGGTGGTGGTGAATCCCGAGGACCGGGAGCTGTTCGCGCTGGCGGAGACCGTGCGCGGCGAGTACGTGCTGGCGGTCGCGGGCGCGGTGCGGGCGCGCCCGGCGGGCACCGTCAACGAGCAGCTCGCCACCGGCGCGGTGGAGCTGGCGTGCGCGCGGCTGGAGATCCTCAACGCCGCCGACACGCCGCCGTACCAGTTCGAGGACGAGCAGGTGCACGACGACCACCGGCTGCGCTACCGCTACCTGGAGCTGCGCGGGCCGAAGCTGCAGGAGCGCCTGCGGACGCGCGCCCGGCTGGCCGCGGCCTGCCGCGCCTACCTCGACGGGCAGGGCTTCGTCGAGGTCGAGACGCCGATGCTGAACCGGCCGACGCTGGAGGGCGCGCGCGAGTACCTGGTGCCGTCGCGCACCCAGCCGGGGACGTTCTTCGCCCTGCCGCAGTCGCCGCAGCTGTTCAAGCAGATGCTGATGATGGGCGGGCTGGACCGCTACTACCAGCTGGCGCGCTGCTTCCGCGACGAGGACCCGCGCCAGGACCGGCAGCCGGAGTTCACCCAGATCGACGTCGAGGCCGCGTTCCTGGACGAGGACGCGCTGCGGGGCCTGATGGAGGGCCTGGTGCGGGCGCTGTTCGCGGCCGCGGGCGAGGAGCTGCCGGCGGAGCTGCCGCGCCTGACCCACGCCGAGGCGCTGCGCCGCTACGGCACCGACCGGCCGGACCTGCGCGTCCGCGGCCTGGAGCTGGTCGACCTGGCCGACCTGATGGCGGAAGTCGACTTCAAGGTGTTCCGCGAGCCGGCCGGGCGCCCCGGCGCGCGGGTGGCGGCGCTGCGGGTGCCGGGCGGCGCCGGCGCCAGCCTGAAGCGCATCGAGGAGTGGACCGAGGCGGCGCGCGCGCGCGGCGCCAAGGGCCTCGCCTGGATCAAGTGCCGCGACGCGGCCGCCGGGCGCGACGGCCTGCAGGCCGGCTTCCTCAAGTTCCTGCCGGACGCGGCGATCGCGGGGCTGCTCGAGCGCACCGGCGCCGAAGACGGCGACCTGCTGCTGTTCGGCGCCGGCGACGCGGCGGCGGTCAACGCCCCGCTGGCGCACCTGCGCGGCGTCCTCGCGGACGAGTTCGGGCTGCGGGAGGCGGGCTGGCGGGCGCTGTGGGTGGTGGACTTCCCGCTGTTCGAGCGCGACCCGGCGGGCCGCCGCTGGCAGGCGGTGCACCATCCGTTCACCGCGCCGGCGGACCCGGACCCGGCGCGGCTGCGCGCCGACCCGGCGGCGGCGCGCGCGCGCGCCTACGACCTGGTGGTCAACGGCGTCGAGATCGGCGGCGGCTCGATCCGCATCCACCGCCCGGAGCTGCAGCGCGCCGCGCTGGAGGCGCTCGGCATCGGCGCCGCGGAGGCGCGGGCGACCTTCGGCTGGCTGCTCGACGCGCTGCGCCACGGCTGCCCGCCGCACGGCGGCATCGCGTTCGGCTTCGACCGCATCGTCATGCTGCTGACCGGCGCCGGCTCGATCCGCGAGGTGATCGCGTTCCCGAAGACGCAGACCGCGCAGTGCCTGCTGACCGGCGCCCCGGGCGCCGCCGCGCCGGAGCAGCTGCGCGACCTGAAGCTGCAGCCCGTCCGCGCGCCGGCATGAGCGCGCCGCGGCCCAAGCGTCCGGAGTCCGTGCTGGTGGTGGTGTACAGCGCCGACGCGCGGGTGCTGCTGCTGCGCCGGCGCGAGCCGGCGACGTTCTGGCAGTCGGTCACCGGCAGCCTCGAGTGGTCCGAGGCGCCGCTCGCCGCGGCGCGGCGCGAGGTGCGCGAGGAGACCGGCCTCGACGCCGCCGCGCTCGAGGACTGCCGCGCCAGCCACCGCTTCGAGATCTACGAGATCTGGCGCCACCGCTACGCCGAGGGCGTGACCGAGAACCGCGAGCACGTGTTCCGCCTGGCGGTGCCGGCGGCCTGCCCGGTGCGCCTGGACCGGAGCGAGCACGCCGAGTACGCGTGGCTGCCGCGCGCCGCCGCCGCGCGCCGCGCCTCCTCGCCGACCAACCGCCAGGCGATCCTCGACTGGGTGCCGGCGGTAGAATAGCCGGAGGCGCGCGATCATGGCCGGGCACAGCAAATGGGCCAACATCCAGCACCGCAAGCAGCGGCAGGACGACAAGCGCGGCAAGTTGTTCTCGAAGCTGATCCGCGAGGTGACGGTGGCCGCCCGCGCCGGCGGGCCGAACCCGGGCGACAACCCGCGGCTGCGGCTGGCGGTGGAGAAGGCGCAGGCCGCCAACATGCCGAAGGACACCGTGGCGCGCGCGGTCCAGCGCGGCGCCGGCGGCGGCGAGGGCGACGCCTACGAGGAGGTGCGCTACGAGGGCTACGGCCCGGGCGGCGCGGCGGTGCTGATCGACTGCCTGACCGACAACCGCAACCGCACCGTGTCGGCGGTGCGCCACGCGCTCGCCCGGCACGGCGGCAGCCTCGGCACCAGCGGCTCGGTGGCCTACCTGTTCCGGCCCGCGGGGGTGCTGGTGTACGCGCCCGGCGCCGACGGCGAGGCGCTGCTGGAGGCGGCGCTGGAGGCGGGCGCGGAGGACGTGCGGGAGCTGGACGACGGCGCGCACGAGGTGCTGGCCGCGCCGGCGGACTTCGCCGCCGCGCGCGAGCGGCTGGCGGCGGCCGGCTTCCCGCCGGACCACGCCGAGATCGAGCAGCGCGCGCAGGCCGCCGCGCCGCTGTCGGCGGCCGACGCCGAGCGCCTGGCGGCGCTGGTCGAGCGCCTGGAGGAGCTCGACGACGTGCAGGCGGTGGCCACCAACGCCGCGCCGGAGCCGGACGATGCCGGCTGAGCCCCTGCGCGTGCTCGGCATCGACCCGGGGCTGCGCGCCACCGGCTACGGGGTGATCGAGGCCGACGGCGACGCGCTGCGCTGCCTGGACCACGGCTGCATCCGGCCGGGCGCGGGCTCGGTGCCGGAGCGGCTCGGGCGCCTGTTCGAGGGCCTGTGCGTGGTGCTGCGGACGCACGCGGTGCGCTGCGCCGCGATCGAGACCGCGTTCGTGGCCGCCAATCCCGGCACCGCGCTGAAGCTCGGCCAGGCGCGCGGCGCGCTGATCGCCGCGTGCATCGTCGGCGGCGCCGAGGTGCACGAGTACGCGCCCGCCCGCATGAAGCTGGCCGTCACCGGCCGCGGCCGGGCCGGCAAGGAGCAGGTGCAGTACATGGTGCGCGCGCTGCTGGGGCTGGCGGAGGCGCCGCAGGCGGACGCGGCCGACGCGCTCGGCTTCGCCGTTTGCCACGCGCACAGCCGCCCGCGCCGGGGGCTGGAGGCGGCGGCGTGATCGGCCGGCTGCGCGGCGCGGTGACCCGGCGGCCGCCGCCGGAGGTGCTGGTCGAGGCGGGCGGGGTCGGCTACCGGGTGCTGGCGTCGATGGCGGCGCGCGACGCGTTGCCGCCGGACGGCGGCGAGGCGGCGCTGGTCACCCACCTGGTGGTGCGCGACGACGCGCACACCCTGTACGGCTTCCGCGACGAGGCCGAGCGCGAGGACTTCTGCCGGCTGCTGCGCATCCCCGGGGTCGGCGCCAAGACCGCGCTGGCGATCGTGTCGGCGCTGCCGGGCGAGGCGCTGGGCGAGCTGCTGCGCGAAGGCGACTCGGCGGCGCTGGTGCGCGTGCCCGGGATCGGCCGCAAGACCGCGGAGCGGCTGCTGGTGGAGCTGCGGCCGCAGGCGCTGGCCGCGGCCGAGGCGGCGGGCGGCGCCGCCGCGGCGCCGGAGCGGGAGGCCGAGCAGGCGCTGGTGCGGCTCGGCTGGAAGGCGGCCGAGGCGCGGCGCATGGTGGCCGCGCTCGACACCCGCGGCCAAGACGCCGAGAGCATCCTGCGCGCCGCGCTGCAGGGGAGCCGGCCGTGAGCGGGGAGCGGCTGCTGGCGCGCGACCGCGCCGACGGCGAGGCGCCGCAGGAGGAGGGGCTGCGGCCCCGGCGGCTGCAGGATTTCGTCGGCCAGCGCGAGCTGCGCGAGCAGTTCGACCTGTTCATCGAGGCGGCGCGGCGGCGCGGCCAGCCCCTCGACCACGTGCTGGTGTTCGGGCCGCCCGGCCTCGGCAAGACCACCCTGTCGCACATCGTCGCGCACGAGATGGGCGGGCGGCTGCGGCAGACCGCCGGGCCGGTGCTCGAGCGTGGCGGCGATCTGGCGGCGCTCCTCACCAACCTGCAGCCGGGCGACGTGCTGTTCATCGACGAGATCCACCGCCTGCCGCCGGCGGTCGAGGAGATCCTCTACCCGGCGCTGGAGGACCGCCGCATCGACGTGATGATCGGCGAGGGCGCGGCGGCGCGCTCGCTGCAGCTCAGCCTGCCCGAGTTCACCCTGGTCGGCGCCACCACCCGCGCCGGGCTGCTGACGCCGCCCTTGCTGTCGCGCTTCGGCATCACCGGGCGCCTCAACTTCTACGCCCCGGAGGAGCTGGCGCAGATCGCGCGGCGCTCGGCGCAGATCCTGGACGTGGCGCTGGAGGAGGGCGGCGCGCTGGAGATCGGGCGGCGCGCCCGCGGCACGCCGCGGGTCGCCAACCGCCTGCTGCGGCGGGTGCGCGACTACGCCGAGGTGCGCGCCGACGGCCGCGTCACCGCGGCGGTGGCGGCCGAGGCGCTGGAGCTGCTGCAGGTCGACCGGCGCGGCATCGACGACCTCGACCGCGCCTACCTGCGCGCGGTGCAGGAGAAGTTCGGCGGCGGCCCGGTCGGGGTCGACAGCATCTCGGTGGCGATGAACGAGGAGCGCGGCACGCTCGAGGACGTGGTCGAGCCCTACCTGATCCAGCTCGGCTTCCTGATGCGCACCCCGCGCGGGCGCGTGCTGACGCCGGGCGCGCGCGCCCACCTCGGCGCGGCCGCGGCGGACGAGCTGCCGCTGCCGGAGCCCGGCGCCTGACCATGGACCGCCTGGAGCTGCGCGTGTACTACGAGGACACCGACGCCGGCGGCGTGCTGCACCACGCCGCCGCGGTGCGCTACCTGGACCGCGGCCGCACCGAATGGCTGCGCGCGCGCGGCCTGACCCTCGGCGCGCTGGCGGCGGCGCACGCGCGGGTGTTCGCGGTGCGCGCGCTGGCGGTCGAGTACCTGGCGCCCGGGCGGCTCGACGACGCGCTGACGGTGGGCACCCGGCTGCGCGAGGCGCGCCCGGCGTCGCTGCGCTTCGCGCAGGAACTGCGCCGCGGCGCGGACTGCCTGGCGCGGGCCGAGGTCAAGGTCGCCTGCCTGGACGCCGCCAGCGGCCGCCCGGCGGCGCTGCCCGCGGCGCTCGACTGGAGCCGCCATGCCTGAGTTCTCCGCGTGGGCGATGTTCGCCGAAGCCTCCTGGGTGGTGCAGGCGGTGCTGCTGCTGCTGCTGCTCGCCTCGGTGGCGTCCTGGGTGGTGATCTTCGGCAAGTCCGCGCTGCTGCGCGAGCAGCAGCGCCAGGCGCTCGCGTTCGAGGACCAGTTCTGGCGCGGCGTCGAGCTGCTGCAGTTCTACGAGGCCGCGCGCCAGCGCCGGCGGCGCTCGGTGCTGGAGGAGATCTTCTGCTGCGGCTGCCGCGAGTACGTGCAGCTGGCGCGCAACCGGCAGCTGTCGGCGGACGCCATCGCCCACACCGTGGTGCGCAGCATGCGGGTGGCGCTGGCGCGCGAGGCGGAGCACCTGGAGGTGCACCTGCCGCTGCTGGCGACGATCGGCTCGACCAGCCCGTACGTGGGCCTGTTCGGCACCGTGTGGGGCATCATCAACGCGTTCCACGCGCTCGACCCGTCCGGCGGCACCGCCATGCTGGTGCTGATCGCGCCCGGCATCTCCGAGGCGCTGGTGGCGACCGCGGTCGGCCTGTTCGCGGCGATCCCGGCGGTGATCGCCTACAACCGCTACACCGACCGCGTGGACAAGCTGCTGACCCGCTACGGCACCTTCATCGACGAGTTCACCACGCTGCTGCAGCGCCAGGCGCTGACCGAGGCCAAGTAGGACCGCCATGCACGCGCTCGCGCCGCGCCGCCGCCATCTGGCGCAGATCAACATCGTGCCGTACATCGACGTGATGCTGGTGCTGCTGCTGATCTTCATGATCGCCACGCCGCTGATGCAGCAGGGCGTGTCCATCGAGCTGCCGCAGGCGCCGGCCGAGCCGGTCGAGCCGGAGCCGTACCGCGAGCCGCTGGTGCTGGAGGTCGACCGCGCCGGCGGGCTGCGGCTGGTGCGCGCCGGCGACTTCGCGCAGGCGGTGTCGGAGCGCGACCTGCCGGACTACGTCGCCGCGCGCATGCGCGACGGCGACGGCGGCGTGCTGTACGTGCGCGCCGACGCCGGGCTGTCCTACGGCGCGGTGGTGGCGCTGATGGCGCGCCTGGACCGGGCCGGCGTGGGCACGCTCGGCCTGCTCACCGAGCCGCCGCCGGAGGCGCCGTGAGGCGGCGGCCGGCGGCGCGCGCGCGCGCCTGGCCCTGGGCCGCGGCGGCGGCGCTGCACGCGCTGGCGCTGGCGGCGCTGCAGTTCGGCGCGGAGCCGGCGCGCTCGAAGCTGCCGGAGCCGGAGACGGCGCGGGCGGTGCGGGCGCAGCTGCTGGACGCCCGCGAACTGCGCGCGCGGCGCGACGCCCACCAGGCGGCGCTGCGGGAGGTCGAGCGGCAGCGCGCGGCCGAGCGCGAGCGCAAGGCGGCGGAGAAGAGGAAAGCGGCCGAGCGCAAGCGCAGGGCGGCGGAGAAGAAGAAAGCGGCCGAGCGCGAGCGCAGGGCGGCGGAGAAGAAGCAAGCGGCCGAGCGCAAGCGCAAGGCGGCGGAGAAGAAGAAAGCGGCCGAACGCGAGCGCCGGGCGGCGGAGAAGAAGCAAGCGGCCGAGCGCAAGCGGGCCGAGGCGCGCGCCGCCGAGGAGCGCCGCAAGCTGGAGGCCGCCCGCGCCGCCGCCGAAGAGCGCCGGGGCGCGGAACGCGCCCGCGCGCGCGCCGAGGCCGCCCTCCGCGCCCGCCGGCTGGCCGCTTGGCGGGACGCGATCAAGTCCCGCGTCGAGCAGTTCTGGCGCCGGCCGGAGGCCGCGCGCCGCGCCGCCTGCGAAGTGGCGGTGGAGCAGGATCCGGACGGGCGGGTGCGCTCGGTCGAGGTGCGCGACTGTCCGGCCTCGCCGGTCTGGCGCGAGTCGCTGCGCGACGCGGTGCGCCGCGCCAGCCCGCTGCCGCAGGCGCCCGACGCGTCGCTGTTCGAGCGCCGCCTGGTGATCACCTTCCGGCCGCGGGAGGCCGCCGAGTGACCGCGCGCGCGCTGGCGCTGGCGCTGGCGGCGGCGGCCGCGCCGGCCGCGGCCGAACTGCGCATCGACATCACCGAGGGCGAGGGCGGCGGCGTCCCGGTGGCGGTGGTGCCGTTCGTCTGGGCCGACCCGGCGCGGGTCGACACGCTGTCCGAGGTGGTGGCGGACGACTTGGCGTCCAGCGGCTTCTTCGCGGTGCTGGACCGCGGCGACCTGCCGCAGGCGGACCTCCGGCGCGAGGCGTTCGACTGGGCGCGCTGGCGCGGCGGCGCGGCCGGCTACGCGGTGACGGCGGAGCTCGAGGCGCTGCCGGACGGCGGCGCGCGGATCGAGTACCGGCTGCGCGACCTGCTGCGCGAGCGGGTCGTGCTGCGGGAGCGGCAGGAGGCGCCGCTGCGGCTGCTGCGGCGGATGGCGCACCGCATCGCGGACTCGGTGCACCGGAAGATCGCGGGCGTCTCCGGCGCGTTCGACACGCGCATCGCGTACGTCAGCCGCGCCTCCCGGCGCGGCCGCGCGGCGTACCGCCTGTACGTGGCCGACGCCGACGGGCACAACCCGGCGGCGCTGCTGGAGTCGCCGCGCCCGCTGCTGTCGCCGGCCTGGGCGCCGGGCGGCGAGACGCTCGCCTACGTCTCGTTCGAGCAGGGGCGCCCGCAGGTGATCGTGCAGAACCTGCGCACCGGCGACCGGCGGGTGGCGCCGCGGCCGGGCGCGAGCGCCTCGGCGCCCGCGTTCTCGCCGGACGGCGCGCAGCTGGCGCTGGCGATGTCGGTCGGCGGCGACACCGAGATCTTTCTGCACCACCGCGCGTCCGGCGCCCTGCGCCGCTTCACCTACAGCGCGGGCATCGACACCGAGCCGGCCTGGGAGCCGGACGGCCGGGCGCTGGTGTTCACGTCCGACCGCGGCGGCCGGCCGCAGCTGTACCGCAAGGAGCTGGGCGCGGGCGCCGCGGCGCTGCCGATCCCGGGGGCCTACGCGGCCGGCGCGGACGTCGCCGCCGACGGGCGCGCGCTGGCGTTCGTGCAGTCGCGCCCGGGCGGCGGCTTCGGCATCAGCCTGTACGAGCCCGCCGCGGGCGCGGTCCATCCGCTGTCCTCCGGCAGCCTCGACGAATCGCCGTCGTTCGCGCCGAACGGGCTGCGCCTGCTGTACGCGGGCACCGCCGCGGACGGGCGGCGCGTGCTCATGCTGGCCACCCACAATGCTAGAATCCTGAAACGCCTGACGGTGCCGCAGCGCGACGTGCGCGAGCCCGCCTGGTCGCCGTACCGCAACTGAGCCCGCCCGCCGATGAACCGCACCGCTCCCGCCCGTCCGTTCCACGCGCTCTGGCTGGGCGCGGCCCTGGCGCTCGCCGCCTGCAGCAGCGAGCCGCCCGCCGAGGCGCCGCCGGAGACCCTGGAGGAGGCGACCGGCCTGATGGACGGCGGCGACGGCGGCGTGACCCCGGGCGTGGTCGGCGAAGACGGCGAGATCCGCACCACCGTGATCAGCGACGACCCGGACGGCGCGCCGGCGGCCGCCGCCGCGGGCGGCGAGGTCGACGGCGGCGTGGTGCTGTTCGCTTACGACAGCGACGAACTCGACGCGGCCGGGCGGGAACTGGCGCTGGCGGCGGCCGCGCGGCTGCTGGAGGCGCCGGCGCTGCGCGCGCGCCTGGAGGGGCACACCGACGAGCGCGGCACCCGCGCCTACAATCTGGCGCTGGGCGAGCGCCGTGCGCGCAGCGTGCGCGCCGTGCTGCTGGAGCAGGGCGTGCTCGCCGAGCAGATCGAACTGGTCAGTTTCGGCGAGGAGTTGCCGCGGGCCGAAGGCGTCGGCGAAGAGGTCTGGCGGGAGAACCGCCGGGTCGAGATCGTCTTCGGGCAGTGACCGTTCCGCGTCCGCGCCGCGCCGCCCGCCTCGCTCTGGCGGCCGGACTGGCGGGGCTCGCCGCCGCCGCGCCGGCCGAGACTCCGGCCGACGATGCCGAAACGCCCGCCGCGCCTGCGGCGGCGAACCCCAGTCCCGCGGACGAGTCTCCGATCCCGGCCGGCTCCGCGCCGGCGGAACCCGCTCCGGCGGAGTCCGCGCCGGCGCCGCCGGTCGCCGAAGCGGCGGAGTCGATGCGGGAGCTCGCCCGCATCCGCGCCGAACTCGCGCAACTGGAATCGCGCCAGCGCGAACTGCGCGCGGCGGTGGCCGCGCTGGCGGCCCGGCTGGGCGCGGCCGACGCCGCGCCCGCGCCGGACGGGCCGGATGCCGTTGCGGCGGCGGAAGAATCGGATGCGGCGGAAGCCGCGCCGGCGGAGCCGCCCCGGCCGTCGCCGGCGGCGCGCTACCGCGACCCGGCGCCGCGGCTGTTCGACCGCGCGCGAGCGGCGTTCGCCGAACTCAACTTCTACGACGCCGCGCGCCTGTTCGGGGAGTTCCTGGAGCGCTACCCGCAGCACGCGCAGGCCGCGCACGCGCGCTACTGGCTGGGCGAGACCCGCTACGCGCAGGGCCAGTACCGCGCCGCCATCGACGAGTTCGAGGCGCTGCTCGCCGGCCCCGACGGCCCCTGGCATCCGGTGGCGCGGCTCAAGATCGGCTACGCCTGGTTCGAGCTCGGCGACTACGCGCGCGCCCGCGCCGCGCTGACCGAACTGCGCGACTCCGGGCCCGGCGGCAACATCGCCCGCTTGGCGCAGCTGCGGCTCGAGCGGCTGGAGCGGCTCGCGCCGGGGTCGTCCGCCGCGGAGCCCTGATGGCGGCGCCCGCGCGGCTGCGCGTCACCGAGATCTTCCATTCTCTGCAGGGCGAGGGAAGCGGCAGCGGGCGGCCGAGCGCGTTCGTGCGCCTGACCGGCTGTCCGCTGCGCTGCTCCTACTGCGACACCGCCTACGCTTTCCAGGGCGGCGAGTGGCGGACGCTGCCGGAGATCCTGGAGCGGGTGGCGGCGCGGCCGGTGCCCGAAGTCTGCGTCACCGGCGGCGAGCCGCTGGCGCAGCCCGCCTGTCCCGAACTGCTGCGCGCGCTGTGCGACCGCGGCTACCGCGTGGTGCTGGAGACCGGCGGCATGCTGCCGGTGGACGGGATCGACCCGCGGGTGCGCCGGGCGGTCGACGTGAAGACCCCGGACAGCGGCGAGGCGGAGCGCAACGACTGGCGCAACCTCGACCGCCTGGACGCCTCCGACCTGGTGAAGTTCGTCATCTGCTCGCGCGCCGACTACGAGTGGGCGCGGGCGCGCGTGCGCGAGCGGGACTGGCCCTGCGAAGTGTTCTTCTCGCCGGCCTGGGAGCGGCAGGACGCGGGCGAACTGGCGGACTGGATCCTGGCGGACGGCCTCGGCGTGCGGCTGCAGGTGCAGCTGCACAAGGTGCTGTGGGGCGATGTCCGCGGGCGCTGACGGCGCGGTGGCGCTGCTGTCGGGCGGCCTGGACTCGGCCACCGTCCTGGCTTGGGCGCAAGCCGAAGGCTACGCGCCGGTGGCGCTCAGCTTCGACTACGGCCAGCGGCACGCGGCGGAGCTGCGCGCCGCGGCGCGGCTGGCGGCGGCGGCCGGCTGCGAGCACGTGGTGTTCCCGCTCGACCTCGGGCGCTTCGGCGCCTCGGCGCTGACCGACCGCGCCATCGACGTGCCGGAGGGGCCGGCGGCGGGCATCCCGGCGACCTACGTGCCGGCGCGCAACACGGTGTTCCTGTCGGTGGCGCTGGCGCTGGCCGAGGCGCGCGGCATCCGCGACCTGTGCCTCGGCGTCAACGCGGTCGACTACTCCGGCTACCCGGACTGCCGCGGCGAGTTCCTCGAAGCCTTCGCGCGGCTGGCGGAACTGGGCACGCGGGCCGGGGCCGAGGGGCGGGGGTTCCGCATCCACGCGCCGCTGCTGGAGCTGTCCAAGGCGGAGATCATCCGCTTGGGCGCGCGGCTGGGCGTCGACTACGTGTCGACGGTGTCCTGCTACCGGGCGGACGAAGACGGGCGCGCCTGCGGCCGCTGCGAAGCCTGCCGGCTGCGGCGCGAGGGCTTCGCCGCCGCGGGGGTGGCGGATCCGACCCGGTATCAGGCCGGCGCGGGCTGAATCCGGCCGCGCCGCGCGCTTGCTCCGCGGCGATTTGCGCCATTGCGGCGATTCCCGTCCTTTGACCTTTTCACCCGGCGGCCGGACGCATGATTTCATCCCGGTCCGTTTGCTCGATCCGGCGGAATTGAATTTGGGCGTATAATGCCCCCGGCGCGTCCGACCACCATCTCCCGGACGCGCCGCGGCCGAATGGGGCCGGCCCTGTCGAGCTTGTCTCCGGGGTTGCGGACGGCGGTTCGCTCCATGACCGCCGCCCGCCCGACTTGGATTAGGCTGTTTCCTGCCTTGGTCGGTTCATTTCTTCCGGTTTGGCCTCTGGGTGAGGGCCGAGGCGGCAGCTGACTTCGCAGCTTTGCTTGAGTTAGGGTCTCGTAAGACCTTGCCGGCCGCACTAGCTGCTTTTCGGCTGGTAACTTCTTTGTTTGACCTCTTCGATGCCATCTTCCTATTCCTCAGTAGTGGTGAATGGGGAGCCATTATAAGGCATAAGATTAATAGGGTCAAATATATTGTGTTACTGATCTAGAGAAAGCACTGTATGTGGTTATGTAGGGAATTTCAATGATCTGGGCTTCACCGATTTGTGTCGGGAATTAATGCTTGAATTTTAGGGGTTTTCTGGGATGGTAAGTCACCATCGATATTCACGATGAACTGCTGCGGCGCGCGAAGCGTCACGCGCAGCGGACGGACCGGACGTTGCGGGCGGTCGTGGAGAGCGGGTTGCGCTTGGTGCTTGAGGAGCAGGGAACGGCGAAGCCTCGCTACCGCTGGCGGGACCTGAGCGTGGGCGAGCCCGATGCTCCGAGATCCATTCGAGAAGTACACGTGGGCGGAAGTGTTGGAGATGACTTGCGGCCGGCCGTTCCGGGATGACCGCGGCTGACGCCGGCCTGCCGGTGCGCGCGCAGCGGCCGGTTCGGCATGGGGCTGCGGGCCTCGGCCCCGGGCCGAAACCCGCGCCGCCATTCCGTTTCAGCGTATAATTCGCCGTTCGCGCCCCGCGCAGGCGGAACAGGACGGCCCCGACATGTTTGCCAAGGATATGACCATCGCCGGCTTCGACCCGGAAGTGGCGGCCGCGATCGACGCCGAGCGCCGGCGCCAGGAAGAGCACATCGAGCTGATCGCCTCGGAGAACTACGCCAGCCCCCGGGTGCTGGAGGCGCAGGGCTCGGCGCTGACCAACAAGTACGCCGAGGGCTACCCGGCGAAGCGCTACTACGGCGGCTGCGAGCACGTCGACGAGGTCGAGCGGCTGGCGATCGAGCGCGCCTGCGCGCTGTTCGGCGCCGACTACGCCAACGTGCAGCCGCATTCCGGCTCGCAGGCCAACGCCGGCGTCTACCTGGCGCTGCTCGAGCCCGGCGACGCCATCCTCGGCATGGCGCTGGCGCACGGCGGGCACCTGACCCACGGCGCCAAGGTGAACTTCTCCGGCAAGGTCTACAACGCGGCGCAGTACGGCTTGGACCCGGACACCGGCGAGGTCGACTACGCCGAGGTCGAGCGGCTGGCGCAGGAGCACCGGCCGAAGCTGGTGGTGGCCGGCTTCTCGGCCTACTCGCGGGTGATGGACTGGCAGCGCTTCCGCGACATCTGCGATGCGGTCGGCGCGCTGCTGATGGTGGACATGGCGCACGTCTCGGGCCTGATCGCGGCCGGGCTGTACCCGAACCCGGTGCCGGTCGCCGACGTGGTGACCTCGACCACCCACAAGACCCTGCGCGGCCCGCGCAGCGGCTTCATCCTGGCGCGCGAGAACGAGGAGATCACGAAGAAGATCAACTCCATGATCTTCCCCGGCATGCAGGGCGGGCCGCTGATGCACGTCATCGCCGCCAAGGCGGTGGCCTTCCGGGAGGCCGCGAGCGACGAGTTCCGCGCCTACCAGCGGCAGGTGCTGGACAACGCGCAGGCCATGGTGGCGGTGTTCCTGGAGCGCGGCTACAAGGTGGTGTCCGGCGGCACCGACGACCACCTGTTCCTGGTCGACTTCATCGAGCAGGGCTACACCGGCAAGGACGTCGACGCGGCGCTCGGCGCGGCGCACATCACGGTGAACAAGAACACGGTGCCGAACGACCCGCAGAAGCCGTTCGTCACCAGCGGCATCCGGGTCGGCACGCCGGCGGTCACCACCCGCGGCTTCGGCGCCGCGGAGTGCCGGCAGCTGGCCGGCTGGATGTGCGACGTCATCGACGCGCTGGACGACGCGTCGGTGCGCGACCGGGTGCGCGGGCAGGTGGCCGAGCTGTGCCGCCGCCACCCGGTGTACGGGGCCGGCTGAGCCGGCCGGACCGGCCGCGGAGGTCGGCATGCGCTGTCCGTTCTGCCGGCACAACGACACCCACACCATCGACTCCCGTCCGAAGGAGGACGGCAGCCGAGCGCGCCGCCGCGTCTGCCGCGCCTGCGGGCAGCGCTTCTCCACCCTCGAGCGGCCGCGGCTGAAGTTGCCGCTGGTGGTCAAGCGCAGCGGCCGCCGCGAGACCTTCGACGCCGACAAGCTGGCGCGCAGCGTCGCGGTCGCGCTGCAGAACCGCCCGGTGGCCGAGGACGACCGGGAGCGGCTGCAGGAGGAGTTGCTGGCGCGCGCCCGCGCGCACCCCGGCGCGAGCGTCACCACGCAGGTCCTGGGGCAGTGGGCGCTGGAGGCGCTGCGCGCGGCCGACCCGGTCGCCTGCATCCTGTACGCCGCGGTGTTCGAGCGGGTCGAGTCGGTCGACGGCTGGCGGCAGCTGCTGGAGCGCGAGGCCGGGCTGATCGCCGAACGGGCGGGGGACGCGCAGATCTCGCTGCTGTCCGGCGGCGGCGACGAGGATTCATGACCGCCGCGGCCGCCGACGCGGCGCGCATGGCCGAAGCCCTGCGGCTGGCCGCGCGCGGCGCCTGCACCGCGAGCCCCAACCCCGTGGTCGGCTGCCTGGTGGCGGCGGCCGACGGACGGGTGGCCGGGCGCGGCTTCCACCGCCGCGCGGGCGAGCCGCACGCCGAGGCGCTGGCGCTGGCGGAGGCCGGCGAGGCGGCCCGCGGCGGCACCCTGTACGTCACCCTCGAGCCCTGCGTGCACCAGGGCCGCACGCCGCCGTGCCTGCCGGCGATCCTGGCCGCCGGGGTCGTGCGGGTGGTGTCGGCGGCCGAGGATCCGGACCCGCGGGTGGCGGGGCGCGGCCACGCCGCGCTGCGCGCGGCCGGGGTGGAGTGCGCGGTCGGGACGGGCGCCGCGGCGGCGGCCGAGCAGAACCGCGGCTTCCGGCTGCGCATGGCCGAGGGGCGCCCCTGGGTGACGGTGAAGCAGGCCGGGAGCCTGGACGGGCGCAGCGCCTTGGCCGACGGGCGCAGCCGCTGGATCACCGGGGAGGCCGCCCGCGCCGACGTGCAGCGCCTGCGCGCGCGCAGCTGCGCGGTGCTGTCGACCGCCCGCACCATCGTCCGCGACGGCGCGCGCCTGGACGTGCGCCTGGCGGCGGCGGAGCTCGGCGTCGACCGGGTGCGCCAGCCGCTGCGGGTGGCGCTCGACCGCCGCGGCGAACTGACCCCGGAGCTGGCGCTGTGGACGCGGCCCGGGCCCTGCCGGATTTACACCCGCAAGAAGCACGTCGGGCGGCTGCGCGCGGCGCTGCCGGAGACGGCGGCGGTGGCGGCCGCGCCGAAGGCCGGCCGCGGGCTGGACCTGGACTGGGTGCGGCGCGATCTGGCGGCCGCCTGCGAAGTGAACGAGCTGCTGGTCGAGGCGGGCGCGCAGCTCGGCGGCGCGCTGCTCGCCGAGGGGCTGGTCGACGAGCTGGTGACGTACGTGGCGCCGCGCCTGCTGGGGTCTGCCGCGCAGCCGCTGTTCGCGCTGCCGGAGCCCGCGGAGCTGGCGCCCGAGCCGGATTGGCGGCTGGTCTCGGTGCGCGCGTTCGGCGACGACCTGCGGCTGTGTTGCCGCCCGCGGGGCTGAGCATGTTCACCGGCATCGTCGCGGCGCGCGGGGAGGTGGCCGAGGCCGCCGGCGGCGGCGGCCGGCGCATCGCGGTGCGCCATCCGGACGCGGGCCGGCTCGGGACGCTCGCGGTCGGCGACAGCGTGGCGGTGGACGGCGCGTGCCTGACCGTGCGCGAGCGGGAGCCGGGGCTGTTCCGCGCCGACCTGGGCGCGGAGACCTGCGCGCGCACCACCCTGGGCGCGCTCGCGCCCGGACGGCGGGTGAACCTGGAGCCGGCGCTGGCCGCCGGCGACCCGCTCGGCGGGCACCTGGTGAGCGGCCACGTCGACGGCGTCGGCGAAGTGCGGGCGGCGGACGCAGACGGCGCCGGCGTGCGGCTGCGCGTGGCGGCGCCGGCGGAATTGGCGCGCTACCTGGCGCCGCGCGGCTCGGTGTGCGTGGACGGCGTGAGCCTGACCGTGACCGCGGTCGACGGCGCGGAGTTCGGCGTCCTGCTGGTGCCGCACACGCTGGCCGCGACCGGCGCCGGCGAGTACGCGCCGGGGACCCCGGTCAACCTCGAGGCCGACCTGCTGGCGCGCTACCTGGAGCGCCTGCTGGAGGCGCGGGAGGCGGCGGCGTGAACTTCCACTCCACCGCGGAGCTGATCGAGGAGCTGCGCGCCGGGCGCATGATCATCCTCGCCGACGACGAGGCGCGCGAGAACGAGGGCGACCTGGTGGTGGCGGCGGAGCGGGCCACGCCCGAGCACGTCAACTTCATGACCCGCCACGGCCGCGGCCTGCTGTGTCTGGCGCTGAGCCGCGAGCGCTGCCGCCGGCTGCGGCTGCCGCTGATGGATCCGGCCACCGACGAGGCGCACCGCACCAACTTCACGCTCACCATCGACGCCCGCGACGGCATCGCCACCGGCGTGTCGGCGGCGGACCGCGCCGCCACCGTGCGCGCCGCGGTGGCGCCCGGGGCGCGGCCCGAGGACCTGGTGCAGCCCGGGCACCTGCAGTGCCTGATGCAGCAGCCGGGCGGGGTGCTGAGCCGCGCCGGCCACACCGAGGGCGGCTGCGACTTGGCGCGCCTGGCGGGGCTCGAGCCCGCGGCCGTGATCGTGGAGATCCTGAACGAGGACGGCAGCATGGCCCGGCGCCCGCAGCTGGAGGCGCTGGCGGCGGCGCGCGGCCTCAAGATCGGCACCATCGAGGACCTGATCCGCTACCGGGTCGAGCGCGAGCCCACCGTGCGCCGGGTCGAGCGCCGGCCGCTGGCCACCGAGTGCGGCGAATTCGTGCTGTCGGTCTACGAGGACCTGGTGTCCGGCGCCGCGCACCTGGCGCTGACCGCCGGCGAAATCGCGTCCGGCGAGCCGGCCCTGGTGCGGGTGCACGTGCAGAACACCCTGGGCGACGTGCTGGGCGCCGTCGGCCCGGAGCTGGGCTGGCCGCTGCGCGACGCGCTGCGGCGGATCGCCGCCGAGGGCCGCGGCGCGGCGGTGGTGCTGCGCTGGCCGGAGCCGCCCGAGCGGCTACTGGAGCGGGTGCGGGCGCTGCCGGGCGGGCGCGGCGCCCGGGCGGCGCCGGCCGACCGGCGGGTGCTGGGCGCGGGCTCGCAGATCCTGGCCGACCTGGGCGTGCGCCGGATGCGGCTGATGAGCGCGCCGCAGGTGCTGCACGGCCTCGGCGGCTTCGGCCTCGAGGTGGTGGAGTATATTGGCGTCGATGAGTGATTCCCTGCCCCGGGTCGAGCGTCTGCGCGGCGCCGACGAGACCGTCGCCCTGGCCGACCGGGGGATGGACTTCGCGCTGGTCGCGGCGCGCTTCCACGGCGCCGTCGTCGACCGCCTGATCGAGGGCGCGGCCGCCGCGCTGGAGGCGCGCGGCGCCGACCCGGAGAAGATCGAGCTGGTCGAGGTGCCGGGCGCCTTCGAGCTGCCGGCGGCGGTCGACCTGTGCGTCGACAGCCGCCAGTTCGACGCCGTGATCGCGCTCGGCTGCGTGCTCCGCGGCGAGACGCCGCACTTCGAGTACGTCGCCGGCGAGTGCGCCCGCGGCCTCGCCCGGCTGGCGCGCCGCGCCGCGGTGCCGGTGCTGTTCGGGGTGCTGACGGCGGACACCCTGGAGCAGGCCGAGCGCCGCTCCGCGCTGCTCGACGACTGGGAGCGGCCGGCCGCCGGCCGCCACGGCGGGCCGTCCAACAAGGGCGCCGAGGCCGCGGTCGCGGCGCTGGAGATGATCGAGGTGTTCCGCGAGTGGGCCGACGATGACGACGAAGACGAAGACGACGACGACGGATGACGCGGACCGCGCCGCGCGCCGCGGCCGCGCCTGGGCCCGGCGCCTGGCGCTGCAGGCGCTGTACCAGTGGGACGTGTCCGGCGGCGGCGCGGCGGAGCTGATCGCGCAGTTCGCCGCCGGCCAGGACTACGGCCGCGCCGACCCGGAGTACTTCGCGCGGCTGGTGGAAGGCGCGGTGGCGCATGCCGGGGAGCTGGACGCGCGGCTCGCGCCGCTGCTGGACCGCCCGCTCGGCCGGCTGGATCCGGTGGAGCGCAGCATGCTGCGCTGCGCCTGCTTCGAGCTGCTGCATTGCCCCGAGGTGCCGGCGCCGGTGGCGCTGGCGGAGGCCACCCGCCTGGCGGGCCGCTTCGGCACCGACCGCGGCGGGCGCTACGTCAACGCGGTGCTGGACCGGCTGGCGCGGGAGCTGCGTCCGCCGCGGGCCGCCTGAGCCGGCGATGCACGACGACGAGCTGATCCGCCGCCACTTCTGGTTCGACGCCGACGCGCCGCAATTGCGCCGCGGCCCGGGCGACGACGCCGCGGTGCTGGACTGGCCGGCCGGGCGGCGCTGCGCGCTCAGCTCGGACCTGTTCCTCGAGGGCGCGCATTTCGAGCCGGACGACGACCCGGCCGACTTGGGCCACAAGGCGCTGGCGGTCAACCTGAGCGACCTGGCGGCGATGGGCGCGCGCCCGGTGTGCTTCACCTTGGCGCTGGCGCTGCCGGAGCTCGACGACGGCTGGCTGGCGGGCTTCAGCTCCGGCCTGCGGGCGCTGGCGCGGGCGCACGACTGCGCGCTGGCCGGGGGCGACGTCTCGCGCGGCGCGCGCGGCGCCTGCATCACGGTGCTGGGCGCGCTCGACGGCGACGCGCCGGCGCTGCGCCGCGACGCGGCGCGCGCGGGCGACCGCATCGGCGTCACCGGCGACTTGGGCGGCGCCGCCTACGCCCGGCGGCATCCGGACGGCGACGCGGAATGCCGGCGGCGGCTGCACCGGCCCGAGCCGCGGGTGGCGTTCGGGCGCGCCCTGCGCGGGCTGGCGCGCGCCGCCATCGACGTCTCCGACGGCCTGCTGCTGGACCTGGGGCGGCTGCTCGCGGCGAGCGGCTGCGGCGGCGCGGTGGCGCTGGAGGAGGTGCCGCTGCCGGCGGCGGCGGCGGCGGAGCAGGCGGCGGCCGGCGACTGGCTGCGCACCCTGGGCGGCGGCGAGGACTACGAGCTGCTGTTCACCGCGCCGGCCGCCGCCTGGGACGAGATCGAGGCGCGCGCCGCGGCGCTGGAGCTGCCGGTGCGCGCCATCGGCCGCGCCGAGTCCGCGCCCGGGCTGCGGGCGGCGGAGCGCGGCCGCGCGGTGGAACTGCCCGCGCGCCCGGGCTTCGACCACTTCGCGGACGGATGACCGCGGCGCCGGTCGACCGCCTGCTGGTGCTGCCGCTGGCGACCGGCTTCGGCGCGGGTTTCGTGCCGCGCTTTCCCGGCACCGCCGGCACCGCGGTCGGGGCGCTGGCGTACTGGTGGCTGTCGGCCCAGCCCGCGGCGGTCTACGCCGCGGCCTGCGCCGCGGCCGCGGCGCTCGGGGTGTGGCTGTGCGGACGGGCGGCGCGGGCCCTGGGGGAGGCGGACCCGGCCGCGGTGGTGTGGGACGAGATCGCGGGCTACTGGGTGGCGATGAGCCTGGCGCCGCGCGCGCTCGGCTGGGCCCTCGCCGGCTTCGTCCTGTTCCGCTTCTTCGACATCGTCAAGCCCGGCCCGGTGGGCTGGGCCGAGCGGCGCTTCGCCGGCGGCGCCGGCATCATGCTGGACGACCTGGTCGCGGGCGCGCTGACCGCCGCCGTCCTGTGGCTGGCCGCATGGCTGCTGGCGCTCGCGGGGTTCGCATGACCGCCGCCGACGCGGACGCCGCGCCGGTGCGCTTCGCGCCGCGGCCGCGCCGCGGCGCGCGCAGCAATCCCGCCGGGCGCTTCGAGTCCGCGCAGACCGCGCCGCTGCCGGGGCGGGCGCCGGAGGCCCCGGACACGCGGGTGACGCCGATGCCGGCGCGGCGCCTGATCAACTACAACGATTCGCCGGACATCGCCCTGCGCCGCACGATCAACCCCTACCGCGGCTGCGAGCACGGCTGCGCCTACTGCTTCGCGCGGCCGACCCACGCCTACCTGGGGCTGTCGGCCGGGCTCGACTTCGAGACGCGCATCTTCGCCAAGACCGACGCCGCGGCGGCGCTGGCGCGGGAGCTGTCGGCGCCCGGCTACCGCTGCGCGCCGCTCGGGCTCGGCTACAACACCGACGCCTGGCAGCCCGCCGAGCGCCGGCTCCGCATCACCCGCGGCGTGCTGGAGACGCTGTGGCGGTTCCGCCACCCGGTGTCGACGATCACCAAGTCGCCGAGCTGCGCGCGCGACCTCGACCTGCTCGGCAAGCTGGCGGGCGAGGGCCTGGCCGAGGCGGTGGTGTCGGTGACCACGCTCGACCCGGACCTGCACCGCATCCTGGAGCCGCGCGCGGGCGCGCCCGCGGCGCGCCTGCGGCTGGTGCGCGCGCTGACGGAGGCGGGGGTGCCGACGGGGGTGCTGGCGGCGCCGGTGATTCCCTACGTCAACGAAGGCGAGCTCGAGCGCATCGCGGCGGCGGCGGCGGACGCGGGGGCGCGCTTCGCCGGCTACGTGGTGCTGCGCCTGCCGCACGAGCTCAAGCAGCTGTTCCGCGAGTGGCTGGACGCGCACTTCCCGCAGCGCGCGGCGCGGGTCATGGCCGCGGTGCGCGACCTGCACGGCGGGCGCGACTACGACCCGGCCTGGGGCCGGCGCATGTCCGGGCAGGGCGAGCGCGCCCGGCTGTTGGCGCAGCGCTTCCGGCTCGCCTGCCGCCGGCACGGCCTCGACCGGCCGCGGCCGCCGCTGCGCACCGACCGGTTCCGCGTGCCGGGAGCGCAGCGGGAGCTGTTCGGGGCGGCGCCGTGAGCGCGGCTCGGACGCTGCCGCAGTACGCGGCGCCGGGGCTGCGCCTGCTGTCCATCGGCCTCAACCCGTCGCTGCCGTCGGTGCGCGCCGGCTACTACTTCGCCAATCCCCGCAACCGCTTCTGGCGCGCCTTCTTCGCCTCGGGGCTGGCGCCGGTGCGCGGCGAGCCCTCGGCGGCGCTGCACCGGGCGCTGCTGGCGGCGGGCGTCGGCTTCACCGACACGGCGCGCCGGGCGACCCGCGGCGGCGCGGAGCTGCGGGCGGCGGACTTCCGCGCCGGGGCGCGGGCGCTGGCCGCGCTGCTCGCGGAATGCCGGCCCGCCTGGGCCTGGTTCCACGGCAAGGTCGCCTACCGGCAGTTCCTGCGGCACGCGGGGAACGGCGCGCCCGCGGCGGTCGCCTGGGGCCTGCAGCCGGAGCGGCTCGCCGGCGCCCGGGTGTTCGTGACGCCGAATCCGAGTCCCGCCAACGCCGCGCATTCGCTGGACGAGATCACCGGCTGGTACCGCCGCCTCGCGGCGCTCGCGCATGCCTGAGCGCGCCCGCCTGCGGGGCTGCTTCGCGCTGCTGCTGTGGGCGCCCGCGGCGGCGGCGCTGCCGGAGCCCGAGCGGCTGGAGCTGGAGGTCCCGGTGCACGCGAGCGAACGGACCGAGGTCCTGTCCGCCCGCCTGTACCGCCCGGACGGCCCGGGCCCGCACCCGGCGGTGGTCGACCTGCACGGCTGCAACGGCTTGTGGCCGCTGCGCACCGACCCGTGGTACGGGCATTACCTGGAGTGGGGGCTGGCGGTGCTGCAGGTGGACAGCTTCGCGCCGCGCGGCTACAGCGGCGGCATCTGCGGCAGCCTGTTCGCGGTGCCGACCTGGCAGCGGGCGCTGGACGCGCACGCCGCCAAGGACTGGCTGCGCGCGCAGCCCTGGGTCGACCCGCGGCGGGTGTTCCTGACCGGCTTCTCGCACGGCGCCACCACCACGCTGCTGGCGCTGGACGACGACCTGAACGCGGCGGCGCCGTTCGCGGGCGCGATCGCGGTGGCGCCCTGGTGCCTGGACACGCTGCCGAACTCGCACACCGACCTGCTGATCCTGATCGGCGGCGCCGACCAGTGGACGCCGGCGCAGCGCTGCCGGGTGATGCCGGCCGCGGCGCCGGAGCGGGTCGAGCTGGTGGTCTACGAGCACCGCTTCCACAGCTTCGACGCGCCCGGAGTGGACGCCATCGTGCAGGGGCACCGGGTCGCCTACGACGCGGCCGCGCACCGGGACGCGGTGCGGCGGGCGGAGGCGTTCTTCGCGCGGCGGCTGGAGAGGGCGGACGGAGAGGAGTAGGGGCGCGGGAGTTGCGGACGTGGGAAAGAATGCGGCATAATGCGCTGGTTGCTTCTTTCCGAAGAGGTTCAATGTTTCATCGGCACATCGCGGATTTTTTGATAACACCTTTACCTAGATGAGGTCGGTCCCGTGACACGCACTCAAAAGAACGAAGACGAACTCCTTGCGGAAGCATGGCTTAAGCAGCAAGGTCATGGAAGCATCGAATGGCTGTCAGATGATCCGCCAGACTTCATTGTCGACGGCAAATACGCCGTAGAGGTTCGGCGGATGAATAACATAATCGAGGTTAACGGGCAAAAAAAGGGCGAGGAGGAGTTGCGAATACCCTTAGAGAGAGCCATCAAAAAAGAGCTGGACAAATTCGGCCTTCCGGAAGCCGGAAGGGGCTGGTACGTTAGTTGCGAGTTTGACTATTCAAAGCGCTTGCTCCCGAAAACGAGAGTTGTCCGACAGCAAGTTAGAGAGGCTCTGCAGTCTTTCCTTAAAGAAACTCCGGAGTTGGTTCCATACCATTCTTTCCCAGAAATCCAGTTAGAGTGCGGGATATGCTTGGATTTTTTTCCAGGGAGCCCGAAGTCTTCCATGTTTGTGTTGAATGATGTTTCTAACGGAGAAGGATGTTGGGTAGTCGGTGAGACCATAAAGAATCTCCAGCACAGCATAAACGAGAAGTGCGCTAAAGTTGCAGAACGGAAATGCCGCCATCCTGAATGGTGGCTTCTGTTTATCGATCGTTTTCTCTACATATTGCCGCAGTCTTTATCTGATGGCGAGTGGAAAAGCGTCAAAGAGGGGCTTTCATCACAGAAGACTTTTTCTCGGATTGTTGTCATTAGCCCTGAGGGGGCCAAGTTTAAAAGTATGGAATTGGTTTATGAAGCTGATTCTGATTCTGTTTCCATACGCCGCAATCGATAATACAGGCCGAATCGGTTGTCGGTGGCGCTGAGGGGTGGCGTATTGGCGGTGCTTGTCGTTCGCTGACCTGCAACATGTTTGTAGCAGTTGCTGGCAGCGCCGTGCGTACTCCCGGTGGCATGCTGAAAGCGTTGGTGCCGAGGCAGATCTGGCGCGCCGAGCTCAGTTCCGCCCTGAGGCCTGTCGCGCCGTTTTGCCGCCGAAAGTGATCTTGCGCTTCAGGAGTTTTTCGCGCGCCGCTATTTTCGCCTCCAGGTACTCCATCGGCCGGTCGCCCTTGGTGCGGTTGCAGTGTCCGCAGAGCAGTTGGTAATTCTCGTAGTGATCTCCGCCGCCTTTTGATTTCGGCACCACATGGTCGACTTCCAGATGCCGGAGATCGAATTTGTTTCGGCATCCGTTGCAAAGTCCTTTTTGGTCCTTGAACAGGCGTTCTTTCACGCTCCCGCTGCTGGCGCTCTCTTTTTTCACGTCCGTCCGGACCGGCACGTCGGCGCGGTGCGTGAAGTCGCTGAACAGGCCGGCGTCGTCCGACAGCCGGTCGATCACCAACTCCGCCGATTTCGCCTCCAGGTCGATGCCGATCCAGCGCCGGCCCAGTTGCTGCGCGGCCACCATGGTCGTCGCGCAGCCGCAGAACGGGTCGAGGACGACGTCCCCCTTGCCGCTGCCGGCCTGAATGACGCGCCGCAGCAGGGCCAGCGGCTTCTGGGTGGGGTAGCCGGTGCGCTCCTCTTTCGGCGCGTGCATCATGTCCGGGATGTCCCAGACGCTGCCGACGATCACGGGCTCCAGCACCCGGTCGCGTTCCGTTTTCAGGAAGTATATGATTCGGATGTTCCCGTTGCGCGTCTTGTAGACTCTTCCCTCCTTGCGCAGTTTTGCGATGCTTTTGTCCGTGTAGTCGCCGCGCGGCGCCGTTTTGAAATACCTGCCGTCTTTGCCCAGGCGGATATGCGAGGGCAGGGCATCGATCGGATGCTCCTTGTCGATGTACACCGGGTTGTGCGAATACTTCCTCCGGTCTTTCGCGTAAAAGAAGATGTTGTCGTTGTTGCGCGCGAAATGCTTGGCGCGCGCTTTCGCGCCCCGGGCGCTCGTGCCGTATTGCCAGATCACGTCGTTTTTGAAATTCTGCTTGCCGAAGATCCGGTCCAGCAGGATTTTCAGGTAATGGCTGGCGTACGGGTCGCAATGCAGATAGAGGCTGCCGGTCGGCTTCAGCACCCGGTGCATTTCCAGGATGCGCTGGGTCATGTAGGTGAGATAGGCCATCATGGGCCGGCTGTGGATCACCTCCACCGCCGCGATGAACTGCACCAGGTACGGGTAATCGTCCACCAGCCGCTCCAGGTACGCCTCGTCGATGTCCGCCCAGCTCCACATGTCCTTGAATGAAGCGCCCGCCGCCCGGGAGCCGACGGGCGCGGAGTACAGCCGCTTGCTGTTGAACGGCGGGTCGAGGTAGATCAGGTCGACCGACTCGCTGTTCATCCCGCTCAGCACGTACAGGCAGTCTCCGGTGAACAGGGTGTTGCCCTTGATGCCGGCCCGGCGAACACGGGGCGAGGGAGTCATGGAGTTAATTCCTCGCGCAGCCGGACCGGATTTCGGAGCAGGGACAGGCGGAGTCAGCGGCGCGGAATCCGGTCAGGATGCCGCCTTCGGCTCCGCTTCCGTCTCCACCCGCTGCAGCGGATAGTACATGCCGAACTGCTCGCTGGTGATGCTGAGGTGCAGCGTGTCGCTGTCGCCGCCGCCGACGTGCAGCATGCCCTCGTAGCGGCCGTCGGTGACGCTGCACGAGGCCACCTCCAACTGCACGTCGAACGCGTTGATGCCGGGCCGGATCTCGCGCACCGCGCCGTAGTAGTTGCAGCCGGCGCTGTCGGTGCCGCGTAGTTCGCCGTCCGGGTTGAGGTCGAAGCTCAGGCTCAGCTCCTCGCCGGCGTGCTCCCACAGCCCGGCCAGCGCCGGCAGCTCCACGCGGCGCTCGAACAGTTCGTCGTACATCAGCCCCAGAGTGCCGGCGTCCTCGGCGCTGGTCAGATAGCGGGCGACGATGGAGCGCGCCTGGAGCGCGACCGTGCCGTCGAGCTGCACGGTGCCGAACAGGCTGCCGTCGCGGATGTACATGGCCATGCTGGAGCGGTAGCTGCGCTCGTCGCCGACCACGGTGCCGCGGTAGACCACGTTGGAATCGACGCTGTAGGCGGCGACCTTGCCGCCGACGTACAGCGCGGTGAAGTGGTACTGGCCTTGGCCGTTGATGTCGAACACGCCGCGCCACAGGCCGTCAAGCGTCTGCGGGGCGGCCGAGCCTGCGGCGAGGGCGGGCGCGAGGAGTGCTGCGGCCAGCAACCGGCGCGGGCCCGGGCGCCGGTGGGCGTTCACGGGCGGACGGGCGCGGTGGCCGGCCAGGCGCGGCCGATGCCGAAGAAGACCGCGGCGCACAGCAGCGTCGACAGCAGCGTGTGGTGGAAGAACGGCAGCGCCGCGACGTAGCAGGCGAGGAGGCCGGCCGCGGTCGGCGGATAGAGGTCGCCCGCCAGCCACACGGCGAAGTTGGTGACGATGAAGAACAGCGCCGATGCCGCCAGCGCGCCGCCGAGCGCCGGGCGCAGGCTCCGTTGCGGCTGCAGCAGGCGGCCGAGCAGCACGCACAGCGCCACCGCCAGATACACGCTCGCCATGCCGTCGTGCAGGCCCAGCGCCAGGTCGGAGAGGAACATCGCGCCGAGCAGTACCGGCAGCGCGCGGCCGGGCGGCAGCAGGCCGCCGCAGAACAGCGCCGCCGCCAGCACCGGCGTGAAGTTGGGCGGGTGCGGCAACAGCCGCGAGACGGCGATCAGCGCGATCAGGCCGGCGGCGGCCAAGAGCCGGGCGTGCGGGGCGGAGAGGGTCATGCCGGGAGCGGATTGTAGCAATCCGGGGTCGGCCTAGCCGGGTGTATAGTGGGCGAGCCGCCCGGCTCGCGGCGCCCCGCAAAAACCCGCCGCCGTGAAACTTCCCGCGCTGAGCCTCTTCGCCGGCGCCGGCGGCATGGATCTCGGCATCGACAAGGCCGGCTTCAAGACCGCCGGCTCGGTGGAGTTCGACCCGCACTGCGCCGCCACCCTGCGCCGCAACGCCCGCGGCAAGACTGTCTGGCAGGTGGACGTCCGCGCCCTGGATCCGGCGCTGGCGGGGGAAGTGCTCGGCATCCGCCCCGGCGAGCTCGCGCTGCTGCACGGCGGTCCGCCCTGCCAGCCGTTCAGCCAGATCGGCAAGCGCGAGGGCCTGCGCGACCCGCGCGGCCTGCTGGTGTTCGAGATGGTGCGCTTCGCGGCGGCGCTGCGCCCGGCCGCCGTTTTGATCGAGCAGGTTCCCCGCTTCCTGCGGACGGCTGCGGCGGGGTCTTCCGGCATGGAGGCCGCGCTCGCCGAGCGCTTCCGCGCCATCGGTTACGACCTGCACGCCGCCATTCTCGATGCCCGCGACTTCGACGTGGCGCAGCGCCGCAAGCGGGCGATTCTCGTCGGCGTGCCGTGCGGATCCGACTTCCGGTTCCCGTTCGCGCTGGACCGGAAAGCGCGGACCACCGGGGAGGCCTTGGCCGGCCTGCCGGAGGCGGCGCCCGCCGGCAAGCCGCCGCTGATGCCCAATCATATCGACGTGACTCCCGAGCGAGACCGGGAACGGATTTCCTATGTGCCCGAGGGGCTGTGGCTGTCGAAAGTCGCCGACGCGCCGCCGGACATTCGCCGGCGCCTGACGCGCAAGGACACCACCAAGTACCGCCGTCTCGACCGCGCCGCTCCCGCGCCGACGCTGCGCTGCGGCGAAGCGCTTTACCATCCGACGGAGGACCGCTACTTGACCCCGCGCGAATCCGCCCGCATCCAGGGCTTTCCGGACGCGCACGTCTTCGAGGGGCCGATCCGGCGCCGCACCGGCACGGTCCGCGACCTCGACCAGCACCGGCAGGTCGCCAACGCCGTGCCGCCGCCGCTGGCGCGCGCCGTCGCCGGCAGCCTGAAAGACGCTCTGTGCCTGGCGTGAGGGAACTCCTCGGATTCCCGGCGCGGCCGGGGGGCGCGAAGCGGCGCGGTTTGCGGAAACGCCTGGTGGCGCATGCTGGCCGGTGCTGCTCCGCGATGCTAGGCCTGCCGTATGTCGCCGCGCTGGAGCAGAAACCCGGCGATGCCGCGGTGATGGCGGCTTTGGCAGCGTAGGCGCCGCCTTATCCATGGACATTCTGACGCCTGAGCAACGCAGCGAGGTCATGCGCCGCGTCCGCGGCAAGGACACCAAGCCGGAAAAGATCTTGCGCTCGGCGCTGCACCGCGCCGGCTTCCGCTTCCGGCTGCACCGCCGCTCGCTGCCCGGCGCGCCCGACATCGTCTTCCCCGGCCGGCGCAAGGCGATCTTCGTGCACGGCTGCTTCTGGCACTCGCACCGCTGCAAGCGCGCCCGCCAGCCGGCCTCCAACCGCGATTACTGGATTCCGAAGCTGGCGGAGAACAAGAAGCGCGACGCCCGCAACCGCCGCCGGCTGACCGCGCTCGGCTGGAGTTCGCTGGTGGTGTGGGAGTGCCAGCTGCGGACGATGGACCGGGTGATGGAGAAAGTGGAGAAGTTTCTCGACGGCTGAGGGCGGGCCGGAGGCGGAACGCCGCGGCGTCAGACAGCATGGGACTGGCGCTGTCGCCGGGGAGATATACTGGCCAAACGGATTCAGCGCCGCCGGATTTCCTGAAAACCGCGGCGCTGATTCTTTAAGCAAGCGCCCGCTGCTCGATATGACGAAAGAGAGATTCCGAATCGCCGCCGATGTGCTGGGTTACCGCGAGGCGGAAGACCACGTGGCTTTGGCGCTGGAAATGGATCTGCGAGGCTACGGGAGTTCGTTGGAAGAGGCGCTGCATGATCTGGAAGAGCAGATGGTGATGCAGTTGGGTTTCGCGCTCTGCAAGCACGGCGCTGTCGATATGGCGATGCGGCCGGCCGAGGCCGTCTATTTTGCAAGGTTCGCCGAAGCCAAGCGCGAAGCGATCGCGCCGCGCGGCCGCGGATCAGGCCGAGAGTTTTCGGCGGCCAGCATTCCGTATCCTTCGCCCGATGATTTGGTAGGCATGAAGCGATGGTTCGAACTTCGGCATATCTGAAGAGGTGCAGATTATTTCGAGAGTTGGTTACAGGTCTTATGTGATCTTCCGCATTGCGGCAGGGCTTAGAAGATGCTCGAAAGTTTTCGTATCGACTGCGATGCGGTCATCGGCGAGTTCGTGCGGCATGGTTCCGGCTTCGATGGTGTTTGGCGGCGCCCAGCATGAGTCCTTCCTCGATGTCGGCGCCGAAGAACTCCAGCGGCAAGCCGTCTTCCACCATGCCGTTCTCGTCGATGGCGAGATTCCGCACGGCCGTCTGGCCGTCTTGGATATCGAAGTAGGCGATGGACACGTCGGCCGGGCTCAGTCCGCCTTGTTCCGGTCCGAGGGCGACCAGCGACCGCAGCCGCAGCAGGATGTTGCTGCTGTGCGTTTCGATGATGGAGCAGACGTTCCGCTGGGTCCACAGGTCGGCGAAGAATGCGGCTAGCTCCAACTGCGCGGTCGGATGCATTCGGGCTTCCGGCTGTTCGATCATCAGCGTGCTGTACGGGTCCATGACCGCGCCCTGCACGAAAATCGGCAGGCACTGGCTGACGCCGAAGCCCAAGTCGGCGAGATTGGTCCTGGCCCCGGTGGCGTTGTTCTTGGCGATGCATTGCGCCAGTTCTCCGCGCTCATTGAACGCGATGCCGCCGATGTTCAGCACCTTGGACAGGTGGGACAGGAAAAACCGATAGCGGCTCCTTGACGCGCGAATGTCTTTCAGCAGATGGAGGGCGTTCCGCCCGGTACTGCCCACGTAATTCGTGGCGACCGGCTCGCCCGCATCGAAGCTTCTCGGGATGTCGGTCCTGACCGGGCCGATGTGGTGGAGCAGGTTGAACTGTCTGGCCAGCGCCGCAAGGCAGTATTGCTCGGCCTGCTCCTGCCCGCTGTTCAGCCGGCTGGAGCGCCGCTGCTGCCGGACGTCGGTGAAATTCATGAAGCGGCTGCGTTCCGTGACCGGCGCGGAGAGAGTGAAGAGGGTGTTGTCGCCGAGCAGCGCGGACATCGAGCTTTTGCCGCGCAGTTCGCCCGCTTTGCCGCGAGCGACCGAGGCGTCGATCGTGTAGCGCAACGGCTGGCCGGAACCGAGCCGCTGCGCTTCCGGGTACAGCGCCAGCGCGTCTCCGGGGCGGTCGGGGTCGATCTCCCGGAGGGAGAAAGACAGGTTCTTTTTTCTGGATTTGACGTTCTTGATCTCCGAAAACAGTCCTAGGCGCACCTTTTCTCCAGAAGGCGCCAGAAAGGAAGTGCTGTCGAGGCTGAGCGACTGCTGCAGCATCAGCAGGAACTTGATGGCCGAAGATTTGCCGGCGTTGTTTCTGCCGATCAGGACCGTGATCGGCCGGAAGCGGACGGTCACTTCGCGGTCGAATGCTCGGAAATTGGACAGCCGGAGTTGTTCGAGCATGGCGGCCTCGCGAAAGTTCTTCCAGCGCCTCAGGCTTGCGGCGCTGCAGCGGCGGACGGTTGCAGCCGCAACACGTTGACCCTCGCCGGATTCAAAAGGCGGGAAAGTCGCGCCAGCATATGCTCCGCCAGCCTTTTCCGGTTCCGCGCGGGGAGCGGCATCGCTTGACGCGCCGGGGGCTTCCCGCTAGAGTAGCGCACCCGCCGCGCCGTCCCCATCGTCTAGAGGCCTAGGACACTGCCCTTTCACGGCGGCAACAGGGGTTCGAATCCCCTTGGGGACGCCAGCCGCGGCTCAGCTGCGCACGCCCGTGCCGCGGCGCAGCAGATGCAGGCAGAACAGGAACAGCGCCGCGGTCAGCGCCGCGATCAGCAGCAGCGAGAAGCCTAAGTCCACCTCCCGCAGCCCCATCCAGCCGTAGCGGAACAGGCCGATCATGTGCAGGATCGGGTTGAACTGCGACGCCTGCTGCCAGAACGGCGACAGCATCTCCTGCGAGTAGAAGATGCCGCCCAGGTAGGTCAGCGGGGCGAGCACGAACGCCGGGATGATGGCGATGTCGTCGAAGCTGTTGGCGTAGACGCCGTTGATCAGGCCGGCCAGCGAGAACAGCACGCAGGTCAGCGCGGCGACCAGCAGGGTCAGGCCGAGGTGCACCGGCGCGACCGTGGTGAAGCAGGCGGTCACCGCGGTCACCGCGAGGCCCACGCCCAGCCCGCGCGCCACCCCGCCGCCGACGAAGCCCGCGAGCAGGATCCAGTCCGGCACCGGCGCGATCAGCATCTCCTCGATGTGGCGCTGGAACTTGGCGCTGTAGAAGGACGCGACGACGTTGGCGTAGGCGTTGGTGATCACCGCCATCAGCACCAGCCCGGGCGCGATGTAGTCCATGTAGCGGTGGCCCCCGATGTCGGCCAGCTGCGCGCCGATCAGCTCGCCGAAGATGACGAAGTACAGCGCGGTGGTGATCGCCGGCGGCAGCAGCGTCTGCACCCAGATGCGCAGGATCCGGCGCAGCTCCCGCTCCAGCAGCGTCAGCAGGGCGATCAGGATGCGGCGGGCGCTCACGGCGCGTCCTCGAAGCCGGCGCCCGTCAGCTGCAGGAACAGCTTCTCCAGCCGGTTGGTCTTGTTCGTCATGCTGCGCACCCGCACGCCGTGCTCGTCCAGCGCCCGCAGCAGGCCGTTCAGGTCGGCGCCGCGGCCGAGCGTGGCCTCCAGGGTGCGCGGGTCGGCGCAGCGCAGCGCGTAGCCGGGGATGCGCGGGCAGCGCTCCAGCGGCGCGTCCAGGAACAGCACGAAGTGCTCCGCGTCCAGCTGGTCGAGCAGGGCGCGCATGGTGGTGTGGGCGCGGATGCGGCCGCGGTCGATGATGGCGATGTTGCGGCACAGCCGCTCCGCCTCCTCCAGGTAGTGCGTGGTGAGGATGATGGTGGTGCCGCGGCTGTTGATCTCCTCCAGGTAGCGCCACAGGGCGCGGCGCACCTCCAGGTCGACGCCGGCGGTCGGCTCGTCGAGGATCAGCAGCCGCGGGCGGTGGGCGAGGGCGCGGGCGATCATCAGCCGGCGCTTCATGCCGCCGGACAGTTCGCGCGCCTGCTTGGCGCGCTGCTCCCACAGGTCGACCTGCTCGAGCAGCTCCTGCGCGCGCGCCCGCGCGGTGCGCCGCGGCACGCCGTACAGCCCGGCCTGGGTGATCACGATGTCGTCGACCCGGTCGAACTGGTTGAAGTTGAACTCCTGCGGCACCAGGCCCAGGTGCAGGCGCGCCGCGCCCGGCGCGCGCGCGATGTCGTGGCCGAAGATCGCCACCCGGCCCTCGCGGAAGGTGACCAGCGAGGCGACGACGCCGATGGCGGTCGACTTGCCGGCGCCGTTCGGGCCGAGCAGGGCGAAGAAGTCGCCGGGCGCGACCTCGAGGTCGATGCCGAGCAGCGCCTCGGCGCCGCCGGCGTAGGTCTTCCGCAGCCCCCGGATGGACAGGGCCGGGGGCGGGGGCGGGGTCATGCGGGCGGGCGGGGCGCGCCGGGCGCGGGCCGCGGGCGAAGCGCCAATGCTAGCATGGCGGCGGACGGGACGCGGCGCGGACCGGGAGGAAGCATGCTCGACCGGCGGCTGTGCGTGGCGCCGATGATGGACCGCACCGACCGGCACTTCCGGTACTTCCTGCGCCTGCTCGACGCGCGCGCCCTGCTGTTCACCGAGATGGTCCCGGCGGCGGCGCTCGGCCGCGCCGACCCGGCGCGCTGGCTGGCGCACGACCCGCGCGAGCGGCCGCTGGCGCTGCAGCTCGGCGGCGCGGAGCCCGCGGCCTTGGCGCGCGGCGCGGAGCTCGGCGCGGCGGCCGGCTACGGCGAGATCAACCTCAACGTCGGCTGCCCCAGCCCGCGGGCCTCGGCCGGGCGCTTCGGCGCCTGCCTGATGCGCGCGCCGGCGCGGGTCGCCGAATGCGTCGCCGCGATGCGCGCGGCGTCGCCGCTGCCGGTCACGGTCAAGTGCCGGCTGGGGGTGGACGAGCAGGATCCGGAGGCCGCGCTGTCCGCGTTCGTCGCGGCGGTGGCGGCGGCCGGCTGCCGCACGTTCTACGTGCACGCGCGCAAGGCCTGGCTGGCCGGCGTCAGCCCGAAGCGCAACCGCAGCCTGCCGCCGCTCGACTACGGCCGGGTGCGGCGGCTCAAGGCCGAGTTCCCCGCGCTCGAGATCGTCGTCAACGGCGGCATCGGCGGCGCCGCCGCGGCGCGCGCGCGGCTGGCGGAGGTCGACGGGGTGATGCTGGGGCGGGCGGTGTGCGACGACCCCTGGCGGCTGCGCGCGGTCGCCCGCGCGCTCGACCCGGCCGCGCCCGGCCCGGCCGGGCGGCTGGCCGCGCTGGAGGCGTTCCGGCCCTACCTCGAGGCGCAGGCGGCGCGCGGCGTGCCGCTGGCGCGCATGACCCGCCGCCTGGGCGGGCTGTTCCGCGGCCGGGCGGGGGCGAAGGAATGGCGGCGGCTGGCGGCGCGCCCGGAGGACGCCGGGCCCGCGGGCCTCCTGGCGGCGGCCCGGCGCTGCGCCGCGGAGGCCTCGGGCGGGGGCGGGGCCGCCCGTCCCGGATGTTCTGGCATCGGGGCGCGCGCGGAGTCCGGTTAAAATGCCGGGCGCCGCGGCTGGCGCCGCGCCGCCGACGGGCCAGGAGGACCTGCCGACCATGCTGACCGACCAGGAATACGCGGCTTACCGCGAGAGTTACGATTCGCTGCGGCGGCTGGCCGCGCGCTGCCGCGCCGACGCCGGCCTGCGCGCGCGCATCGAGAGCGGCGACCGCGCCGGGCTGGAGCTGCTGGAGGTGCCGGCCGGGGTCGAGCTGCGCGTCGTCGAGCAGAGCCCGGAGCGCTACTACCTGCCGCTGCCGCCGAATCCGAACGCGGTCATCGCCGAAAGCCAGCTGGAGGGCGTCGCCGGCGGCAGCAGCACCCTCAGCTCGGCCGGCACCGCGAGCACCATCCCGTCCTCCGTCAGCACCCTCGGCACCGCCGGCTCCGCCAGCGCCGCCGACGTGCGCGGCTAGCGCCGCCGCCCCCGCCGCCCCCGATTCCCCGGGCGCGCCGCCGCGTCCCGCCGCCCCGATTCCGCCGCTCCCGGCGGCGCCCGCGCGGGTGCTTCTATAATGGGGCCGCCCGCTCCGACAAAGGGCCCCTGAGGAAACTGAAGGAATAATGGACAACGACAGGAAAAAAGCACTGGAGGCGGCACTCGGACAGATCGAACGGCAGTACGGCAAGGGCGCGGTGATGCGCTTCGGCGAGGGGGTCGCGGTCCCTGAGGTCGAGGTCATCCCCACCGGCTCGCTGGCGCTGGACGCGGCGCTCGGCATCGGCGGCCTGCCGCGCGGACGGGTGGTGGAGATCTACGGCTCGGAGGCGTCCGGCAAGACCACGCTGGCGCTGCACGTGGTGGCCAACTGCCAGCGGCAGGGCGGCACCGCCGCGTTCATCGACGCCGAGCACGCGCTCGACCCCGGCTACGCCGCCAACCTCGGCGTGCAGGTGGACGACCTGCTGCTGTCGCAGCCGGACCACGGCGAGCAGGCGATGGAGATCGCCGACACGCTGGTGAACTCGGGCGCGGTCGATCTGATCGTGGTGGACTCGGTGGCGGCGCTGACGCCGCGCGCCGAGCTCGAGGGCGGCATGGGCGACAGCCACATGGGCCTGCACGCGCGGCTCATGTCGCAGGCCCTGCGCAAGCTGGCCGGCAACATCAAGCGCTCCAACACGCTGGTGGTGTTCATCAACCAGCTGCGCATGAAGATCGGCGTGGTGTTCGGCAACCCCGAGACCACCACCGGCGGCAACGCGCTCAAGTTCTACGCCTCGGTGCGGCTGGACATCCGCCGCATCGGCGCCACCAAGAAGGGCGACGAGGTGCTCGGCCACGAGACCCGCGTCAAGGTGGTGAAGAACAAGATGGCGCCGCCGTTCAAGAAGGCCGAGTTCGAGATCCGCTACGGCGAGGGCATCAGCCGGCTGTCGGAGCTGCTCGACCTGGGCGCCGAGCACGGCCTGGTGCAGAAGTCCGGCGCCTGGTACAGCTGCGGCGGCGAGCGCATCGGCCAGGGCAAGGACAACGCCCGCGGCCACCTGCGCGAGCATCCCGAGCAGGCCGCGGAGCTGGAGGCCGCGCTGCGCGGGAAGCTGTTCCCGCAGCGCGGCGAAGACGCGCCCGCCGGCGATGGCGAAGACGGCCGCTGAGGCGGCGCGGCAGGCGCTCCGGCTGCTGGCGCGGCGCGAACACTCCGCCCGGGAGCTGCGCGCCAAGCTGCGCGCGCGCGGCTACCCGGCGGCGGCGGCCGCGGCGGCCCTGCGGCGGCTGCGGGAGGACGGCATGCAGAGCGACGCGCGCTACGCCGAGGAGCGCGCCCGCGCGCTGGTCGCGCGCGGCTGCGGCAGCCTGCGGGTGGCGGCCGACCTGGCCGGGCGGGGGGTGCCGGCGGCCGCGGCGGCGGCGGCGGTGGCCGCCGCCCGCGACGGCGAACTCGAGCGCGCCCGCGCCGCGCTGCGGGCGCGGCCCGGGCGCAGCCGCGAGCAGGCGCTGCGCTTCCTCGCCGGGCGCGGCTTCCCGGCCGGCGTGGCGCGGGCGGCCGCGGGGAGCGCGGAGGCATGACCACCGGCGGCGAGATCCGCCAGGCCTTCCTGGACTACTTCGCCGCGCGCGGCCACGCGGTGGTGGCCTCGAGCCCGCTGGTGCCGGCGAACGACCCCAGCCTGCTGTTCACCAACGCCGGCATGGTGCAGTTCAAGGACGCGTTCCTCGGCCGCGAGGCGCGCGACCCGCCGCGGGCGGCGAGCGCGCAGCGCTGCGTGCGCGCCGGCGGCAAGCACAACGACCTGGAGAACGTGGGCTACACCGCCCGCCACCACACGTTCTTCGAGATGCTCGGCAACTTCAGCTTCGGCGACTACTTCAAGGAGGAGGCGATCGCCTACTGCTGGGAGTTCCTCACCGACGCGCTGGCCCTGGATCCGGCGCGGCTGTGGGTGTCGGTGTACGAGGCGGACGACGAGGCGGCGCGGCTGTGGCGCGACGGCGTCGGCGTCGATCCCAAGCGGCTGGTGCGCCTGGGCGCGGCGGAGAACTTCTGGGCCATGGGCGACACCGGGCCCTGCGGGCCCTGCTCCGAGGTCTACTACGACCACGGCGACGGCGTGCCCGGCGGGCCGCCCGGCGCGGACCCCGACAGCGCGCGCTACGTGGAGATCTGGAACCTGGTGTTCATGCAGCACCGGCGCGACGCCGGCGGCGGCCTGGAGCCGCTGCCGCGGCCCTCGGTGGACACCGGCATGGGGCTCGAGCGCATCGCCGCGGTGCTGCAGGGCGTGCCCGACAACTACGCCACCGACCTGTTCGCGCCGCTGCTGGGCGCGGTGGCGGCGCGCGCCGGGCGCGGCGGCGGCGCCTCCGCCAAGGTGATCGCGGACCACCTGCGCGCGGCCGGCTTCCTGGTCATGGACGGCGTGCTGCCGGCCAACGAGGGGCGCGGCTACGTGCTGCGGCGCATCATCCGCCGGGCGCTGCGCCACGGCAGCAAGCTCGGCCTGGAGGCGCCGTTCTTCCACCGGCTGGTGGCGCCGCTGGTGGAGGTGATGGGCGCCGCGCACCCGGAGCTGGCGGCGGCGCAGGAGCGCATCGAGGCGGCGCTGGCGGCGGAGGAGGAGCGCTTCGCGCAGACCCTGCAGACCGGGTTGCGGGTGCTGGACGACGGGCTGGCGCAGCTGCGCGGGAAGACGGTGCCGGGCGAGCTCGCGTTCCGGCTGCACGACACCTACGGCTTCCCGCTCGACCTGACCCGGGACGCGGCGCGCGAGCGCGGCCTGGAGGTGGACGAGGCGGACTACGAGCGGCGCATGCAGGAGCAGCGCGAGCGGGCGCGCGAGGCGGCGCAGTTCGCGGTCGACTACGCGCAGCTCGGCGACGTGGCGCAGGACGGCCGCTTCAGCGGCTACGAGCGCCTGGCGCAGGACACCGAAGTGACGGCGCTGTACCGGGACGGGCGCAGCGTGCAGGAGCTGGCGGCGGGCGAGGAGGGGGTGGCGGTGCTGGCGGAGACGCCGTTCTACGCCGAATCCGGCGGCCAGGTCGGCGACACCGGGCGGCTGGCCGGGCCGGACGGGGAGTTCGAGGTCGGCGACACGCAGAAGCACGGCCGGGCGCACCTGCACGTCGGCCGCCAGCGCGCCGGGCGGCTGCGGGTCGGCGACGCGGCGGCGGCGGAGGTCGACGCGGCGCGCCGGGAGTCGGTGGCGCTCAACCACTCGGCCACGCACCTGCTGCACGCGGCGCTGCGCCGGGTGCTCGGCGCGCACGTGGCGCAGAAGGGCTCGCTGGTGGCGCCGGACCGGCTGCGCTTCGACTTCTCGCACCCGCGCCCGGTGGCGCCGGAGGAGCTGCGGCGCATCGAGGAGATGGTCAACGCCGCGGTGCGCGCGAACTGGGAGGCGGCCGCCGAGACCATGGGCTACGACGAGGCCATCGCCGCCGGCGCGCTGGCGTTCTTCGGCGACAAGTACGGCGACCGCGTGCGGGTGCTGCGCATGGGCGACTTCTCGACCGAGCTGTGCGGCGGCACGCACGTGCGGCGCACCGGCGACATCGGCCTGTTCAGCATCGCCGGCGAGGCCGGCGTCGCCGCCGGGGTGCGGCGCATCGAGGCGCTGACCGGCGCCGCCGCGCACCGCCAGGCGCTGGAGCGGCAGGCGACCCTGGCGCGCGCCGCGGAGCTGCTGAAGGCGGGCCCGGACGAGCTGCTGGACAAGCTCGAGCGCCTGGCGGCGCGCCGGCAGGAGCTGGAGAAGGAGCTGGAGCGGCTCGCCGGGCGGCAAGCGCGGGAGGCCGGCGCGGACCTGGCCGCGCAGGCGGTCGAGATCGGCGGCGTGCGGGTGCTGGCGGCGCGCCTGGACGGCGACGCGAAGGCGCTGCGCGGCGCGCTGGACCGGCTGAAGGAGCGGCTCGGCAGCGCCGCGGTGGTGCTGGGCGCGGCGCGCGGCGGCAAGGTGCTGCTGGCGGCCGGGGTCACCCCCGACCAGAGCGCCCGGCTGCCGGCGGGCGAGCTGGTGGGCATGGTGGCGGCGCGGGTCGGCGGCCGCGGCGGCGGCCGGGCGGAGATGGCGCAGGGCGGCGGCGACCGCCCGGAGGAGCTGGACGCGGCGCTGGCGGCGGTGCCGGACTGGGTGCGCGACCGGCTGCGGCCATGAGCCTGTGGGTGCACAAGTACGGCGGCACCTCCGTCGGCACCACCGAGAAGGTCCTCGCCGTCGCCGAGCGGCTGCAGGCGCAGCGGGCGGCCGGCCACCGGCTGGTGGTGGTGCTGTCGGCGATGGGCGGCGAGACCGACCGGCTGCTGGAGCTGGCGCGGCAGATGCACCCGGAGCCCGCGGGCCGCGAGCTCGACCTGCTGCTGTCGTCCGGCGAGCGCGTCAGCATCGCGCTGCTGGCGCTGGCGCTGCAGGCCCGCGGCTGCCCGGCGGTGGCGCTGACCGGGCGGCAGGCGGGCATCGAGACCGAGGCGCGGCCGAACCGCGCCCGCATCCGCCGCATCGACCCGGCGCCCGTGCGCGGCTGGCTCGAGCGCGGGCGGGTGGTGATGGTGGCGGGCTTCCAGGGCGTCGACGCCGGCGGCAACGTGACCACCCTCGGGCGCGGCGGCTCGGACACCACCGCGGTGGCGCTGGCGGCGGCGCTCGGCGCCGACGAATGCCACATCTACACCGACGTCGAGGGGGTCTACACCGCCGACCCCCGGGTGGAGCCGCGGGCGCGCAAGCTGGCGCACCTGACCTACGAGGAGATGCTGGAGCTGGCCGGGCTCGGCTCGCGGGTGCTGCAGCAGCGCTCGGTGCTGTACGCGGAAAAGTACAATGTGCCGCTGCGGGTGCTGCCGAGCTTCGGCGCGGCCCCGGGCACCCGCATCGCGCAGGAGGTCGCGGACATGGAACAGGCCACCATCGCCGGCATCGCGCACAACCGCGACGAGGCGCAGCTGACCATCACCGGCGTGCCGGACGCGCCCGGCGTCGCGGCGCGCATCCTGGGCCCGGTCGCGGACGCCGACATCGAGGTCGACATGATCGTGCAGAACGTCGGCCGCGACGGCACCGCCGACTTCACGTTCACGGTGCACCGCAACGACTACGCGCGCGCGCTGGCCATCCTGGAGGAGGTCGGCGCGGAGCTGGGGGCGCGCGCGGCGCGCGGCAACAAGGACATCGTCAAGGTCTCGCTGGTGGGCGCGGGCATGCGCTCGCACGCCGGCGTGGCCAGCCGCATGTTCCGGGCCCTGGCCGAGGCCGGGGTGAACATTTCGATGATCTCGACCTCGGAGGTCAAGATCTCCGTGGTGGTGGACGAGGCCGCGCTGGAGACCTGCGTGCGCGCCCTGCACGAATCCTTCGAGCTGGCCGACGGCGGCTAGGGTGGTACACTGCGCGGGCGGATCCGGCCGCGCAGGCGGGGAGGCGAGACGTGCTGATCCTGACGCGCAAGGCCCGGGAATCGCTGCGGATCGGCGACGACGTCACGGTCACGGTGCTGGCGGTCAAGGGCAACCAGGTCCGCATCGGCGTCCAGGCGCCGGACGCGGTCGGCGTGTACCGGGAGGAGATCTACCGGCGCCGGACGGAAGAGGACCGGAGAGGTGGCTGAGTGGCTGAAAGCGCTCCCCTGCTAAGGGAGTATGGGCTGATACCCCATCGAGGGTTCGAATCCCTCCCTCTCCGCCAGCCGCGGCGGCGCGTGCGGCGCGCGCGCTCATCATTCGTCCCGTTCCGCCTGGAGCGCGGTCCGGCGATGCCCGGCGCCGCGAAGACAGTTTTGATGCCCGGACCGGGCGGCATGCGCCGGAAAACGGGACGCTCATCCGGCATGGCGGCGAACGTTGCCGGAGGTTGCGCGGCGGCATGGATCTGACGGGCGTCAGCGCCGGAACGCTGGAGCGGATGGTGGCGACCATCGTCGCGGAGGCGGATCCGGACCGCATCATCCTGTTCGGCTCGCGCGCCCGGGGCGGCGCGGCGGCGGACTCGGACGTGGATCTGATGGTGGTGGAGGAAGGGCCGTTCGGGCCGGAGCGCAACGGGCACACCGAAGCCGTGCGGCTGATCCGCGCGCTGGCGGATTTTCCGGTCGCCAAGGATATCCTGGTGTACAGCCGCGAAGAAGTGGAGTATTGGCGCGATTCGCTCAACAGCGTGGTGGCGGAGGCGCTGAGCGAAGGAGAGGTCTTGTATGAGCGATCTTAAGGAAGCCGAAAATCTGTTGCAGCGGGCGGAGATGGATCTGAAAGCCGTGCTGGGCATGGGCGATCCCGCTGTTTTTGCTGATGAAGTGTTCGGCGGGCGCGTGCAGGAAACTGCGGAAAAATTGCTCAAATCCTGGCTGGCGCTGTGCGGCGAGAAATATCCGAGAACGCATGATTTGGCGTTGTTGTTGAGGCTGTTGGGTGAACAGCGGGAGCCTGTGGCGGAATTCGAAGAATTGGTCGGGTACACCGCGTATGTCACGAAATTTCGTTACGGCGTATCGCCTCACCCCGTTGCATCTCTCGAGCGGGAAGCGGTCGGGAAGATTCTTCAGGCCTTGCGGGATGCGGTACGGCGTGGGCTGGAGAAAGCGGAGAGTGAACTATCGTCCAAGACTCCGGGTTGATGGCGGAACTGGGCGGCACCCTTTGAATGCAGCTTCGGCTTGCCCCCGATCGAGGCTTGGCAGCCCCAAGTAGGCCGCCAGTTCGCGCCGTTGCGAAACTCCCGGCCGCCGCCAATCTTGGCCCGTAGCGCCGCCACGCGGCGGCCAGCTGAGGCCGCGGCCGAAGGTTGGCGCTGCCGTGGTTGCAGTCGTCATTGAGGGCGGAAAATCAGACATTTGCCCCCCCCCCCCCGTTTTGTGTATATAATCTGCGCCCAGACGCTGGAACTATTGAAGCATCATTCACGGCGGGCCGATGCCGGCCGCCGCGGGTTGCTTGGAGTTTCGGCTCCGGCGCAGCGGGAGGCGGACGCCGCTCCCTGCGCGTGATACAGTTCAACCTCAATTACGCTGCCCCCCGGGCCGCAGGAAACAGGAGCGTTATGCGAATCAGTAAAGACACCACAAGCTTGCAGTTCGCGGTCGCCGCCGCGCTGGCGGCTGGCCTGCTGGCTTCTTGCAGCGGCGGCGGCGGGTCGGGTTCCGCCGCTCCTGTTCATGGGACGCCCGCTCCGACCGGGCCCGTGCCGAACACCCCCGACGAAGCGGGCATCGTGGTCCTGCCGCTGGCCACCGCGGCAGTCAGGACGAGGGTCGATACCACTTTGGAGGCGGCCGAGGAGAGGGTTCGGGCGCTGGAGACCGAATGGAGAGTGCGAGGGGCGAGAGGCGACCAGTTGGAAGTTCTCGCAGCGGAAACGCAAGCCGAATTCGAGGCGGCATTGGAGGAGTTGGACGGAGAGATCGCGCGGGCGCATGAAAACGTCGCGTATTGGACCCAGGCCCTGACCCTGCGGGGCAGTTTGGTCGGCGCTCCGCATTGCACCACGGACGGTACTGAGGGCGGTCCGGCATTGTCCGGTGATTCCTTAACTGGGTGTCAAGCTGTCGAGACCCGCCGGCAGGCTTCTACTGGGCATATTCGCGTGGTCTCTTCCCTGCATATCAGCGAGCAGCATGAACTTTGGCGGGAATGCATCAACGCCGGCACCGACGCGGGCACATGCTCAGCTTTGCGGCCGGGGCTGGATGAGTTGCGGACGATCAGGGTGATCCTGCCGGACGGGATGGCGCCGCTGCGGGAGCCCGGGCAGCCGAGAGAGACGATTATCTTCCCGGCTGCTAATGATAATAGCGATGGTGCTGAGCGGGCCCGGGAGATCTACTTCCAGGTCCTGAGGGCGATCGGCGAACAGCAAACTGCAAAGCGCGAAGTGCAGAACTACGATTGGTGGCGCAATGCTCTGGTCATCCTGCGGAATGCCCGGGCGAAGCTGGTCGCCCAGTACGATGAGACCCAGCGCCAGATCCGGCTGGACCTGCGCGGCGCGACCGAGACGGCCCGCGACCAGCAGGCGATCTTGAACGTGGTCGCCGGGGCGCGCGCGCCGGCGACGCCGCAGGACGGGCAGCGGTTCGCCCAAGTGCGCGCCGCGCCGCGCCGGACCGGCGCGGCCTTGGAGTTCGACACGGCGGGCAACGACATCGATTCGGCGGCGGATGACGCGGTGTTCTTCGACCCGCACGGCACCTCCGACGAGCAGCTCCAGTACCGGGTGCAGACCTCGGGGACCGTCAACGCGGACCAGGACATCGTCGCCCGCGACGGCCTCCTGTACGAGGACGCCGCCGTGGTGCTGCCCGCCGCCGTCCCGCCGAGCAGCGACGCTTCTGTGATCTCGCACGCGAGCGGCGATGCCGGCCGGTTCCCGGCCCGCGGCACGGTGTTCCGGGGGGGGCTGCGCGGCGCCGCCGCGCGGGTCGTGCAGGACGGCGCCAATTGGGGGGCCAGCACCGTCGAGGCGATTCAGCGCCGGCTGCAGATCCAGGGCGACGACAGCGACCGCGAGACCGACGGCGCCCCGGACGACGCCTACGCGTGGAAAGACTGGCATGCGGCACCGTTCACCACGTTCCGGTACGACGGCGCGAGCGGCTGGAGCATGGGCTTCGGCGGCAGCGGCGTCGTGTTCGCCGACCTGATGCGCTACGCCGCGAAGCCCGAGGGCGCCTCGTCGACCCTCGCGGCCAACCAGGCCAACGACGACGTCGCCAACAACATCGAGATCTCGTTCGGCGACCGCCCGGCCGGTTACGCCGGCCTGGATCCCCACATCCCGGCCTATTACTGGAACCTGAAGGCGCCCTCGCTGCGCCGCGACGCGTCCGGCGAACTGGTCGATGGCGCGGAGCAAGAGGAAGCGGCGCGGTTCGACGGCGGGCGCTACGAGCTGCTGCTGTCGTCCTACGCGGGCTTCACGGCCGAGGTGTCCGCGCTGCCGACCGGCTCGGCCTACCGCATCGTGTGCGAGGACGGCACCCAGACATGCGACCCGTCCGATCGGCAGATGGAGATCTGGGATCTGGACGAAGCCGTGGCCCCGGACGGCCGGCCCTTGAGCGACGAAGAGAAAGCGTTCCTCCGCGAGGCCGGCTTGGCGGACGCCCAAGCCTACTCCGATGAGCGCGGCAAGCTGGATCCGGATCTGCATCTCAAGCACGCCGCGTACGGACTGTTCGCGTTCACCAGCCGGTTCGGCGGCGACGCGGCCGTCGAACGCCTGCAGACGTTCCACTTCGGCCGCCAGACGTTCGCCGACGAGGCGGGCAACCGGGTCAGCGACATCGCCGGAAGCCTCGGCATCGTCGCCAGCAAGTACTACGGCCGCACCATGGGCTGGCTGCTGACGAGCGCGGACGCGGGCGGCAAGAGCGCCGACGGCCGGATTTCGGGCCGGCACCGGATCCGCGGCGACGTCGAACTGCATCTGGATGTCTTCGGCCACCCCCTGTTCGACCCGAACGGCGCCCCGGGCGCCGTCGCGGGCGAGATCAGCAACCTGCAGATCGAGGTGGCGCGGGGCCAATGGAGCACCTCCGGGAGCGACGTGCTGGGCACCGGCACGGCGGCGGCGCTGCGCGGCACGATCGGCCTGAACGCGTATGAAGGCTACTTGCTTGACGGCTACGATGTCGACAACCTGAACCAGGACGGCACCTACGACGGCGCCGCTTTGCCGGTGAGTCCCATCGACGAGGACACTTTCGAGACGCTGCCCGGCATCGCCGGCTTCTTCGGCGCCGGGGAGTTCGAGGGCGCCCTGTACGGCCGCAACACGCGCATTCCGGAGACCGCCGGCACCTGGTGGGTGCCAGCGCGGCTGCAGTTCGAGGGGGCCGAGGGCATGATCGGCAGCTTCGGCGCGTTCTGCGGCGAGCAGCTGGGCTGCTCCCCCGCGGGCCCGGACGTCCTGCCCGACCCCTGAACGGGGCCGCGTTCCGGGACGGCCGGCGGGCTTGGGGTATAATCCCCGCCCGCTGGCTGCGGCCGGCGTAATCCGCGCCCGGACCGAACGTCGCGCGGCGGGGTGCCCTCCGGGGTTGCCGCGCGGACGCCGGGCAAGTCTTGAACCCGAAGGCTCCGGCGCGCCGGGGCCGCACACGGAGGCACACGCATGCCACGCGCCAGTCTGCGCGAGATGCTGGAGGCGGGGGTCCATTTCGGACACCAGACCCGCTATTGGAATCCCAGCATGGCGCCGTACATCTTCGGCGAGCGCAACAAGATCCACATCATCAACCTCGAGCGCACCCAGCAGCTGCTGGACGAGGCCGCCGACGCCGCGCGCGCCCTGGCCGCCGAGGGCAAGCAGATCCTCATCGTCGGCACCAAGCGCGCCGCGCAGGACCTGGTGCGGGCCAAGGCCCGGGAGTGCGGCATGCCGTTCGTCGCGCAGCGCTGGCTGGGCGGCACCCTGACCAACTTCCACACCGTCCGCAACTCGCTCAAGCGCCTGCAGGACCTGAAGCGCATGGAGGAGGAGAACCTGCTGGCGCGCATCAGCAAGAAAGAGGCGCTGCAGCTGACCCGCGAGAAGATCAAGCTCGAGCGCAGCCTGGGCGGCATCGAGCACATGGAGCGCCTGCCGGACGCGCTGTTCGTCATCGACGTGCGCCACGAGGGCATCGCCGTGCGCGAGGCGCGGCGGCTGGAGATCCCGGTGATCGCGGTGGTCGACAGCAACAGTTCGGTCGACGGCGTGGACGCGGTGATCCCCGGCAACGACGACGCCATCCGCTCCATCCAGCTGTACCTGAACGTCATCTGCGCCGCGATCCGGGAGGGGACGGAGGAGGCCGCCGCGGCCAGCGCCGCCGCGGTCGTCCCGGCCCGCCGCGCCGGCGGCGGCGCCGCCGTCAAGCGCCGCGGCCGCCGGCCCACGCTGCGCGCCAACGGCAAGGGCGGGGAGTCCGGCGCGGCGGAAGCGCCGGCCGGGGAGCCCGCGGCCGCCGAAGAAGCCGCCGCCGGGGAACCTGCGGACGCCGAACCCGCGGCGGAGCGGGCCGACGCCGGGGAGGAGCGGTCGTGAGCGTCGCCGCGGCCCAGGTCAAGGCGCTGCGCGAGCGCACCGGCATCGGCATGATGGAGTGCAAGCAGGCGCTGCAGGCCTGCGGCGGCGACTTGGACGCGGCGGTCCGCAGGCTGCGCGAGTCCGGGCAGCTGAAGGCCGAGCGCAAGGCCGGCCGCGCCGCGGCCGAGGGCGCGCTGGCGCTGGCCGGCGCCGACCTGCTGCTGGAGGTCAACTGCGAGACCGACTTCGTCGGCCGCGACGAGAGCTTCCGCGCCTTCGCCCAGGCCGCGGCCGACGCCGCGCTGGCGGCCGGGACCGAGGACGTCGCGGCGCTGGCGGCGCTGCCCGCCGGCGGCGGCACGGTCGAGGAGCGGCGCCTGGAGCTGGTGCAGCGCCTGGGCGAGAACATCCAGCTGCGCCGGATCGCCCGCCTGCCGGCGGGGGACGGCGCGGCCGCGGCCTACCTGCACGGCGGCCGCATCGGCGCGCTGGTGCGGCTCGAAGGCGGCGACGCCGAGCTCGGGCGCGACCTGGCGATGCACATCGTCGCCGGCGCGCCGCAGTGGCGGGACGAGGACGACGCGCCGGCGGCGGCGCTGGCGGCCGAGCGCGCGGTGCTGCAGGCCCGGGCGGAGAAGGAGAACGCCGAGCAGGCGAAGCCAAAGCCGCCGGAGATCCTCGAGAAGATGGTCGCCGGACGGCTGCGCAAGTTCCTCGCCGAGCGCACTCTGGCGGGGCAGAAGTTCGTCAAGGACCCCGACCGCACGGTCGGCGCGCTGCTGCAGTCGCGCCGGGCCCGGGTCGAGGCTTTCGTCCGGCTGGAGGTCGGCGAGGGGCTCGAGCGCCGGCAGGAGGATTTCGCGGCAGAGGTCCGCCGGCAGGCCGAGGGCGGCTGAACGGACTCCCGCCATGACCGCCGCCTACCGCCGCATCCTGCTGAAAGTCAGCGGCGAGGCGCTGATGGGGGCGGAGGAGCACGGCATCGAGCCGGAGGCGGTGCGCCGCCTGGCCGGCGAAATCGCCGCGGGCCAGGCCCGCGGCGCGCAGCTGGCGGTGGTGGTCGGCGGCGGCAACATCGTGCGCGGCGCGCGGCTGGCGGAGGCCGGCCTGGACCGCGTGACCGGCGACTACATGGGCATGCTGGCGACCCTGATCAACGCGCTGGCGCTGCAGGAGGCGGTCGAGCAATACGGCGTCGCCTGCCGGGTGATGTCGTCGATCCCGGTGCCGCAGGTGTGCGAGCAGTACATCCGCCGGCGCGCCGTCCGCCATCTGGAGAAGGGCCGCCTGGCGGTGTTCGCGACCGGCACCGGCAACCCGTTCTTCAGCACCGATTCCGCCGCCAGCCTGCGCGCCGCGGAGATCGGCGCCGACCTGCTGCTGAAGGCGACCAAGGTCGACGGCGTCTATTCCGGCGACCCGCTGTCCGACCCGTCCGCGCGGCGCTTCGAGCATCTGGACTACGACGACGCGCTGCACCGCAAGCTGGCGGTGATGGACTCGACCGCGCTGGTGCTGTGCCGCGACCACGGCATCCCGGTGCGCGTGCTCAGCCTGTTCGAGGACGGCTGGCTCGGGCGCGTGCTGGACGGCGAGGCGGTCGGCACCCTGGTGCACGCGGAGGCGGCCCATGCGTGAGGAGATCCTGGCCGACGCCGACGACCGCATGGAGAAGAGCTTGGGCGTGCTGCGCGAGGCGCTGGCGCGCATCCGCACCGGGCGCGCGCACCCGAGCCTGCTCGATCCGCTGCGGGTCGAGTGCTACGGCAGCGCGGTGCCGATCAACCAGGTCGGCGGTGTCACCGTCGAGGAGGGCCGCACGCTGGTGGTGCAGGTCTGGGAGCAGGGCATGGTGGCGGAGGTGGAGCGCGCGCTGCTGAACTCCAGCCTGGGCATCACCCCGGCCGTGGCCGGGCAGGTCATCCGCCTGCCGATGCCGCCGCTGACCGAGGAGCGCCGCCGCGAGCAGGCGCGGGCGGTGCGCGAGACGCTGGAGGAGGCGCGGGTGTCGATCCGCAACATCCGCCGCGACGCCAACCACATGCTCAAGGAGCTGCTGCGGGAGAAGGAGCTGGGTGAGGACGAGGAGCGCGCCGCCCAGGAGGACATCCAGCGGCTGACCGACCGCCGCGTCGGCGAGGCCGAGGCGCTGGCGCAGGCGAAGGAGCAGGCGCTGCTCGAGCTCTGAGCGGGCGGTGGCGGCGCAGCAGGCCCCCGGTTCCGCGCCGGCCGCGCGCCCGGCGCACGTGGCGCTGATCATGGACGGCAACCGCCGCTGGGCCGCGGCCCGCGGCCGCAGCCGCGAGGCCGGCTACCGCGCCGGCCTGGAGCGCGCCCGGGAGCTGATCCCGCGCGCCGCCGAGCGCGGCGTCCGGGCGCTGACCCTGTTCGCGTTCAGCCGCGAGAACCGCCGCCGGGCGCCGGACGAGGTGGCGCTGCTGATGCGCCTGTTCGCCGAGGCGCTGGACGAGCGCGCCGGGGAGCTGCTGGAGCAGGGGGCGCGGCTGCGCTTCATCGGCGAACTGGAGCGGCTGTCCGCCGGCGCCCGCGCCCGGGTGGCGCGCATCGAGGCGCGCGCGCCGCCGGCGCCGCGCCTGACGGTGTGCGTGGCGGTGCACTACGGCGGCCGCCAGGACCTGCTGCAGGCGTTCGCCCGCTGCCGCGGCGCCGGGGCGCCCGACGAGGCCGCGGTGTCGGCCGCCCTCGGCACCGGCGGCCTGCCGGATCCCGACCTGCTGATCCGCACCGGCGGCGAGCGCCGCCTCAGCAACTTCCTGCTGTGGCAGGTGGCCTACACCGAGCTGTACTTCACCGACCGCCTGTGGCCGGATTTCGACGCCGGGGAGTTCGACCGGGCGCTGGACTGGTACGCCCGGCGCGAGCGGCGCTTCGGCGGCGACGCCGCGGAGGCGGCGTGAGCGCGCGCCTGGCGACCGCCGCCGCGCTGCTGCTGGCGTTCGGCGGCGCGCTGGCGTTGGCGGCGCACGGTTGGCCGTGGGCGTGGCGGGCGCTGGTGGTTGCGGTCTTGGCGGCGGGCGCATTCGAGTGGCTGCGGCTGCTGCGCGCAGCGCACGCCGCGGGCGGGCTCCGGTCGGTGCTGTGGTGGGGGCTGGCCGGACTCGGTGCCGCGCCGGCCGCGGGCATCGCGCTGCTGGCGCTGCCGTGGCAGCCGGCGCTGCTGCTGCTGGCGGCGGTCGCGGCGGCGGATACTGGCGCTTTCCTGATCGGGCGCCGCTGGGGCCGACGGCCGCTGGCTCCGCGCGTCTCGCCGCGCAAGACTTGGGCCGGCTTCTGGGGAGGCTTGGCGGGCGCGGGCTTGGCGGGTCTGGCTTGGACGGCGTTCATCGCCGAACCGCAGCCCGGCCTCCCGGCCATTCTGCTGCTCAGTCTGTTGCTCGGCCTGAGCGCCGCGCTGGGCGACCTCGCGGTCAGTGTGCTTAAACGCGCCGCCGGCGTCAAGGACAGCGGCCGCCTGCTGCCCGGGCATGGCGGCGCGCTCGACCGCATCGACGGCTACCTGCTGGCGGCGCCGGCGTTCGCGTCGGCATGGTTCCTGACGTTCCCGATGGAGTTGCGCTGATGCGCTTGGCGGTGCTCGGCTCCACCGGCAGCATCGGCGCCTGCACGCTCGATCTCGCCGCGCGCCACCCGGAGCGGGTGGAGGTGTTCGCGCTGGCGGCGCGCGCCGACCACGCGGCGCTGCTCGAGCAGTGCCGCCGGCACCGCCCCCGCTACGCGGCGCTGGAGGACGCCCCGGCCGCCGCGGCGCTGGCGGCGGCGGCGCGCGCGGAAGGGCTGGAGGTGGAGGTGCTGCAGGGCGCCGCGGCGCTGGAGGAGCTGGCCGGCGATTCCCGGCTGGACTGCGTGATGGCGGGCATCGTCGGGCTCGCGGGGCTGGCGCCGGCGCTGGCGGCGGTGCGCGCCGGGACGCGGCTGCTGCTGGCCAACAAGGAGGCCCTGGCGGCGGCGGGAGACATGTTCATGGCGGCGGTGCGGGCGCATTCCTGTACACTAGTGCCCGTCGACAGCGAGCACAACGCCCTGTTCCAGTGCTTGGCGGGAACGCCGGGCGCGGCGCTCGAGCGGGTGACGCTGACCGCCTCCGGCGGGCCGTTCCGCGGCCGGCCGCCGGCGGAACTGGCGGACGTGACGCCGGCCGAGGCCTGCGCGCATCCGACGTGGCGCATGGGGCGCAAGATTTCGGTCGATTCGGCTACCATGATGAACAAGGGGCTGGAAGTGATCGAGGCGCGCTGGCTGTTCGACCTGGAGCCCGAACGGATCGACGTCGTGATTCACCCCCAGTCCGTGTTGCACGCCATGGCGACCCTGCGCGACGGCTCGACCTTGGCGCACTTGGGGCCGGCCGACATGCGGGTGGCCATCGGCTACGCGCTGTTCGGCGCCGAGCGCGCGCCCACCGGCGCCGAACCGCTCGACTTGGCGGGCGGCGGCGAACTCGCCTGGTCGCGGCCCGAGCCCGGCGCCTACCCGTGCCTGGACTTGGCGCGCCGCGCGCTGGACGCCGGCGGCGCCGCGCCCACGGTCCTGAACGCCGCCAACGAGGTGGCGGTGGACGAATTCCTGCAGGGGCGGCTGCGCTTCCCGCGGATCGCGGCGGTGGTGGAGCGGGCCCTGGAGGCGGCGGACGGCACGGCGCCCGGGGACCTGGACGCGGTGCGGGCGATCGACGAGTCGGCGCGGGCCGCGGCGCGGGCCGCGGCGGCGCGGGAGGCGGCGCGGTGACGGCGACCATCGCCATCAGCCTGTTCGCGTTCCTGCTCGCCATCGCGGTGCTGGTGAGCCTGCACGAGCTCGGCCACTACCTGGCGGCGCGCGCCTGCGGCGTGTACGTGCTGCGCTTCTCGATCGGCTTCGGGCGGCCGCTGTGGCGCTGGGAATCGCCGCGCAGCGGCACCGAGTGGGTGGTGGCGGCGCTGCCGTTCGGCGGCTACGTGAAGATGCTGGACTGCCGCGAGTTCGCGGTGCCGGAGAAGTACCACCGCTACGAGTTCACGCACCGGCCGCTGGCCCAGCGCGCGGCGATCGTCGCCGCGGGGCCGGCGGTCAACCTGCTGCTGGCGGCGGCGCTGTACGCGCTGGTGTCCATGCTCGGCGAGCCCGGCCTGCGCCCGCTGGTCGGCGACGTGGCGCCGGACACGCCGGCCGCCGCCGCCGGGCTCGAGCCCGGCGATGAGGTGCTGCGCGCCGACGGCGAGCCGGTGGCCGCCTGGCAGGACGTGGTGCTGCCGCTGCTGTCGAGCGGCCTGGAGGACGGGCGGCTGGCGCTGACGGTGCGCCGCGAGGGCGGCGGCGTCCGGGAGGCGGTGCTCGAGGCCCCGGGGCTGCTCGAGGCCCCCGACCTGCTGGCGGAGCTCGGGCTGCAGCCGATGCGGCCGACGCACGCGCCGGTGCTGGGGCTGGTGACCGCGGCCTCGCCGGCGGCGGCCGCGGGCCTGCGCGCGGGCGACCGCATCCGGACGCTGGACGGGGCGGCGGTGGCGAGCTGGCCGGAACTGGCGCGCGCGCTGCGCGCCCGCCCGGGCCGGACCGCGGCGTTCGGCGTGGAGCGCGACGGGCGGCTGCTGCAGATGACGGCCCGCCTCGACGACATCGGCGGCGAAGGCCGCCTGGGCGTCGCGCCCTGGGCCGACCCGGCGCTGGAGGAGCGGCTGCGGCTGCGGGTGTCGCGCCCGTTCGGGGCGAGCCTGCTGCGCGGCGCCGAGCGCGCCTGGGACTACGGCATCCTGACCGTGCGCCTGATCGGCAGCATGCTCGTCGGCGAGGCGACCACGCGCAACCTGAGCGGCCCGATCGGCATCGCCGAGTTCGCCGGCGCCTCGCTGCGCCACGGCCTGACCGCGTTCCTCGGCATGCTGGCGCTGCTGAGCCTGAGCCTCGGCATCCTCAACCTGCTGCCGGTGCCGCTGCTGGACGGCGGGCACCTGCTGTACCTGCTGATGGAGTTCCTGACCCGCCGGCCGGTGCCGGCGCGGGTGGAGCGCATCGGCCAGCGCATCGGCATCGCCATGCTGGCGGGGCTGCTGGGGCTGGCCTTGTACAACGACCTGCTGCGGCTGCTGGGGTAGGGCGTGGCGCGCGCGTTCCGGGCCGGGTGGCTGCCGGCCGCCCTCTGGCTCGCCGCCGCGGCGCCGGCGGCGGCGTTCGTGGTCGAGGACATCGAGCTGCAGGGCCTGCAGCGGCTGGAGGCCGCCACCGTGTTCACCTACCTGCCGCTGGAGGTGGGCGAGGAATTCGACGACGAGCGCTCCAGCGAGGTGCTGCGCGCGCTGTTCAAGACCCAGCTGTTCAGCGACGTGACCCTGTCGCGGCGCGGCGATGTGCTGGTGATCCGGGTGGTGGAGCGCCCGGCGATCACCGAGATCGACTTCACCGGGCTCGACATCATCAAGGACGAGGACCTGCAGCAGGTGCTGGAGGACGCCGGCATCGCCACCGGGCGCATCTTCAACCAGTCGCTGCTCGACCGCCTGCACAAGGAGATCCTGCAGCAGTACCACGCGCTCGGCCGCTACAACGCGGAGGTGGACGTGCGGGTGGAGGAGCTCGGCGAGAACCGGGTGCGCATCGACATCCGGGTGGCCGAGGGCGAGCCCGCCGCGATCCGGCAGGTGCACGTCATCGGCAACCTGTCCTACCCGGAGGAGGAGCTGCTGGAGCTGTTCGAGTCGGAGCCGCCGGCGTGGTACGACTTCCTCGACACCACCGGGCAGTACTCCAAGCTGACCCTGACCGGCGACCTCGAGCGCCTGCAGACCTTCTACCTGAACCGCGGCTTCCTCAAGTTCCGCATCGAGAGCGCGCAGATCTCCCTGAGCCCGGACCGCGAGGGCATCTTCATCACCGTGCACGTCTCCGAGGGCCGGCGCTTCGTGGTGCGCGAGGTGGCGCTGTCGGGGGTGTTCGTGGTCGACCGCGCCGAGCTGGTGCGGGGCATGCAGATCCGCGCCGGCGAATACTTCTCCAACGCCCGCATGCAGGACACCAGCGCGCGCCTGACCGAGCGCCTGGGCGAGGACGGCTACGCCTTCGCCAAGGTCAACCCGATCACCGAGCTGGACGAGGAGCAGGGCGAGGTCGCGATCAACTTCTTCATCGACCCGGGCCAGCGGGTGTACGTGCGGCGCATCGAGATCGTCGGCAACGTCTCGACCCAGGACGAGGTGCTGCGCCGCGAGCTGCGGCAGATCGAGGGCGGCTGGCTGTCGCCGCCCAAGCTGGAGAAGTCGCGCCGCCGGCTGCAGCGGCTGGAGTACATCGAGTCGGTGGAGATCGAGCAGGAGCGGGTGCCCGGCACCGCCGACCAGGTCGACCTGAAGGTGGCGGTGACCGAGCGCCTGGCCGGCAACTTCTCCATCGGCGCGGGCTTCAGCAGCGGCAGCGGCCTGACCCTGGCGACCGGCATCGAGCAGGAGAACTTCCTCGGCAGCGGCAACCGCGTCGGCTTCCACTTCAACAACAGCGACACCGCCCGCCGCTACTCGTTCGACTTCTACAATCCGTACTACACCATCAACGGCGTCAGCCGCGGCTTCGGCCTCAGCACCCGCCGGGTCGACACCAGCGACAACGACAACCTCACCGAATACCAGTCGCGCGACTTCCTGGTGTACATGAGCTACGGCATCCCGATCTCCGACGACAGCTTCTTCAGCTTCACCACCCGCGTGCAGCGCATCAATCTGGATTCCTCCGCCGCCACCACGCCGGAGGTGTTCGCGTTCCTGCGCGACCACGACGGCGAGTGCCGCGCCCGCGCGCCCGCCGCCGGCCAGACGCCCGCGGCCGCCGCGACGCCGACCTTCTGCAAGGCGCGCTACAACAACGTGGCGATCGCCGGCGCGTTCCGCTACGACACCCGCGACCGCAGCCTGTTCACCCGCGACGGCTCGCTGCGCGAGGTGTCGGCGCAGATGACCGTGCCGTTCAGCGACCTCGAGTACTACACGCTGGGCTACCGCCAAGAGGAGCACTTCCGCCTGACCGAGGACGTCTCGCTCTCGGTCAAGGGCGAGCTGGCCTACGGCGGCGACTACGGCGACACCCAGGACCTGCCGTTCTTCGAGAAGTTCGTCACCGGCGGGCCGCGCTCGGTGCGCGGCTACGAGGTCAACACCCTGGCCCCGCGGGACGCCATCGGCCGCCCGTTCGGCGGCAATTTCAAGACCGGCTATTCCACCGAGGTCACGTTTCCTGTACCATATGTGGCCGAGGCCAACCTGCGCGGGGCGGTGTTCTTCGACAGCGGCTATGTTTTCGAGGAGTTCGACGACTTCGAATTCGGCGACATGCGCGCCTCCGTGGGCGTCGGCTTCTCCTGGCTGTCGCCGCTCGGCGGCGTGTCGATGAGCATTTCGGCGCCGATCAACAAGCAGACGGGCGACAAGACCGAAGGCTTTCAGTTCAATCTCGGAACCCTGTGAGGTGAGGATCTAGCGGACATGAAGAATCACTCGACCCGGCGGCGCGGCGCGCGCTGCGCCGCGGCCGCGGCCCTGCTGGCGGTCGGCGCGGCGTCCGCGCAGGACGCCAAGATCGGCTTCGTCGACGTCGGCAAGCTGCTGGAGGATTCGCCGCAAGCGGTGGCGGCCCGGCAGAAGCTGCGCAACGAGTTCGCGCCGCGCAACGAGCAGCTCGAGGCGCAGCACAAGGAGGTGGCCAAGCTCGAGGAGCAGCTCGCCACCGACGGCGACGTGATGTCGGCGGAGCGCCGCGAGGAGCTGGAGCGGGACATCCAGCGCCGCCGGCGCGACTTCGTGCGCGAGCGCGACGAGGTGCGCGAGGACCTGGGCATCCGGCGCAACGAGGAGCTCGGCAAGTTGCAGGAGCAGATCAACGCCGAGGTCGCCCAGATCGCGGACGCCGAGGGCTTCGACCTGATCCTGACCCAGGCGGTCACGCTGTACGCCAGCCAGCGCATCGACATCACCGAGCGGGTGCTGGAATCGATGGACAACCCCTAGGCCGCGTGGCGCCGCTGACCCTGGCCCGGCTGGCGGAGCTCGCCGGCGCCGCGTTGCCGGCTCCGCCGCCGGCGCCCGCCCCCCGCATCGAGCGGGCGGCGTCCTTGGCCGAGGCGGACGCCGCCGCGGTCTCGTTCTTCAGCCACCCCCGCCACCGCGGCGCGCTGCGCCGCACCCGCGCCGGGGCCGTGCTGCTGCCGGCGGCGGCCGCCGCCGACTGCCCCGCCGTGCCGCTGGTCTGTGACGATCCCTACCTCGCCATGGCGCGGGTGCTGCAGGCGCTGCATCCGCCGGCGCCGGTGGCGCACTTCGTGCACCCGGACGCGGCGGTCGACCCCGCCGCGGCGCTGGCGGAGCCGGTGCGCGTGGCGGCGGGCTGCGTGATCGGCGCGGGCTGCGAGGTCGGCGCCGGCAGCGCGCTCGGGGCGCACTGCGTGCTGGGCGAGGGCGTGGCGCTGGGCGCGGACTGCCGGCTGCACCCCCGGGTGACGCTGCTGCCGGGCACGCGGCTCGGCGACCGCGTCGAGGTCTGGCCGGGGGCGGTGCTCGGCGCCGACGGCTTCGGCTACGCGGAGCAGGACCGCGCCTGGCTCAAGCTGCGGCACCAAGGCGGGCTGGTGGTCGGCGACGACTGCGAGATCGGCGCCAACACCACCATCGACCGCGGCATGCTGGACGACACCGTGATCGGCCGCGGCGTGAAGATCGACAACCAGGTGCAGATCGCGCACAACGTCCGCGTCGGCGACCACACCGCGATCGCCGGCTGCGCCGGCATCGCCGGCAGCGCGCGCATCGGCCGCCACTGCCGGATCGGCGGCGGCGCCGGGGTGCAGGGGCACGTGGAGCTGGCCGACGGGGTTATCATTACCGGCATGTCGAAAGCCAGCCAGAGCCTGCGCCGGCCCGGCGCCTACAGTTCCGGCACCGCCGCGCAGGACAACGCGCGCTGGCTGCGCAACGCCGCGCGCTTCAAGCAGCTGGACGACATCGTGCGGGCGCTGCGGCGGGAGGAGCGGGCGTGAGCGGCGGTTTCGGCGTCCGCGAGATCCAGCGGCTGCTGCCGCACCGCTACCCGTTCCTGCTGGTCGACCGGGTGCTGGAGATCGAGCCCGGAAAGCGCATCCGGGCGGTCAAGAACGTGAGCGCCGACGAGCCCTGCTTCCAGGGCCACTTCCCCGGCCTGCCGATCTTCCCCGGGGTGCTGATCCTGGAGACGCTGGCGCAGGCCTCGGGCCTGCTGGTGTTCAAGGCCCCGGAACTGTGCCCGAAGCGGGACAGCCTGTACATGCTGGTCGGCGTCGACCGCGCGCGCTTCAAGCGGCCGGTGGAGCCGGGCGACCAGCTGCTGCTCGAAGTCACGCTCGAGCGCATGCGCCAGAACTGCGCGACGTTCGACGCCGCCGCCTCGGTGGACGGCGAGGCCGCGGCCAGCGCCGAGATCATGTGCATGTTCAAGCCGCTGCCGGAGTCCGGCTGAGCGCGCCCGCGGAGCCGTGGCGATCCATCCGACCGCGGTGGTGGCGCCCGAGGCCCGGCTGGCGCCGGACGTCGAGGTCGGCCCCTATGCGGTGATCGGCCCCGGGGTCGAGATCGGCGCCGGCACCACCGTCGGCGCGCACGCCGTGATCACCGGGCGCACCGCCCTGGGCTGCGGCAACCGGGTGTTCCAGTTCGCCTCGCTCGGCGAGGTGCCGCAGGACAAGAAGTACGCCGGCGAAGACAGCGCGCTGGAGATCGGCGACGGCAACACCATCCGCGAGTTCGTGACCGTCAACTGCGGCACCGCGCAGGACCGCAACGTCACCCGCATCGGCGACCGCAACTGGATCATGGCCTACGTGCACATCGCGCACGACTGCGTGGTCGGCGACGACATCACCTTCGCCAACGGCGCCACCCTGGCCGGGCACGTCGAGATCGGCGACCACGCGGTGCTCGGCGGCTTCTCGCTGGTGCACCAGTTCTGCCGCGTCGGCCGCCACGCCTTCAGCGGCATGGGCGCGGCGCTCAACCGCGATCTGCCGCCGTACCTGATGGCGGCCGGCAACCCGGCGCGCCTGTACGGCCTCAATTCCGAGGGGCTGCGCCGGGCCGCGTTCGCGCCGGAACTGGTGGAGGCGCTGGGGAAGACCTGCCGCTGGCTGGCGCACGGGCGCCCCGGCGCCGACGCCGCCGCCATCGAGCAGCTGGCCGGGAGCCACCCGGAGGTGGCGGCGCTGCGGGATTTCGCCGGCGACAGCCGCCGCGGAGTGCTCAAGCACACCCGCGAGCCGGATTAGGGCCGGCCCGCGTCCGTTCGGCGGAGCGCGGGCCGGCGCGGGAGTCGGCCGCCCCATTTATAATCCGCTCACCGACCTCGGAACTGTCGCCAATGGCCAGGCCGTCGAATGCCCAGACACAATCTGCTGGATACGCGCACCGTCAATTACCTGGAGTTGATCGGCAACGGCAGGCGGCATCGGGTCCCGCCGTATCAGCGCAATTATTCCTGGACCGAGGAGCAGTGGGAAGATCTCTGGAATGACATAGAGCATCTGCACGCCAACCCGGACGAGCGCCATTACTTGGGCTCGCTGGTGGTCGAGGGCGTCAGCGACCGCGAATTCCAAGTCATCGACGGGCAGCAGCGCCTGGCCACCCTGAGCCTGTTCGCGCTGGCCGCGATCGCCCGCCTGCTGAGCCTCGCGGAAGAAGGCGTCGAGCCGGAGGAAAACGCAAAGCGCGCGGCGGAACTCCGCAATCGCTACCTGGGGGAGAAGGATCCCGCCTCGCTGCTGGAGAACAGCCGCCTGAATCTCAACGAGGTCGACGACCCCTTTTATCAGGATTACCTGATTCAGTTGCAGTCCCCGCCGAATTTGCGGCGGTTGCCGCGCTCGAATCAGTTGTTGTGGAATTGCTTTCAGTTTTACGAGAAGCGGCTGCGGCAGACTGCCGCGCTGCAGCGGGACGGAGCGGCGGTTGCCCGCTTGCTGTCGGAGACCGTGGCCCGCCAATTGCTGTTCATCCTGATCACGGCCGACGACGAACTGAGCGCGTACACCGTGTTCGAAACGCTGAATGCGCGCGGCATGGCCCTGACCACCACCGACCTGCTCAAGAATTACCTGTTCTCGCGCATTCCGGTCGACGCTGACCGGATGGTTCTGCAGCGGCGCTGGGACGACCTTGTTGGCATTGTGGGGCAGAGGCGCTTCACCAGGTTTCTCCGCTATCACATGCTGTGCCGGGAGCGCGGCGTCAGGGAGCGGCAGCTGTTCAAGGTGGTGCGCGCTCAGGTGCGGGAGCGCGCGGACGTGTTCGCCTTGCTGGACACGCTTTCGCGGCGGGCGGAGCTGTTCGCCGCCGTGCTGGATCCGAGCCATGAATACTGGACGGAGTTGCGGGAAGCGCGGCCGCATGTGCTCGAACTCAACCTGTTCCGGGCGCAGCAGCCGATGCCGTTGCTGTTCGAGGCGTGGGAGCGGTTCGAGAAAGCGGATTTCGTGCGGGTGCTGAAACTGGTCAGCGTGATCTCTTTCCGCTACACGGTGGTGAGCGGACTGAACCCGAATGCTCTGGAGCTGGCGTACCACCAGGCCGCCAAGGCGGTGGCGGACGGCGAGGCCGCCGCCGTGGGCGCGGTGTTCGAGCGGCTCCGGGCGGTTTATGTGGACGATGAAAAAATGCTGCAGGATTTCTCTTTGCTGGCGGTGAGCGCCGGCGCGCGGAAGCGGCTGGTCAAATACATTCTGGCGCGGCTCGAGCAGGATTATTCGGGGCGGGATTGCGACTGGGATGCGGCGGCGGTCACCATCGAGCACATCCTGCCGGAGAATCCGGAGGAAATTTGGGCGGAAAGCTACGAGGAGAAACGCTGGGACGCCGATGTCGACCGCCTGGGCAACCTGACCCTGCTGGAGGCTTCCGCCAACCGCGATCTCGCCAACGGGCCGTACGCCGACAAGCTGGCCGCATACGGGCAAAGCCGGTATCAGGTGACGCGCGAACTGCAGGCGTTGGCGCCGGCGGAATGGACTCCCGACCTGCTGGCGAAGCGGCAGCAGGAGCTGGCCCGGCGCGCGGTCCGGATCTGGCGGTCGGATTTCGCGTGAGCTCCGGCGGGCGGGGCGGACCGGGACGGGCGCTGGCCGGCTTGTGCCTGCTCTTCGCGGCCGCGCCGGCCGGCGCCGGCTGCATCGAGATCATCGCCCACCGCGGCGCGTCCGGCTACCTGCCGGAGCACACGCTGCCGGCGTACGCGCTGGGCCACGGGCAGGGCGCGGAGTGGATCGAGCCCGACGTGGTGCTGACCGCGGACGGCGTGCCCGTCGCGCTGCACGACGTGGTCCTGGACCGGGTCACCGATGTCGCCGCGGCGTTTCCGGGCCGGGCGCGGGAAGACGGCCGCCACTACGCCACCGACTTTTCCTGGGAGGAGATCTCGCGGCTGCGCGTGCGGGACGCGTTCGAGGGCCGGTTCCCGCACCGGACGTTCCGCGTGCCGCGCCTGCGCGCGGTGCTGGAGCTGGTGGATGGCCTGAACCGCACCACCGGGCGGCGCGTCGGCGTCTATCCCGAGCTGAAGGAGCCCGCCGCGCAGCCGGGCCTGGCCGCCGCCGTGCTCGAGGCGCTTGCCGGCTACGACCTGCCGGTGCGGCTGCAATCGTTCGACGCGGCCGCGCTGGCCGCGCTCGACACCGGACACCCCCGCGTGCAGTTGATCGACGAGGACGACCCGCTGACCGACGCGGAACTGGACGCGATCGCCGGCTACGCGGCGGGCGTCGGCGTGCCGAAGAAACTGCTGTTCGAGGACGCCTCCGCGGCGGCGCGGGCGCGGGGGCTGGCCGTGCACGTGTGGACGCTGCGCGCGGACCGCGTCGGCGAGGGCTTCGCTTCGTTCGCGGCGGAGGTGGCGGCGCTGGCCGCCCTCGAGGTCGACGGCATGTTCACCGATCACCCGGACCGGGCGCGGGCCGCGCTGGGCGCGGCGGCGTGCGGCGCCGCGGCGGACTGAGTCCGCGTCAGGCCGCGGTCCCGAGCATCTCCTCCACGCAGTCCGCGAGCCGCGTCATGCCGACCGGCGGGCCCAGCCGCTCCGCCACCGCGCCCAAGCGGCGGCCCGCCGCGGCGCGCCGTTCGGGGTCGTCCAGCCAGGGGCGCAGCTCCGCCGCGGCGCGCGCGCCGGTCGCGTCGCCCTGGATCAGCTCGGGCGCCAGCGCCGCGCCGGCGATGATGTTCGGCAGGCAGTAGCGCTCGATCCGCACCAGCAGGCGCGCGGCGGCGTAGGTCGGCGGCGCCAGCCGGTACATCATGCAGAACGGCACGCCCGCCAAGGCCAGCTGCAGGGTCACGGTGCCGGAGGCCGCGAGCCCCAGGTCGCAGACCGCGATGGCGTCGCGGATGTCGGCGCCGAGCAGGGCGACCGGCAGGCCGGAATCGCGCGCCGACGCGTAGTCCGCCGCGTCCAGGCCCGGCGCCATGGCCAGCGCGAACTGCGGCCGGGCGGGATGCGCCCGCAACTCCCGCGCGGCGTCCAGGCACACCGGCAGCAGGCGCCGGAGCTCGCTGCGGCGCGAGCCCGGGAACAGGCCGACCACCGGGCGCCGCGCGTCCAGGCCGAAAGCGGCGCGCAGTTCCGCCGCCGGGCGGGACGGCCGCATCCGGCCGGCCAGCGGATGGCCGACGTAGCGGACCGGAATGCCGCGCTCCCGGTAGAAGCGCTCCTCGAACGGGAGGATCACCGCCATGCGGTCGATACGCTTCCGCATGGCGCGCGCCCGCCCGGCGCGCCAGGCCCACAGCTGGGGACTCACGTAGAACAGCACCGGCACGCCCAAGCGCTTCGCGCGCCGCGCCAGGATCAGGTTGAACTCCGGGTAGTCGATCAGCACCAGCAGGTCCGGCGGCCGCGCGCGCAGTTCGGCCCGGAGCGCGGCCAAGGCGCGGAAGATCCCGCCCGCGTGGCGCAGCACCTCGACCAGCCCGACCACCGCCAGCGCGGTGGAATCGACCGTCAGTTCGACTCCTGCGGCGCGCAGCGCGGCGCCGCCCATGCCGCCGCAGCTCCAGTCCGGATGCCGGGCGCGCAGCTCCCGCGCCAGTTCGGCCGCGTAGCGGTCGCCGGAGGCCTCGCCGGCGACCAGCAGGATGCGCCGGGCGGAGTCAGGCGAGGGCGCGGCGGACACGGTCGCAGATCCGGTCGACGGCGTCGTCGGCGAGCTCGGGATACATCGGCAGCGACAGGCACTCCCGGCAGGCGCGCTCGCTCTCCGGCCAGGCGCCGCCGCCGGCCCAGCGCGCGTAGGCCGGCTGCGCGGGCAGGGGCTCCGGGTAGTACACGCGGCTGTCGATGCCGTCGGCGGCCAGCGCCGCGCGGAGCGCGTCGCGCCGCGGATGGCGCACCGTGTACTGGTGCCAGACGCGGCCCGGAACCGCCGCCGGCAGCGTCAGTTCCGGGAGGCCGCCGAGCGCCTCGGCGTAGCGCGCCGCGATCTGTCCCCGGGCGCGGTTCCAGGCCGCGACATGCGGCAGCTTGACGCGCAGCAGCGCCGCCTGCAGCTCGTCCAGGCGGCTGTTGAGGCCGAGGCGCTCGTGGCGGTACGGGGCGTCGCCCGCGCCGTGGTTGCGCAGCGAGCGCAGCCGGGCGGCCAGCGCCGCGTCGTCCGTGACCACCGCGCCGGCGTCGCCGCAGGCGCCGAGGTTCTTGCTGGGGAAGAAGCTGAAGCAGCCGGCGGCGCCGAGGCCGCCGGCGGCGCGGCCGCCGATGCGCGCGCCGAAACTCTGCGCGCAGTCCTCGAGCAGCGCCGCGTCCGGGCCGGCGGCGTCGCGCAGCGGCTCCGGCGCGCACGGCCGGCCGTACAGGTGCACCCCGATCGCCGCGCGTGTGCGCGCGGTGCGCGCCGCGGCGCAGGCGGCGGGCGAGACCAGGAAACTGTCCGGCTCGATGTCGACGAACACCGGCGCGGCGCCGGTCCGCGCCACCGCCTCGGCGGTGGCGGCGAAGCTGAACGCCGGCACCAGCACCTCGTCGCCGGGGCCGAGCTCCAAGGCGAGCAGGGCGAGCGTCAGCGCGTCGGTGCCGGAGGCGCAGCCGACCGCGTGCGCGACGCCGAGCGCGGCGGCCAGCTCGGCCTCCAGCGCCTCGCCCTCCGGGCCGAGGACATAGCGCCCCGATGCCAGCACGCGCCGCAGGGCCGCCTCGAGCTCCGCGCCGAGCGCGGCGTGCTGCGCGCGCAGGTCCAGGATCGGGATGGGGGCGCTCACGCCGGCGTCCCGGCGCGCATGCGCCGGGTGATCTCGAGCGCGGTGCTGAGCGCGCGCAGGCCGTCCTCGCCGCTGACCGTGGGGCGGCGGCCGCGGGCGATGCAGTCGGCGAAGTCGCGGATCTCGAGCAGCAGTGAATCGGTCTCCTCGAAGGCCTCGGTGGAGCGGGCGATGCGCTGCTCGGGGTCGCCGGCGCCGGGGCGCAGTTCGTACAGGTCCAGTTCGCGCCGGTGCAGGTCGAGGGCGGCGCAGGAGCGGGGCTGGAACACGCGCAGCTTGCGCTCGCTGCGCGCGCTGAGGCGGCTGGCGGTGACGTTGGCGACGCAGCCGCCCGGGAACTCCAGCCGGGCGTTGGCGATGTCGAGGGTGTCGCCGACCACCGCCGCGCCGCTGGCGCGGATCTCGCTCGGCTCCTCGCCCACCAGGGTCAGCGCCAGGTCGATGTCGTGGATCATCAGGTCCAGGGTGACGTCCACCTCGGTGCCGCGGGAATTCCAGGGCGCCAAGCGGTGCACCTCCAGGAAGCGCGGCCGCTCCAGGCGCTCGAGCAGGGCGACGAACGCGGCGTTGAAGCGCTCCAGCAGGCCGATCTGCAGCACCAGCCCGCGTTCGCGCGCCAGCGCGATCAGCTCGGACGCCTCGGCGACCGAGCGGGTGAACGGCTTCTCCACCAGCACGTGGCAGCCGGCCTCCAGCGCGGCGCGGGCGACCTCGTGGTGGGCCGGCGTCGGCACCGCCACGCTGACGGCCTGGGCGTCGGTGAGCAGCGCGCGGAAGTCCGCATGGGCCGGCACGCCGAGCGCCTCGGCGGCCGCGGCGCGGCGCTTCGGGTCGGCGTCGGCGACGCCGATCAGCTCGCAGGATTGGAGTTGCGCGTATTTCTGCGCGTGGAAGCGCCCCAGATAGCCGACCCCGATGACGGCGGCGCGGAGCGGGGCGGGCACGAAACGGCGGCGCGGAAGTATCCGGGCGCAATTATAAGCCCGCCGCCGCGGGGCCTTGACGTGCGGTCCCCGCCGGCCTCGGGCCGCGCCGGAGGCCCGTGCTGCGGGCGCTGCGGACGCCTCCGGCGGGGCTTCGGTACAATGCCGCGCAAGCCCTCTCCGCCGTCCGATCCGTTCCCCGCGCCGCGCCCATGTCCGCACTCCCGGAGCTGCCGGCCGCGTTGCCCGACCCGGCGCGCGTGGCGGGCGTCGACGAGGCCGGACGCGGCGCGCTGGCCGGCCCGGTGGCGGCGGCCGCGGTGGTGCTGGACGCCGGCCACGGCATCGAGGGGCTGGCCGATTCCAAGCAGTTGACTCCGGCGCGCCGGGCGGCGGCGGCGCGGCGCATCCGCGCCCGGGCGCGCGCCTACGCGGTGGCGTTCGTGCCGGCTGAGGAGATCGACCGCGTCAACATCCTGCAGGCGAGCCTGGCGGCGATGGCCGAGGCGGTGGGGCGGCTGCCCGAGCGGCCGGCGCACGTGCTGGTGGACGGCCGGCACTGCCCGGCGCTGCCGTGCCCGGCGAGCGCGGTGGTCGGCGGCGACGCCAAGGTCGCCAGCATCAGCGCCGCCTCGATCCTGGCGAAGGAGGCGCGCGACGCCTGGATGCGCTGCTGCGACCGCGCCGAGCCCCGCTACCGCTTCGCCGAGCACAAGGGCTACCCGTCGCCGGCGCACCGCGCCGCGCTGGCGCGCCACGGGCCCGGCGTCCACCACCGGCGCAGTTACGCGCCGGTGCGCGCGGCGGAGGCGGCGTGAGCTTCGTCCACCTGCACCTGCACACCGAGTACTCGCTCGACGACGGCTTGGTGCGGATCGGCCCGCTGATGGAGCGGGCGGCGGAGCTGAAGATGCCGGCGGTGGCGCTGACCGACCGCCACAACCTGTTCGCCGCGGTCAAGTTCTACCGCGCCGCGCTGGCGCGCGGCGTGCAGCCGATCCTCGGCGCCGAGATCGAGCTGGAGCTGCCGGCGGCGGGCGGGCGCAGCGCGCGCGCGGTGCTGCTGTGCCAGACTCCGGAGGGCTACCGCAACCTCTGCGCGCTGCTGAGCGGGCGCTACCGCGCCGGCGCCGAGGCGGTGCCGCGCGCCGAGCTGGCGGCGCGCGCGGCGGGCCTGATCGCGCTGTCCGGCGGGGTGTTCGGCGACTTGGGGCAGGCCGCGCTGACCGAGGACCGCCGGCTCGCCGAGCGCGCGCTGGCGTACTGGAAGGAGCACTTCCCGGACCGCTACTACCTCGAGGTGACCCGCACCGACCGCGAGCACGAGGACGACTTCCTGGGCTACGCGATGGAGTGCGCCGACGAGCACGGCCTGCCGCTGGTGGCGACCAACGACGTGCGCTTCCTGGCCGCGGCCGACTTCGAGGCGCACGAGGTGCGGGTGTGCATCCGCAGCGGGCAGCAGGTCAACGCCGAGGGCCGGGTGCGCGAGTACAGCCGGGAGCAGTACCTGCGCAGCGGCGAGGAGATGAGCGAGGCGTTCCAGGACTGCCCGGCGGCGATCCAGAACGCCCTGGAGCTGGCGCGGCGCTGCAGCGTGCCGCTGGAGCTCGGCCGCACCCTGCTGCCGGCGCACCCCACCCCGGACGGCGAGCCGCTGGAGGAGCACCTGGCGAAGCGCGCCCGCGCCGGCCTCGACCGCCGCCTGCAGGCGCTGGCGCGCGGCGCCGGGACGGCGGCGCCGGAGGCGGACTACCGCGCGCGGCTCGACTACGAGCTCGAGGTGATCCGCGGCACCGGCTTCGGCGGCTACTTCGTCATCGTCGCCGACTTCGTCGGCTGGGCGCGCGCGCACGACATCCCGGTGGGGCCGGGGCGCGGCTCCGGCGCCGGCTCGCTGGTGGCCTACGCGCTCGGCATCACCGGCCTCGACCCGCTGCGCTACGACCTGCTGTTCGAGCGCTTCCTGAACCCGGACCGGGTCAGCATGCCGGACTTCGACATCGATTTCTGCCAGCAGCAGCGCGACCGGGTGATCGAGCACGTGCGGCAGCGCTACGGCGCCGGCAGCGTGGCGCAGATCATCACCTACGGCACGCTGGCGGCGAAGGCCGCGATCCGCGACGTCGGCCGCGCCCTGGGCGCGTCCTACAACTACTGCGACCGCATCGCCCGGGCGGTGCCGGCGCGCCTCGACATCACGCTGCGGGACGCCTACCGCGAGGCGCCGGAGTTCCGCGCCCAGGTCAGCCACCCGGAGGACACCACCGGCATGCACCTGTACGAGGTCGCGCTGCAGCTCGAGGGCGTGGTGCGCAACGCCTCGCGGCACGCCGCCGGGGTGGTGATCGCGCCCGGGGCCATGACCGACTTCGTGCCGCTGTACTACGACGAGGCGCGCCAGGACCAGCTCGCCATCACCCAGTTCGACAAGGACGACATCGAGGCCATCGGGCTGACCAAGTTCGACTTCCTGGGCCTGCGCACGCTGACCGTGCTCGACCGCTGCCTGCGCGCGGTCAACGCCCGCCGCGCCGCCGCCGGCGAGCCGCCGCTCGACCTGGAGGCGCTGCCGCTGGACGACGCCGACACCTACCGGATGCTGCAGCAGGGGCGCACCACCGGGGTGTTCCAGCTGGAGTCGGAGGGCATGCGCGAGCTGGTGCAGCGGCTGCGCCCGGACCGCTTCGACGACCTGGTGGCGCTGGTGGCGCTGTTCCGGCCCGGGCCGCTCAACTCGCGCATGGACGAGCAGTACATCCGCTGCAAGCACGGCCGCGAGCGGCCCCGGTACCTGCACCCGGACCTGGAGCCGATCCTGGCGCCGACCTTCGGCGTGGTGCTGTACCAGGAGCAGGTGATGCGGATCGCGCGCGACCTGGCCGGCTACAGCCTGGGCGAGACCGACCTGCTGCGCCGGGCGATGGGCAAGAAGAAGCCGGCGGAGATGGCGGCGCACGCGAAGCGCTTCCGCGAGGGCGCCGAGAAGCACGGGCTGACGGCGGCGGCGGCGCGGAAGATCTTCGACTGGATGAAGGAGTTCGCGGAGTACGGCTTCAACAAGTCCCACTCGGTGGCCTACGCGCTGCTGTCCTACCAGACCGCCTGGTTCAAGACCCACTACCCGGACGCGCTGATGGCGGCCACCATGTCGACCGAGATGGACGGCGCCGACCGGCTGGCGCTGCTGCTGCGCGAGGCGCGCGCGCTCGGCCTGACCGTGCTGGGGCCGGACGTGAACGCCTCCGGCGTCCACTTCGAGGCGGCCGGCGACGGCGCGGTCCGCTACGGCCTGGGCGCGGTGCGGGGGATCGGGCGGACGCTGGCGGCGCGGCTGGCGGAGGCGCGCGCCGAAGCGCCGTTCGCGGACCTGGCCGACCTGTGCCGGCGGCTGGACTCGCGCGACTACGGCGAGCGCGAGCTGCAGGCGCTGATCCACGCCGGCGCCCTGGATTCGCTCGGCGGCAGCCGCCGCGGCTTGGCCGCCGCGGCCGGCGCGGCGCGGGAGGACGCCCGGCGGCTGCAGCGCGACCGCGAGGCGGGGCAGAGCTCGCTGTTCGCGGCGGCCGACGCGGCCGCGCCGGCCGCGGCCGCGCCGGCGCCGGCCGCGGCCGAGTACCCGGAGGCGGAGCGCCTGCAGCGCGAGCACGAGGCGCTGGGCCTGTACCTGAGCGGGCACCCCTACCAGCTGCATGCGCGGCAGGTGCGGCCGCTGCTGACGCACACCCTGGCCGAGGTGCGCGCCTTGGGCGCCCGCGGCGGCGCGGGGCGCGGCTACGCGGAGGAGGTGGTGACCGCCGGCATGGTGGTGAAGGCGACGCGCGCGCGCGCCGGCCCGGAGTTGTTCGTGCAGCTCGAGGACGAGCGCGAGCGGCTGGACGCGGTGCTGCCGGACGCGGGCGGGGCGAGACTCGAGCGCGGCGCGCTGCTGGTGGCGCGCGGCGTGGTCAAGGTGCAGCCGAAGACCGCCGAGCGCGGCGAGCGGCTGCGGCTGCGGGTGCAGAAGTTCTCCACCCTGGACGACCTGCGCAGCGGCGCCGAGCGGCTGTACATCCACCTGAACGGCGACAGCAGCGTCGACACCGTGCATCGCATCCGCGCGGCCCTGGCGCCCCGCCGCGGCGGCCGCTGCGAGGTGCGGATCGAGCGCACCGCGGCGCGGGCGAGCAGCGACTGGCTGCTGGGCGCCGACTGGAACGTGGCGCCGGACGCGGGGCTGCTGGAGGCCCTGCGGCGGGTGCCCGGCGTGCAGTCGGTCGACGTCCGGTACGCCCGGCCGGGCTGAGGCGCGCCGCCGTGTCGCCGGACTTCCTCGATTTCGAGCAGCCGATCGCCGAGCTGGAGGCGAAGCTCCGCGAGCTGCGCCACGTCGGCGCCGGCGATGAAGTCGAGCTCGACGCCGAGATCGAGCGGCTGCAGGGCCGCCGCCGGGCGCTGACCGAGGACATCTTCGCCAACCTCAGCGCGTGGCAGGTCACCCAGCTGGCGCGGCACCCGCGCCGGCCCTACACCCGCGACTACCTGGACGCGCTGCTCGACGAGTTCCACGAACTGCACGGCGACCAGCTGTACGCGGACGACGCGGCGGTCGTCGCCGGCATGGGCCGCTTCGAGGGCCGGCCGGTGATGGCGATCGGCCACCAGAAGGGCCGCGACACCAAGGAGAAGGTGGCGCGCAACTTCGGCATGCCCCGGCCGGAGGGCTACCGCAAGGCGCGCCGGCTGATGCGGCTCGCGGAGCGCTTCGGGATGCCGGTGCTGACCTTCATCGACACGCCGGGCGCCTATCCCGGCATCGGCGCCGAGGAGCGCGGCCAGAGCGAGGCCATCGCCCGCAACCTGGAGCTGATGTCCGGGCTGCGCGTGCCGATCGTCAGCGCCGTGATCGGCGAGGGCGGCTCCGGCGGCGCGCTGGCGGTGGGCGTGTGCGACTGCCTGCTGATGCTGCAGTACAGCGTCTATTCGGTGATCTCGCCGGAGGGCTGTTCGGCGATCCTGTGGAAGAGCGCGGAGCGCGCCCAAGACGCGGCCGAGGCCATGGGCCTCACCTCGCGGCGCCTGGCGGAGCTGGAGCTGATCGACGGCGTGGTGCCCGAGCCCCTGGGCGGCGCGCACCGCGACCCGGCGGAGACGGCGCGGCGGCTCGGCGCGGCGCTGGCGCCGCGCCTCGCCGAACTGCGGGAGCTGGAGCCGGACGCGCTGGTGGCCCGGCGGCAGGAGCGGCTGCTGTCCGCGGGCTTCTTCCAGACGTGAGCGCGCCGGCGGCGCCGGCCCTGCTGGCGGCGGCGCTGGACCGGCGCCCGGAGGCGCGGCGCTGGGTGGTGGCGTTCAGCGGCGGCCCGGATTCGACCGCGCTGCTGCACGCGGCGCGCGCCTTGGCGCGGGCGCGCGGCGCGGAGCTGCTCGCCGCGCACGTGAACCACGGCCTGCAGCCGGCGGCGGCGGCGTTCGAGGCGCGCTGCCGGGCGGTCTGCGCGGAGTGGGGCGTGGCGTTCGAGGCGCGGCGGCGCCCGGCGCATCCGGCGCCGGGCGAGAGTCCGGAGGCGGCGGCGCGGACGGTCCGCTACCGGGCGCTCGGCGAGTTCGCGGGGCCCGGGGTCGCGGTGCTGCTGGCGCACCACCGCCGCGACCAGGCCGAGACCCTGCTGCTGCAGCTGCTGCGCGGCGCGGGGCCGGCGGGCTTGGCGGCGATGCCCGCCGAGCGCCCTTGGCGCGGCGGCTGGCTGCTGCGGCCGCTGCTCGACTGTCCGGCAGCGGAGATCGCGGCGTACCTGCGCCGGCACGGGCTGGCCGCCTGCGCCGACCCGGACAACGACGACCTGCGCCGCGACCGGAACTTCCTGCGCCGGACATTGCTGCCGGAGCTCGAGCGCCGCTGGCCGGCGGCGGAGCGCACGCTGGCGCGCGCCGCCCGGCACCAGGCCCACGCCCGCGGCCTGCTGGAGGAGCGCGCCCGCGAGGACGGCGCGGGCCTCGAGGCGCTGCCGCTGGCGCGGCTGGCGGGGCTGTCCGCCGCCCGGCGGGAGAACCTGGCGCGGTTCTGGCTGCTCGGCCGCGGCGCGCCGGCGCCCGGCGAGCGGCGGCTGCGGGCGTGGCTGCGGGCGGTGGCGGAGGCCGCGCCGGACCGGCTGGCGCCGCTGCGCTGCGGGGATTTCGCGGTCTACCGCTGGCGCGGGCGGCTGCACCTGGCGGCGGCAACGGCGCCGCCGCCGCCGGATCTCCGCCGGCGCTGGCCGCAGGGGAGCGCGCTGGCGCTGCCGGAGCTGGGGATGACGCTGGCGTGGGAGGAGCTGCAGGCGCAACTGGGCGGCCGCGCCGGGGCGGAGGTGGAGGTGCGGCTGCGCCGCGGCGGCGAACGCTGCCGTCCGCCCGGGCGGCGCTGCCGCCCGCTCAAGAAGTGGCTGCAGGACGCCGGGGTGCCGCCCTGGCGCCGGAGCCGGATCCCGCTGATCTACGAGAACGCCGAACTCCGGCTGGTGTGGGGACACTTCCCGTGCGTCCCGCAGCCGTCCGGGACGCGGCTCAGGCGGTCTTGACGCCGAACAGCCGGTACACCGGGCAGAAGCCGACCGCGCCGGTCAACAGCGGAATCAGGCCGAGCCAGCCCCACCACGCCAGGTTGTAGGTAACCAGGCCGAAGTACAGGATGGCCACGCCCGCGATCACGCGCAGCACGCGGTCGATGCGGTGGACGTTTTCGTTCATGCGGTTATCCTCCTCGGGGCCGCTCCGGGAACGGCGCGCGCCCCGTCTGCCTTATTAGGCAGGGTCGGGCGGCGTCAAGTTCCATCGGGCGGGGCGGGGCGATGCGGAAATTCCTCCTGCTGGCGCTGTTGCTGGGCCTAGGCTGGCTGGCCGCGGGGCCGTACTGGGCGCTGCACCGGCTGTGGGACGCCGCCGGGCGCGGCGATGCGGCGGAGTTGGCGGCGCGGATCGACTTCCCGGCGGTGCGCGCGGGCCTCGCGGATCGGGCGGCGGCCGGCTGGCTCGGCGCGGCGGCGCGGCCGGAGGAGCGCGGCTGGCTGTCCGGCCTGCTGGCGGGCCTGCTTGCCGGGGCGGCGGAGCACGCGCTGGAGGAGCGCGTGTCGCCCGCCGGCGTGATCGAGCTGGCGGCGCGGGCGCGCGCCGGCGACGGCGGCGCGGAGCGGATCTCGATGGGCTACGAATCGCTGGAGCGCTTCGCCGTGCTCGCGGTCGGCCGCGACGGGACGCGCTACCGCCTGACGCTGCTCCGGCGGGGGCTGGACTGGCGGCTGACGGAGGTGGTCGTCGAGCGGTGAGCCGGCGGTTTCGGGCGGGCGGCGGGAACAGGCTGCGCCGGGCGTTCCGGCCGCCGCGCGCTGCGGGCGCGGCCGCTTAAAGACGAACGGCGCTCCCGGGGGAGCGCCGTCCGCCGCCGCGGAGGTCCGCCGCATCAGGGCGCCGCCTGGCAGTCCCCCTCGCAGATCGCGCCGAAACTGCCGATGATGGCGTCCATGTAGGCGCCGTCCTCCCAAGGCGACATGTTGAGCCGCCAAGTGCCGGCCGCCTCCATGCCCCGGCCCGCCGGGCCGTAGAACGCGCCCTCGTAGCCGCCGGCCACCGCTCCATTCATATTTTGCGGCTCGGCTGCGCCGCTAAAAGCGCCGTCGACCCTGATGGCTGCGGGCTGCAGTTCGACATAGGGGGGATTGAGCTCGGGATCGTTGGGGTCGGTGCCCAGAAAAACCCCGCTCGCCCGGTTGATGCCGCCGGCGTCGTTCTTGGTCCAGTGGCCGGGGTCGTTCTGGTACGCGTATTCCAGATTGTCGATTTTGCCCGCGACCTGGTTGGCGGTCAAGGCGGCCGGAGACGGAGCGTAACTCATGAGCGAGCAGTTTCCGCTGCCGCCGATGCAGGCCCGGAGTTCGATGTCGCCGCGCGCCCGGAACATGTTCCCGATCGAATGAAAGCGGCCGGGCTGAACCGTCTTGGTGAGCGAGGTCACGATGTACGCCGCGGTCTTGCCGCGGAACGTCCCCTCGATCACGTCGTCCGCGGCGAGGTCGGTCGTCCGCCGGTCGGCTTCGTCCGCGAACGCGTCCAGCCCGTAGTGGAACGTCTGCATGCGGCCGACCCGCTGCTCGGAGATCGTGAAATCGATGAATTTGAACAGCCCGTACGCCGCGTACGAGAGCCGCCGGTTCGCGCCGTCCTCGTCCGCGCCGGCGTGGGCGGACTGGATCATTTCGTAGCGGCCCATGACATGCTCTTCGACCTGATCGCCGGCCGAATCGAGGTCGGGGGTGATGGCGGAGGCCGCGTCATTGGCGTCGGCGTCTCCCGGCAGCCGGGGCGACACGGCATGCACGTACCAGAAGTTGGTGTTCGGCTGGCCGTACCGGTCCGGCAGCGGCGCGCCGAACGAGATCTCGACGTTGGCGGTGACCGGGTCGTTGCAGGACACGTCGCTGGTGGTGCAGCCGCCGGCCTGGTAGCGTTCCAGATCGCCGAAGATCAGGCCCGTGCCGCCGAAGCCCATGGTGAAGCCGCCGTTCGCCTTGTGCTGGAACGTCATGCTCGCCTCCGCGTCCCAGTTGTTCCATCGGCCCGCATTGGTGGCCGTGGAAGCTCCTTTATCCGCGGGTTCCGGATCAACTCCCTGCTCAACCAGCCGGTGGGCATTTCTGTAGAGCCACTTGTTTGGATTAGTATTGGCCTCAGTGCCGTCATCATCGTTGATGTACCGCAAGTCGCCCCGGTACACCGAGCCGCGGCCCGGGAAATGATTCGTGTTCGGACTGGTCGCCGAGAACACCCGCGGGTTGTTCCCGGACGGGTCGTACAGCACCGCGTCCGGAGTCAGGTCGAAGCCGTCCGTCACCGCGGTGCCGGCATTGTCGATCGTGTAGAGGCCCGCAGCTCCCCCGGTGCCGGCGCCCCAACTGCCGGCCGCATCGAAGCCGGTCTGGAAGAACACCTCCACGCCCTCCCGGCGCGGGTGGTACGTCACTGTGGCGCGCCGGGTCGACGCCCCGGTGATCTCTGCGATCTGCTGATCTTTCCGGTCGATCACTTCTTGGCTGGTTCCCGCCTGCAGCCCCAGCGCCGCCCGCGCCGCGGCCAGCGCGTCCTCCAGCGCCTTCACATCAGCCTGCGCCGCGGCCAGCCCATCGTTCAGCGCTTTCTGAATCTGCTCCTGCGCATTGTCCGCCGTCGTATCCACTTCGGCGATCTCGTTGAGCGCGGCGATCGCCGCCTCCTGCGCCTCATCGTCGCCGGAGATCCGCGCCGCGGTGTCGGCCGCCACCACCAACTGCAACGCCTGCAGCGCTTCGCTGGCCGCGGCCTCCGCCGCATCGGCTTCGGCCGTGCCGGCGGTCGCCGCCTCGGCCGCGGTCTTGGCCGCCTCGATCCGGTCGATGAACGTCCGCAGGGACATGGCCAGTTGTTCGCGCTGGCGCGGCGCCAAGTTCGCCGCCACGACAATGTGCGAAACCCTGCCGAGGCTCGTCTGCACGGGAGCGCCCGAGCCGGCCAGCGAGGCCTCCAGCGCCTGGAGCTGGGTCAGCACAGTGCCCAGCGCGCGCGCCGTGCCGTGGGCGACGCCCTGCTGGTAGCTTCTGGAATCAGTGCCGCCAGCGGTAGACGAGGAAGAACTGCCGCCGCAGGCGGACAGCAGCGAGGCCGCCAGCAGGCAGCAGGAAGCGAGTTTCAGATTAGGATGCTTAATTGGCATCAAGCATCCTAATCAGTTCCGCCGAAGAAATTCCCGCGCGCATCCGATGATTCCGCAAGTCGCCCGCGCCGGTCAGCGGCGGGACCAAGCCGAGCCAGTCCCGCCCCGCCAGGTCGCAGGCAACCAAGCCGAGGTGCGGGATGGCCACGCCCGCGACCACGCGCAGCACGCGGTCGATGCGGCGGACGCAAGCGGTCGTCGGGCAGCAAGTCGGAGGCTTCGCGGGGGCGGCGGGAGCAATGCTTCGCCGGGCGCCCCCGCCGCCGCGCGCTCCGGCGACGGGCCGTTGACTTCGGGCGGCGGTTCGGCGCCCGCGGGCGGGCGGATGCAGAACCGGCGCGGGACGCGGGAAAATGATACGGATATTAGGCATTTATCGCATTTGCCCCCCCCCCCCCCCCGAGTTTTTGCGTTGCCGGGAAAGTTTGCTATAATCCCGGCGCCTGCGATTTGCGGGGCAGGGCTGTTATTCTTAACCGAAGCAGTTCCAAACTGAAAACTCAGTCTGAGCGGATTGCACAACCAACTTCACATGGGGACGAAAATGCCAATTAAGCATCCTAATCTGAAACTCGCTTCCTGCTGCCTGCTGGCGGCCTTGCTGCTGTCCGCCTGCGGCGGCAGCTCTTCTTCTACCACGGCGGCGAGCGGCACCGATTCGAGAAGCTATCAGCAGGGCTACGCCGAGGGCACGGTGGCCACCTTGGACCTGGTGCTGGCCGATCTCAGGGAGCTGCAGACTTCGCTGGCCGGGTCGGGCGCTTCCGTGCAGGTGCGCTCTGTCGAGGGCGCGGGCACGCTCGTTCGCAGTCTCGCGCTGCTGGAGCCGCGTCAGCGCGACACCCTCGCCGCATCGCTGAGGACGTTCATCGAGCGGGTCTCGATGGCTCGGGAGGCCGCGAATGCGGATACCGCGGGCACGGACGAGGCCAGAGTGGCGCAGCAGGCGGTCGAAGATGCGCTGCAGGCGCTGCAGTTGGTGATCGCGGCCGACACCGCGGCGCGGGTCGCCGGCGGCGAGGCGGCGCAGGAGGCGGCGATCAAGGCGCTCAACGATATCGCCGAGGTGGATACGACGGCGGACGATGCGCGGGATCAGATCCAGGCGGCGCTGAACACGGGGCTGGCTGCGGCGCAGGCCGAAGTGGAGAAGCTGGCGCGGGACCTGGCCGCCGCGCAGGCGGCGCTGGGGGAGCAGCAGGGCACCAGCCAGAGCGTGATCGCCCGGTTGCGGCAGCAGTTGAACGAGCTCACCGGGCTTGAGACCCGGCGCGCCAGCGTGACGTACCACCCGCGCCGGGAGGGCGTGGAGGTATGGTTCGCCAATAATTTCAATGCGGCCGGCACTTGGGGCGCCGGCACCGGGGGGGCCGCGAGCGCCTACACGATCAGCGACCGCGGCACCGCGGTGACGGACGGCTTCGACCTGACGCCGGACGCGGTGCTGTACGACCCGTCCGGGAGCAACCTGCGGGTGTTCACGACGACCAGTCCGAACGCGCGCCATTTCCCGGGCCGCGGCCACGTGTATCGGGACGGGCTGCGGTACGTAAGGGATAATGAGGATCCGGCCGACACCACCAACAACAACGGCTACCGGCTTTGGCTCTATGCTGCCGCGCATCGGCTGATCATGCAGGGAAGCGATCCGGAACCCTTGGCGAGAGGGACGAGTGACATTGCCGCCGGTTTAACCAATGCGGCCCGATACAACAACTGGGACCCGCGGCCGTACATGACGTTCCAGCACAAGGCGAACGGCGGCTTCACCATGGGCTTCGGCGGCGAGGGCGTCATCTTCTCCGACTTGGAGCGCTACAACGCCAAGGGCGGAAAGAACTGCGGCACCGGCAACGACGAATACTGCGACGATCCGATCACCCCCAACGTCGAGATCTCGTTTGGCGCGCCGCTGCCGGACCGGTACGGCGAGCCGAACACCAACTTCTGGTCCGTGCATGCCGTGTCGCCCCGGCTGCCGGGAGACGCCGAAGCCGATGACGCGGCCAGCGCCATCACTCCCGACCTCGACTCGGCCGGCGATCAGGTCGAAGAGCATGTCATGGGCCGCTACGAAATGATCCGGTCCGCCCACGCCGGCACGAACCGGCAGCTTTCGTACGCGGCGTACGGGCTGTTCAAGTTCATCGACTTCACGATCGCTTCGCGGCGGGTCGGACGCATGCAGACGTTCCACTACGGGCTGGACGCGTTCGCGGACGAGGCCGGCCGGCGGACGACCGACCTCGCCGCGGACGATGCGATCGAGGGGACGTTCCGCGGCAAGACCGCGGCGTACGCGGTGACCTCGGACACCAAGCAGATCGTGGCCGGATCTCTGCATGCCATCGAGAACACCTTCCGGGTGCGCGGCGACATCGAGCTCCGGGCCTGCATCGGCGGCTCGAGCTGCTCGCTCATGGATTACGCTCCGACTCCGGTTGCTTTGGACCCCAACGAGATCGCGGGCAAGATCGACAATCTGGAGTACGCGTACCAGAACGCCCCCGGTTTCTGGGCCAAGGACAACGGCGGCGGCATCGGCCGGGCGCGCGGGATTTTCCTGGGCACCGATCACGACGACCCCGAGTCCGAAATCCCCTACGTCGAACTGCAGCCCACAGCCATCAGGGCCGACGGCGCTTATGGTGGAAGCGGAAGCCCGTCTGCCATTGCCGAGCCGCGAAATATGGACGGGGCGGTGGCCGGCCATTACGAGGGCGCGTTCTACGGCCCGGCGGGCCGCGGCATGGAGGCGGCCGGCACCTGGCAGCTCAACATGTCCGTCGATTACGACAACTTCATGGACGCCATCATCGGCAGTTTCGGCGCGGTCTGCGAGGGGGACTGCCAGGCGACGCCCTGAGGCGGCGGACCGCCGCGGCGGCGGACGGCGCTCCTCCGGGAGCGCCGTTCGTCTTTAAGCGGCCGCGCCCGGCGGGCGCGTCCGTTACAATCAGGGGCCATGCCGATCCGCAAGCTCAGTTCCCGCCTGGTCAGCCAGATCACCGCCGGCGAGGTGGTCGAGCGGCCGTCGGCGGTGGTCAAGGAGCTGGTCGAGAACAGCCTCGACGCCGGCGCGCGCAGCATCCACGTGCAGATTGAGGAGGGCGGCCGCCGGAGCATCGCCGTCACCGACGACGGCTGCGGCATTCCGCGCGACGAGCTGGCGCTGGCGCTGGCGCGCCACGCCACCTCCAAGCTGGCGCGCGCCGAGGACCTGCAGCGGCTCGGCACGCTGGGCTTCCGCGGCGAGGCGCTGCCGTCGATCGCGGTGGTGTCGCGGCTGCGCCTGACCTCGGCGGCGGCGGGCGCGGAGCGCGCCTGGAGCATCGCCGGCGACGCGGCCGACGCGGCGCCGGAGCCGCGGGCGCATCCGCCGGGCACCACGGTCGAGGTGCGCGAGCTGTTCTACAACACCCCGGCGCGGCGCAAGTTCCTGCGCGCGCCGTCTACCGAGTGGAAGCACATTGCGGGCGCGCTGCGCAGCCTCGGCCTCGGGCGGCCGGACGTGGGCCTGGAGGCGCACCACAACGGCCGCCGCCTGCTGCGCTACCCGGCGGTCGGCGACGGCGTGCCGGAGCAGGCCCGCCTGGATGCGGTGCTCGGCCGCGAGTTCGTTGAGCAGTCGGTGTTCTGCGAGGCGGCGGCCGGCGGCATGCGCCTGTCCGGCTGGATCGGCCTGCCGACCTATTCGCGCAGCCAGGCCGACCAGCAGTACTTCTTCGTCAACGGCCGCGCGGTGCGCGACCGGCTGGTCGCGCACGCGGTGCGGCAGGGCTACGCCGACGTGCTCTACGGCGGCCGGCACCCGTGCTACGCGCTGCACCTGGAGCTGCCGCCGGCGGCGGTGGACGCGAACGTGCACCCGGCCAAGACCGAGGTGCGCTTCCACGAGGCGCGCGCCGTGCACCGGCTGCTGGCGGACGGCGTCGCCCGGACCGTCGCCGGCGCGCGCCCGGCGGACGCCGGGCACGCGGCCGAGCACTTCCGGACGCTGGTCAACGAGAACCCGCAGGCGCGCCAGGCGCCGATGCCGATGCCGTCCGCGCCGGCGGCCGCCGGGACCGAGCGGCCGCCGGAGGCGCCGTCCGCCGCAGCCAGGGAGGCGGCGGCGCTGCCGCCGCTGGGGCTGGCGCGCGCGCAACTGCACGGCATCTACATCCTGGCCGAGAACGAGCGCGGGCTGGTGCTGGTGGACATGCACGCCGCGCACGAGCGCATCGCCTACGAGCGCCTCAAGGCCGGGCACGCGGCCGACGGCGTGCGCAGTCAGCCGCTGCTGGTGCCGCAGACCCTGCGCCTGAGTCCCGCCGAGGCGGCCTGCCTGGAGGAGCACGGCGCGCGGCTCGCCGAGTGGGGCCTCGAGGCGGAGCTGAGCGGTCCGGACACGGCCTGCGTGCGGGCGCTGCCGAGCCTGCTGGCGCACGCCGACGCCGGCGCGCTGCTGCGCGACGTGCTGGCCGACCTGAGCGCGCAGGGCGGCAGCGAGCGGGTGCGCGAGCGCGAGCACGAGCTGCTGTCGTCGCTGGCCTGCCACGGCGCGGTGCGCGCCAAGATGCGGCTGACGGTGGCGGAGATGGACGCGCTGCTGCGCGACATGGAGGCGACCGAGCGCGCCGGGCAGTGCAACCACGGCCGCCCGACCTGGGTGCAGCTCAGCATCGACCAGCTGGACAAGCTGTTCCTGCGCGGGCGCTGAGCCGTGGGCGAGCCGCCGGCCCTGGCCCTGCTGGGGCCGACCGCCATGGGCAAGACCGACTGCGCGGCGGCGCTCGCCGAGCGCTTCCCGTTCGAGATCGTCAGCGTCGATTCGGCGATGGTCTACCGCGGCCTCGACATCGGCAGCGCCAAGCCCGGCGCCGAACTCCTGGCGCGCGCGCCGCACCGCATGATCGACCTGGTCGAGCCGGAGGAGTCCTATTCGGCGTGGCGCTACGCCCGCGAGGCGCGCCGGCAGATGCGCGCGGTGCGCGCCGCCGGGCGGATCCCGCTCTTGGTCGGCGGCAGCCGGCTGTACTTCCTGGCCCTGCTGCGCGGCCTGTCGCCGATCCCGGACCCGCTGCCGGCGGTGCGCGCGCGCCTGCGCGCCGAACTGCGCGCCGCGGGGCCGGCCGCGCTGCACGCCCGCCTGCGGCGCTGCGACCCGCCGACCGCCGGGCGGCTCGCGCCCGCCGACGGGCAGCGCGTCCTGCGCGCGCTCGAGGTCTACGAATCGAGCGGCCGGCCGCTGTCCGCCTGGACCGCCCGCGCGCCGGCGGCGCGGGCGCGCTTCGACTGCCGGCAGCTGGCGCTGGTGCCGGCGGACCGCGCCGGGCTGCACCGGCGCATCGAGCGGCGCTTCGACGGCATGCTGGCGGCGGGCCTGCTGGACGAGGTGCGCCGCCTGCGCGCGCGGCCGGGGCTGACGGCCGCGCACCCGTCGATGCGCTGCGTCGGCTACCGCCAGGCCTGGCGGCACCTCGACGGCGATTTCGGCGCGGCGGAGCTGCGCGAGCGGGCCGCGGCCGCCACCCGGCAGCTGGCCAAGCGGCAGCTGAGCTGGCTGCGGCATGCGCCGGACGTGTTACACTGCCCCCTCGACCGCCCGCGGGTTGAACCGGTGCTCGCGGCGGCGGCGCGATGGTACGCCGGCGCGCGCGGCCGCGGCCGCGCGTGACGAACAACAACAACAGCCGGTCGCCGCGGAAAGCCGATGAGCAACAAAGGACAGACGATTCAGGAACCGTTTCTCAACCTCCTGCGCCGGCAGCGCGTGCCGGTGTTCATCTACCTGGTCAACGGCATCAAGCTGCAGGGGTCGATCCATTCTTTCGACCAGTTCGTGGTGATGCTAAAGAACCCGAAGACCGGCGTCAGCCAGGTGGTCTACAAGCACGCGATCTCGACCATCGAGCCGACGCGGCGGATGGAGCTCGAGCGCCCGGACGAGGAGGCGCCGGACGCCTAGCGTCCGGGAGGCGCCGCGTTTGCCGGAGCGTCCGGACGCGGAGGCGGCGTGCGTCCTGGTGCGCGCCGAGCTCGGCCGCCCGGGGCCGGCGGCCGGCGACGGGCGGGAGTTCGCGGAGCTGGCGTCCAGCGCCGGGCTCGCCCCGCGCGCGGCCCTGCGCTTCCGGCGCCGCGCGCCGCACCGGCGCCTGTACTTCGGTCCCGGGCAGGTGGAGCGGCTGCGCGCCTGCGCGCGCGAGCGCGGCGTGCGCCTGGCGGTGCTGGACGCGGATCCGAGTCCCGGGCAGGAGCGCAACCTCGAGCGCGAGCTCGAATGCCGCGTGCTCGGCCGCACCGGGCTGATCCTGGACATCTTCGCGCAGCGCGCGCGCTCGCACGAGGGCAAGCTGCAGGTGGAGCTGGCGCAGCTCAGCTACCTCGCCACGCGCCTGGTGCGGGGCTGGAGCCACCTCGAGCGGCAGAAGGGCGGCATCGGCCTGCGCGGGCCGGGCGAGACGCAGCTGGAGCTGGACCGCCGGCTGCTGACGCAGCGCCTGCAGACCCTGCGCCGGCGCCTGGAGCTGGTGGCCCGGCAGCGCCGGCAGAGCCGCGCCCGGCGGCGGCGGATGCGGCTGCCGCAGGCGGCGCTGGTCGGCTACACCAACGCCGGCAAGTCGACCCTGTTCAACCGCCTCACCGGCGGCGGCGTGCTCGCCGCCGACCGGCCGTTCGCGACCCTGGATCCGACCCACCGCCGGCTGCGGCTGCCCGGCGGGCCGGAACTGGTGCTGAGCGACACGGTGGGCTTCATCCGGGACCTGCCGCCGGAGCTGGTGCGGGCGTTCCGCTCGACCCTGGAGGCGGTGCGCGAGTGCGACCTGCTGCTGCATGTCATCGATGGCGCCGACGAGGAGCGCGCGGAGCGCGCCGCCTGCGTGCGCGCCACGCTCGGCGAGATCGGCGCCGGCGGCGTGCCGGTGCTGGAGGTGCATAACAAGGCCGACCGGCTGGCCGCGGCCTGCGCGCCGCCGGCGGGCGCGGCCGGGGTGTGGCTCTCGGCGCGCACCGGGGCGGGCGTGGACGCGCTGCTGGAGCGGATGCGGGGGCTGCTGCGGCGGGCGCAGTCGCGGGTGCGGCTGCGCCTGCCGCGGGCGTCGTTCCCGCTGCGGTCGGAGCTCTACCGCATCGGCCAGGTGGAGGCCGAGCGCTACACCGACGCCGGCGAGTGCGAGCTGAGCCTGTGGCTGCCGCCGCCGCAGCTGGCGCGGTTCGCGCGCTTCCGCGTGCCGGAGCCGGCCGCGCCGTAGTCCGGGCCGGCTAGGAGGATTGCGGCAGCGCCTCAGGAAGCGTCGCGCCGCGCCCGCACGTACGTCTCCAGCACGCGGTTGATGCGCGTCTGGTAGCCTTTCCCGGAAGCCCGGAAGAAGTCCAGCACGGACCGCTTTATGCGCAGTGTGACCTGTTCCGTGCGGTCCGGCTCGACGACTTTCGCGTTCTTCCAGAACTCGTCGTCCAATTCCGGGATATCGCTGAAATCGATATCCTCGTCCCTGACTTCGCCGATTTCTTTCGGCGTGAGCGGTCGGTCATGTCGTTTCATGGTATTTTCTCCTTTCTCTGCGCGATGCCGGGCGGGCGGAGATCAGCCGGATGCGGCCGTTCCTTCGGGTATGCGCGACCACCATCACGCCGCCCTGCACGGAGCCGATGCTGCGATAACGGATTTCGCCGTACTCCCTGCGCCCATCGATTTCGGTGACGACCGCTCCCAGAAAGATGCGCTTGGCGATGGCGAAGTCCACGCCGTGCTTGCGGATGTTCGACCGGTTCTTGGCTTCGTCCCATTCGAAATCCGGCATCATTATTGCCCGTACAATTTGACACTACATCATACCACAGGAACAAAAGTCGGCTGGCGCGCTTCCCGCCGCCCTGCAATCGGAAAGAGTTGCCGGACTTCGCGCGAATGCGCTCCGGGATGCGGCCCCCGGGAAGCCGCGGCCCGACTTCCGGCGTTCCGCGTTACGCGAAGCGGCTGGGGGAATGCGCAGTGCGCCGCTGCGCCGGCGATTGGCCCGGGCCGCGGCGCCGCGGCCCGGTTTGCTAGAATGCCCGTCCCATCCCCGTCCGGCGCCACCATGCCCTGGAACGACAACGGCAAAGACAATCCCTGGCAGCGCAACGCCCGCAGCGGCCCCCCCGACCTGGACGACCTGTTCGGCGGCCTGCTGCGCCGCGTGCTCCGCGGCAAGGGCGGGCGCTCCGGCGGCGGCGGCGAGGGCGGCGGCTTCCGCGGCCTGCCGGCCCGGGGCGGCCTGATCGCGCTGATCATCGGCGGGCTGTGGCTGCTGTCCGGCTTCTACATCGTCGAGGCCAGCGAGCGCGGGGTGGTGACGCGCTTCGGCGAATACCACCGCACCACCATGCCGGGGCCGGGCTGGCGGGTGCCGTACCCGGTCGAATCGGTCGCGGTGGTCAACGTCACCGGCAACCGCAGCGTCAAGAAGCGCACCACCATGCTGACCCAGGACGAGAACATCGTCGAGCTCGAGTTCTCGGTGCAGTACCGGCTGAAGAGCGCCGAGGACTACCTGTTCAACGTCGAGCGCCCGGACGTCGAGGGCGACCGCACCTGCCGCTTCTCGAGCACCATCTGCGGCGTGCTCGACAGCGCCATCCGCACCACGGTCGGGCGCAACAAGATGGACTACATCCTGCGCGAGGGCCGCTCCGAGATCGCCAGCAAGACCATGGTGCTGATGCAGGAGATCCTCGACCTCTACGGCACCGGCATCGAGATCCTGACCGTCAACCTGGAGGACTCGCAGCCGCCGAACGCGGTGCAGGACGCGTTCCAGGACGCGACCAAGGCGCGCGAGGACATGGAGCGCTTCAAGAACGAGGCGCAGGCCTACGCCAACGAGGTGCTGCCGCAGGCGCGCGGCGAGGCGGCGCGCATGATGGAGGACGCCCAGGCCTACCGGGCGCGGGTGGTGGCCAACGCCGAGGGCGAGGCGTCGCGCTTCACGCAGCTGCTCGCCGAATACCGCAAGGCGCCGGAGGTGACCCGGCAGCGCATGTACATGCAGGCGGTCGAGGACGTGCTGTCGCGCTCCTCCAAGGTGGTGGTGGACGTCGACAAGGGCAGCAACATGCTGTTCCTGCCGCTCGACCGCATCCTCGAGCGGAGCGGGCGGGCGCCGGCTTCGGGCCCGGCCCCGGCGGCCCCGGATTCGTCCGCCGGCGAGCGCGCCGGCGACGCCGGCCTCGGCCGGCGGCTGCGGCAGGGGCGCTGAGATGCCGGGGCGCAGCGCGCTGGTCCTGCTGGGCGCGGCCGCGGTGGTGGTCTGGGCGTCGACGTTCTACGTGCACCAGACGCAGACCGCGATCGTGTTCCAGCTCGGCGACATCCGCCGCGCCGACCTGGAGCCGGGCCTGCACTTCCAGATGCCGTTCATCAACAACGTGCGGAAGTTCGACAAGAAGGTGCTGGCGCTGGACACCAAGCCGGAGCTGTTCCTGACCAGCGAGAAGAAGAACGTCTCGGTGGACTTCTTCGTCCGCTGGCGCATCCACAACGTGAGCCAGTACTACCGCGCCACCCAGGGCGACCGCGCCCGCGCCGAGGGGCGGCTGGCGCAGATCGTCAAGGACGAGCTGAAGAACCAGTTCGGCGTGCGCACCATCCAGGAGGCGATCTCCGGCGAGCGCAGCCAGATCATGGACGTGCTGCAGGTGCAGTCGAACAAGCTCGCCGGCGAGCTCGGCATCCGCGTGGTGGACGTGCGCATCAGCCGCATCGAGCTGCCGGACGAGGTCAGCAACTCGGTCTACCGCCGGATGCGCGCCGAGCGCAGCCGCACCGCCAAGGACTTCCGCGCCCGCGGCCAGGAGACCGCGGAGCGCATCCGCGCCCACGCCGACCGCCAGCGCACCGAGATCCAGGCCGAGGCCTACCGCGACGCCGAGAAGATCCGCGGCGCGGGCGACGCGCGCGCGACCGAGGTGTACGCCGAGGCCTACAGCAGGGATCCGGAGTTCTACGCGTTCACGCGCAGCCTGAACGCCTACACCAGCACCTTCCGCGACAAGGGCGACGTGCTGGTGGTCGAGCCCGATTCGGAATTCTTCCAGTACTTCAAGAAGCCGCGGCAGTAAGCGGCGTCCCGCATGCAGTGGGAACTGATCTTGGCGGCCGTCGCCCTGGCCATCATGCTGGAGGGCTTGGCGGCGGTGGCGAACCCCGGCTGGCTGCGGCGCTGGATGCTGCGGCTGGCGGAGCTCAGCGACTTCCAGCTGCGCCTGCTGGGCCTGGTCGGGGTGACCGCCGGGGTCGCGCTGCTGAGCGCGCTGCGGCTGTGGCTGTGAGCGCCGGCGCGCCGCCGCCGCTGCCGGACGGGTTCGAGGAGGTCCTGCCCGGCGCCGCGCGCGAACTGGAGGCGCTGCGCCGCGGCGTGCTCGACTGCTGCGCGCGCTGGGGCTACCGGCTGGTGATGCCGCCGCTGGTCGAATACCCGGACGCCCGCGAGGTCGGCGGCGAGTCCCTGGAGCGGCAGACGTTCGGTTTCACCGACCCGCTCGACGGGCGCCGCCTCGCGGTGCGCGCCGACCTGACCCCGCAGGCGGCGCGGATCGACCGGCAGCACCTGCCGCAGGACCGCCCGGCGCGGCTGTGCTACGCCGGCGCGGTGCTGCGCGTCCGCCCGGAGGTGCTCGGCGGCGGGCGCAGCCCGCTGCAGGCCGGCGCCGAACTCTACGGCCACGACGGCCTCGCGAGCGACGTCGAGGTCGTGCTGTTGCTGTGCGAGCTCCTGCGCGAGGCGGGCGTCGGGGACTGGTGCCTGGGGCTCGGCCACGCCGGGGTGTTCCGGGCGCTGGCTGCGGCCGCGGGCTGGCCGGCGGCGGAGCGCGCGGAGCTGTTCGGCCGCCTGCAGCGCAAGGCCCGCGCCGACGTCGACGAGTGGCTGGCGGCGCACCCGGCGGCGCCGGAGATCGTCCGGGCGGTGCGCGGCCTGCCGGACCTGTGCGGGCCGGACGAGGAGGTGCTGGCGCGCGCCGCCGAGCGCTGCGCCTGCCTGGGCGATGCGCTGGCGCCGATGCTGGACGCGCTGCGCGGGACGGCCGAACGGGTGCGCGCGCGCCACCCGGAGACGCAACTGCACTTCGATCTCGGCGAGGCCTGGGGCTTCCGCTACGAGCGCGGCCTGGTGTTCGCGGCCTACGTCGAGGGGCAGGGGCAGGAGCTCGCCCGCGGCGGGCGCTACGAGGCGGGCGCGGGGCGCCCGGCGACCGGCTTCAGCCTGGATCTGCGCACCTTGGCCCGCTGCGGGAAGCCGCCGGCGCGGCCGCAGCGGCGCGTGTGGGCGCCGGCGGACGACGACGACCCCGGGCTGGCCGCGGCGGTCGCGGCGCTGCGCGCCGAGGGCTGCGCGGTGGTGCGCGCCCTGAACGCGGCGGACACCCCGGAACGGCTGGACTGCGGCGAGCGGCTGGCGCGCGGCGGGGACGGCGCGTGGACGGCGCGCCCGGCGGACGCATGAGCCGCAGCGTGGTGGTGGTCGGCCTGCAGTGGGGCGACGAGGGCAAGGGCAAGATCGTCGACCTGCTGGCGGCCGAGGCGGACGCGGTGGTCCGCTTCCAGGGCGGGCACAATGCCGGCCACACGCTGGTGGTCGACGGCGAGCGCACCGTGCTGCACCTGATGCCCTCGGGCATCCTCAACGAGGGCGTGGAGTGCCTGATCGGCAACGGCGTGGTGCTGTCGCTGCCGGCGCTGTTCGAGGAGCTCGATTTCCTGGCGGCGCGCGGCGTCCCGGCGGACGGGCGGCTGCGCGTGTCGCCGGCCTGCCCGCTGCTGCTGCCCTGGCACGCCGCGCTCGACCGGGCGCGCGAGCGGCGGCGCGGGCGCGGCGCGATCGGCACCACGCTGCGCGGCATCGGCCCGGCCTACGAGGACAAGGCCGCGCGCCGCGGCCTGCGCGTCGAGGACCTGTACCGGCCCGGGCGGCTGCGCGAGCGGCTGGCGGAGCTCGCGGACCATCACAACCACCTGCTGGAGCATTACTACGGCGCGGAAGCGCTGGATCCGGAGCCCGCGCTCGGCGAGCTGCAGGCGTTCGCGGCGCGGCTGGAGCCGCACGTCGCCGACGTCTCCGAGCGTTGCCACGCGCTGCGCGCCGCCGGGCGCCGGCTGCTGTTCGAGGGCGCGCAGGGCGCGCTGCTGGACCTCGACCACGGCACCTATCCGTACGTGACGTCCAGCAGCACCACCGCCGGCGGCGCCTGCGTCGGCGCCGGGGTCGGGCCGGGCGCCATCGACCGCGTGCTGGGCGTGGTCAAGGCGTACGCCACCCGGGTCGGCGGCGGGCCGTTCCCGAGCGAGCTGGACGACGACATCGGCCGGCGGCTGGCCGAGCGCGGCGCCGAGGTCGGCGCCACCACCGGGCGGGCGCGCCGCTGCGGCTGGCTGGACGCGGTCGCGCTGCGCCGCGCGGTCCGCGCCAACGGCGCCGACGGCCTGTGCCTGACCAAGCTCGACGTGCTGGACGAGCTGCCGGTCGTGCGCGTGTGCACCGGCTACGACGAGGCGGGCGCGGCGGCCGAGTTCGAGGAGCATCCGGGCTGGCGCAGCTCCACCGCCCGCTGCCGCGAGCACGCCGACCTGCCGGCCGCGGCGCGCGCCTACGTCGAGGCCATCGAGCGCCACCTGGAGACGCCGGTCGACCTGATCTCCACCGGCTCCGGACGTGACGACAACATCCTGCGCCGCGCGCCCTTCGCCTGAGCCGGGCGCGGAGTTCGCCGCGCGGTCGTACGACTACGAGTTGCCGCCGGAACTGATCGCGCAGCGGCCGCCGGCGGAGCGCGACGCCGGCCGCCTGCTGGTGCTGGACCGCGCGGACGGCCGCCTGGCCGACCGCCGGGTCGCCGACCTGCCGGAACTGCTCGCGCCCGGCGACCTGCTGGTGTTCAACGACACCCGGGTGCTGCCGGCCCGGCTGCGCGCGCGCAAGCCCACCGGCGGGCGGGTCGAGATCCTGCTGGAGCGCATCCTGGCGCCGCGCCGGGCCGAGGCGCAGCTGCGCTGCCGCCGCGCGCCCGCGTCCGGCTCCGAGCTGGCGCTGGACGCCGGGCCGCGGCTGCGGGTGCTCGGGCGGCGCGGCCGCTTCTGGGAGCTGGCGTTCCCGCCGCCGGGGGCGGCGGCGCTGCTGGAGCGCCTGGGCGAGGTGCCGCTGCCGCCCTACATCGCCCGCCCGCCCGAGCCCGGCGACGCGGCGCGCTACCAGACGGTGTACGCCCGCGCCCCCGGCGCGGTGGCGGCGCCCACCGCCGGACTGCACTTCAGCGAGGCGCTGCTGGAGCGGCTGCGGGCGCGCGGCGTGGAGCGGACGTTCGTGACCCTGCACGTCGGCGCCGGCACGTTCCAGCCGCTGGCGGCGGACGACATCCGCGCGCACCGCCTGCACGCCGAGCGCCTGGAGGTGTCGGCGGAGGCCTGCGCCCGGGCGCGGGCGGCGCGCGGCCGCGGCCGGCGGGTGATCGCCGTCGGCACCACCGCCGCGCGCGCGCTGGAGACCGCGGCCGCCGCCACCGGCGCGCCGGAGCCGTGCGCGGGCGAGACCCGCCTGTACCTGCGCCCGGGGCGTGCGTTCGCCGCGGTCGACGCGCTGCTGACCAACTTCCACCTGCCGCGCTCGTCGCTGCTGGTGCTGGTCAGCGCGTTCGCGGGGCGCGAGCGGGTGCTGGCGGCGTACCGCCACGCGGTCGCCGCGCGCTACCGCTTCTACAGCTACGGCGACGCCATGCTGCTGCTGTGAGCATGGAGTTCCGGGTCACGGGCGCGGACGGCCGGGCGCGGCGGGGGCGGCTGGCGTTCCCCGGCCGCGGCGCGGTGCAGACGCCGGCCTTCCTGCCGGTCGGCACGCACGGCGCGGTGCGCGCGGTGACGCCGGAGGAGCTGCGCGGCTGCGGCGTCGAGATGATCCTCGCCAACGCCTTCCACCTGCTGCAGCGGCCGGGGCCGGCGGCGGTGCGGGCGCACGGCGGGCTGCACCGCTTCATGCACTGGGACGGGCCGATCCTGACCGATTCCGGCGGCTACCAGGTGTTCAGCCTGGCGGCGAGCCGCGCGGTCGAGGAGGCGGGCGTGCGCTTCCGCGCCCCGGTCGACGGGCGCGAGATCTTCCTCACCCCGGAGGGCGCGGTGCGCATCCAGCAGGCGCTCGGCGCCGACGTGCAGATGGTGCTCGACGAATGCGCGCCGCACGACTCCGGCCGCGAGCGGGCGCGGGACGCGATGGAGCGCTCGCTGCGCTGGGCGGCGCGCGCCCGCCGGGCGCACGGCGCGGCGCCGGGGGCGCTGTTCGGCATCGGCCAGGGCGGCCTGTACCCGGACCTGCGGCGCGAGTGCCAGCAGCGCCTGGAGGAGCTCGGCTTCGACGGCTACGCCATCGGCGGCCTGTCGGTCGGCGAAAGCTTCGCGGAGCGCATGGCGGTGCTGGAGGACCTCGCGCCGCGCCTGCCGGCGGACCGGCCGCGCTACCTGATGGGCCTCGGCCGGCCGCTCGACGTCGCCGCCGCGGTCGCCTGCGGCGTCGACCTGTTCGACTGCGTGGTGCCGACCCGGCACGCCCGCAACGGCGAGCTGTTCACGGCCGCCGGCGTGGTGCGCATCCGCAACCGCGCCCACGCCGCCGCCGCCGGCCCGGTGGAGGAGGGCTGCGGCTGCTACGCCTGCCGCCACTATTCGCGCGCCTACCTGCGGCACCTGGACCGCAGCGGGGAGATCCTCTTCGAGCGCCTGGCGTCGCTGCACAACCTGCACTACTACCAGCGCCTGATGGCGGAGCTGCGCGCCGCGATCGAGGCCGGCTCCCTGGCCGCGCGGGTGGCGGAGCTGGCGCGGGTCTACGGCGCCGGCGCGGCGGGCTGACCGCCGGCGGGCGGCGGGAGCGGCGCCGCCAGGGCCTCCGGGTCGCGCAGCCGCGCGCCCGGGCGCAGCCCCAGCCGGCGCGCCGCGCCGGCGCGCAGCTCCAGCACGTAGCGGGTGTCCGGCGGGCTCAGGATCTGCCGCCGCGAATGCGGCGCGGCGTCGCGCGCCACGCCCCGCAGCACGCCGCCGGCGTCGAAGAACAGCAGGTCGAGCGACAGCGGCGTGTCCTTCATCCACATCGCCTGCACGCCGGGCGCGTCGAACACGAACAGCATGCCGGCGCCGGGCGCGAGTTCGCGGCGGTGCATCAGGCCCCGGGCGCGCTGCGCGGGCGTGCGGGCGAGCTCCACCTCGAAGCGGTGCGCGCCGCCGGCGCCGTCGACGACGATCCGCCGGCTCCCGCCGGCCGGGTCTTCGCCGCCGGCGTGGAACAGGAAGTAGGCGCCGGCCGCGGCGGCGGCCAGCAGGAGCGGGAGGGCGGGTCGGCGCACGGGCGGGCGGGGGAGTCGGCGGACGGCCGGCGGCGGCAGGATACCACCGGCGCGCGGCGCCTGTGGCATAATGCGCCCGCTTTCACGCACTTTTCCGCCTGCTTTCATGCTCCTGATCGAGAACGCGATGGCGCAGGACGCGGCCGCCGCTCCGGGCGGCTGGTCGCTGTTCATCATGATCGGGATCTTCTTCGTGATCATGTACTTCATGATCATCCGCCCCCAGAACAAGCGCGCCAAGGAGCACCGCGCCCTGATCGCGGGCCTGCAGAAAGGCGACGAGGTCAGCACCAGCGGCGGCCTGATGGGGCGGATCGCGAAGATCGGCGAGAGCACGGTGCGGCTGGAGCTGGCCGAGGGCATCGAGATCCGGCTGCGCCGGGACGCGGTCAGCAGCGTCCTGCCCAAGGGGTCGCTGGCCAAGAGCGACTGACGCCGCCGCCCGGGCGCCGCGGCGCCCGCCCGCCGCATGAAAGCGAACCGCTATCCCTGGTGGAAGAACGCGCTGGTGGCCGGCGTGCTGGCCGTCGCCGCGCTGTACGCGCTGCCGAACCTGTATCCGGCCGAGCCGTCGGTGCAGATCTCCTCCTCCCGGGCGGTCCTGGGCGAGGCCGAGCGCGTCCAGGTCGAGCAGCTGCTGAAGCTGCGCGGACTGGAGCCGCGGCGGCTGGAGCTGAGCGGCGAATCGCTGCTGGCCCGCTTCGCCGAGCCCGACCGGCAGCTGCGGGCGGCGGACGCGCTGCGCGGCGCCTTCGGCGACCGCTACACGGTGGCGCTGAACTTGGCGCCGTCGACGCCGGACTGGCTGGCGGCGCTGCGCGCCAGCCCCATGCACCTGGGGCTCGATCTGCGCGGCGGCGTGCACTTCCTGCTGGAGGTGGACCTGGACGCCTCCATCGCCAAGGCCTACGAGCGCTACGCCGGCGACGTCCGCACCCTGCTGCGGGAGGAGAAGATCCGCTACCGCGGCGCGCGCGTGGTCGGCGAGGCGCTGTACGTGCGCGCCGCGGACGCGGCGCAGCGCGACGCGGTCCGGGACGCGCTCGCGGACGAATACTTCGACGCGCTGGAGCTCGAGGCGGGCGAGCACGAGGGCCGGCCGGCGGTGGTCGCCCGGCTCAATCCCGCGACCCGGCGCAGCCTGCGGCAGAACGCGATCAGCCAGAACCTGGTGACCCTGCGCAAGCGGGTCAACGAGCTCGGCGTGGCCGAGCCGTCGATCCAGCAGCAGGGCAAGACCCGCATCGCGGTGCAGCTGCCGGGCGTGCAGGACACCGCCCGCGCCAAGGAGATCCTGGGCGCCACCGCCACCCTGGAGTTCCGCCTGGTGGACGACCAGGCGGACCCCTACCTGGCGGCCGAGACCGGGCAGGTGCCGCTGGCCTCGCGGCTGTACCGCGAGCGCGACGGCGCGCCGGTGCTGCTCAAGCGCCAGGTGATGCTGACCGGCGAGCACATCATCGACGCCGCCTCGGGCTTCGACGAGCACGGCCGCCCGGCGGTGCACATCACCCTGGACGGCGACGGCGCGCGGCAGTTCGCGCGCGTCACCGGCGAGAACGTCAAGCGGCCGATGGGCGTGGTGTTCATCGAGCAGCGCGCCGACCTGGTGACCGGCGCCGACGGCGAGCAGCGGCGCGTGCGCCGCGAGGTGCGCGAGGTGATCAACGTGGCGACCATCCAGGAGCAGCTGTCCAAGCGCTTCCAGATCACCGGCCTCGACAGCCCCCGCGAAGCGCGCAACCTGGCGCTGCTGCTGCGCGCCGGCTCGCTGGCGACGCCGATGCACATCGTCGAGGAGCGCACCGTGGGGCCGAGCCTGGGGCAGCGCAACATCGAGCTCGGGGCGCTGTCGGTGCTGGTCGGCTTCCTGCTGGTGATGGCGTTCATGCTGCTGTACTACCGGCTGTTCGGGCTGCTCGCGAACCTCGCGCTGGTGGCCAACCTGGTGCTGATCGTGGCGGTCATGTCGATGATCCCGGGCGCCACGCTGACGCTGCCCGGCATCGCCGGCATCGTGCTCACGGTCGGCATGGCGGTGGACGCCAACGTGCTGATCTTCGAGCGCATCCGCGAGGAGCTGCGCAACGGCAATTCGCCGCAGTCCAGCATCCAGGCCGGCTACAGCAAGGCGCTCAGCACCATCGCCGACGCCAACCTCACCACCCTGATCGCGGCCGTGGTGCTGTTCGCGTTCGGCACCGGCCCGATCAAGGGCTTCGCGGTGACCCTGTCGATCGGCATCGTCGCCTCCATGTTCACCGCCATCATGGGCACGCGCGCGGCGGTCAACCTCCTGTACGGGAGCCGCCGGGCGCCGCGGCTGGCGATCTGAGCATGCGCCTGCTGCCCGCCGGCCTCGCCCTCGACTTCATGGGCCGCGCCCGCCAGGCGCGGCTGCTGTCGGGCGCGCTGCTGCTGCTGTCGGCGGGCTCGCTCGCGGTGCAGGGGCTGAACCTCGGCGTCGACTTCGAGGGCGGCACCCTGATCGAGGTCGGCTGGCCCGAGCCGGTGGAGCTGGAGGCGGTGCGCGGCGCGCTCGCCGCCGGCGGCTTCGAGCGCGCCGTGGCGCAGCACTTCGGCACCGCCCGCGACGTGCTGGTGCGCCTCAAGCCGGACGGCGGCGAGCAGAGCGAACTGAGCGACCGGGCGCTGGCGGCGCTGGGCGCGCTGCCCGGCATGCGGCTGCACCGGGTCGAGTACGTGGGGCCGCAGGTGGGCGAGGAGCTGCGCGACGACGGCGGGCTGGCGATGCTGTACGCGCTGGCGCTGATCCTGATCTACGTGGCGCTGCGCTTCGAGTACCGCTTCTCCTTCGGCGCCATCATCGCGCTGGTGCACGACGTGATCCTGACCATCGGCTTCTTCTCGCTCACCCGGGTGGAGTTCGACCTGACGGTGCTGGCGGCGGTGCTGGCGGTGATCGGCTACTCGCTGAACGACACCATCGTGGTGTACGACCGCATCCGCGAGAACTTCCGGCAGCTGCGCAAGCGCTCCAGCGAGGAGGTGCTCAACGTCTCCATCAACCAGACCCTGTCGCGCACCCTGATGACCTCGCTGACCACGCTGCTGGTGCTGTTCGCGCTGTTCTTCTTCGGCGGCGAGGTGATCCGCGCCTTCTCGATCGCGCTGATCGTGGGGGTGGTCGTCGGCACCTATTCCTCGATCTACGTCGCCGGCAGCGCGCTGCTGGCGCTCGGCGTCAGCGGCCGCGACCTGGAGACCGATCCGGACGCGAAGGAAGAGGCGGGGCCGGGCGCCTAGGGGCGCGGCTCAGCCGTCCCGCCCCAGCCGCGCCAGCATCGCCGCCAGCACGCTCGGCGGCGCGGCGATGACGTCGCCGCTCTCGAGCGGATCCTCGCCGCCGCCCAGATCCCGCACCACCGCGCCGGCCTCGCGCGCCAGCAGGCAGCCGGCGGCGATGTCCCAGGGCCGGAGCCCGAATTCCCAGAAGCCGTGGAAGCGCCCGGCGGCGACGTAGGCCAGGTCCAGCGCCGCCGAGCCCGCGCGGCGCACGCCGGCGGTGCCCGGAACCAGCGCCCGCAGCGTCTGCAGGTAGGCGTCGAGGCCGGCCTCGTCGCGGTACGGGAAGCCGGTCGCCAGCAGCGCGTCGTCCAGGCTCGCGGCGTCGCGGGCGCGGATGCGGCGGTCGTTCAGGTAGGCGCCGCGGCCGTCCTCGGCGGTGAACAGCTCCTGCTTGATCGGGTCGAACACCACGCCGAGCCGCAGCCGGCCGCGCCGGCGCAGGGCGACGGACACCGCGTAGTGGGGCACGCCGAACAGGAAGTTGGTGGTGCCGTCGAGCGGGTCGACCAGCCACTCGAACTCCGCGTCCGCGTTCGCCTCCGGCGCGCTCTCCTCGGCGCGGATGGCGTGCTCCGGATGGGCGCGGCGCAGCCGCTCCGCGATCGCCCGCTCGGCCTCGCGGTCGGCGCTGCTGACGAAGTCGTGCGCGCCCTTGCGCTCGATCTCCAGGCGGTCGGTGAAGTTGTGGTGGCGGATGATGATGCGCCCGGCCGCCCGGGCGGCATCGACGGCGATGTTCAGCAGGGCGCTCATGCTCGGGGCCGGGGCCGCGTCGCCCGGGGCGGGGCGCGGGCGCCGCGCTTCTACCCCCAAGGGAATACTTGACCGGAATGGTCAGGTATAGTAGCATACCGCTCCGGACGACCGGAAGGACGCACGATGAAGCTGACCGCCAAAGCGCGCTACGCCGTCACCGCCATGCTGGACGTGGCGCTGCACGGCGCGGACGCCCCGGTGCCGCTGGCCGGCATGGCCGAGCGGCAGGGCATTTCCCGCTCCTACCTGGAGCAGCTGTTCACGCGCATGCGCCAGCGCGGGCTGGTGCAGAGCGTGCGCGGCCCGGGCGGCGGCTACCGGTTGGCGCGCTCCGCCGAACGCATCAGCGTGGCGGACGTGGTGGCGGCGGTGGGCGAGCAGGTCGACGCCACCCGCTGCGCGGGCATGCAGAACTGCCAGGACAGCGACCCCTGCCTGACGCACCACCTGTGGGCGGACCTGAGCGAGGAGATCCGGCGCTACCTGGACCGGCAGAGCCTGGCGGGCGTCCTGCGCCACCGCGACGCGCTGCAGGTGGCGCGGCGGCAGGACCGGAAATTCGACGCCGCGCGCCTCGGCGCCGCGCGGCAGGAGGCGGTGCTGTGAACGCCGCGGCCGCGCCCATCTACCTGGACTACGCGGCGACCACCCCGGTCGACCCGCGGGTGGCGGCGGCGATGGCCCGCTACCTGACGCCGGACGGGCAGTTCGGCAACCCGGCCTCGCGCTCGCACAGCTTCGGCTGGCGGGCCGAAGAGGCGGTGGCCGAGGCGCGCCGGCACGTGGCCGGACTGATCGGCGCCGACCCGCGCGAGATCGTCTGGACCAGCGGCGGCACCGAGTCCGACAACTTGGCGATCAAGGGCGCGGCGCACTTCTACCGCAAGAAGGGCCGGCACATCGTCACCTGCAAGACCGAGCACAAGGCGGTGCTGGACACCTGCCGGCAGCTGGAGCGGGAGGGCTGCGAGGTGACCTACCTGGCGCCGCGGGCGGACGGCCTGCTCGACCTGGAGGAGTTCGCGGCCGCGCTGCGCGAGGACACCGTGCTGGCGTCGGTGATGCATGTGAACAACGAGATCGGCGTCATCCAGGACATCGCCGCGCTCGGCGCGCTGACCCGGCCGCGCGGCGTCCTGCTGCACGTCGACGCCGCGCAGAGCGCCGGCAAGGTGCCGATCGACGCCGCCGCCATGCAGGTCGACCTGCTGACGCTGTCGGCGCACAAGATCTACGGCCCCAAGGGCATCGGCGCGCTGTACGTCTGCCGCAAGCCGCGGGTGCGGCTGGAGGCGCAGATGCACGGCGGCGGGCACGAGCGCGGCCTGCGCTCCGGCACCCTCGCCACCCACCAGATCGTCGGCATGGGCGAGGCGTTCCGCATCGCCGGCGAGGAGCTGGCGGCGGAGGCGGCGCGCATCCGCGCGCTGCGCGACCGGCTGTGGGCCGGGCTCGGGCGCATGGAGGAGGTGTACCTGAACGGCGACCTGGAGCGGCGCGTGCCGGGCAACCTCAACGTGAGCTTCAACTTCGTCGAGGGCGAATCGCTGATCATGGCCCTCAAGGACATCGCGGTGTCGAGCGGCTCGGCCTGCACCTCGGCCTCGCTGGAGCCGAGTTACGTGCTGCGCGCCCTCGGCCGCAACGACGAGCTGGCGCACAGTTCGCTGCGCTTCAGCATCGGCCGCTTCACCACTGAGCGCGACATCGACCGCACCATCGAGCTGATCGAGGGCGCGGTGCGGCGCCTGCGCGACCTGTCCCCCTTGTGGGAAATGCACCAGGAAGGCATCGATCTCGACTCGGTGCAGTGGGCGGTGCACTGAACGGAAACACGCCAGGATTACGGAGGAGGTCATCATGGCATACGGCAAGAAAGTTCTCGATCACTACGAGAATCCGCGCAACGTCGGCTCCATGGACAAGGCGGACGCGCAGGTCGGCACCGGCATGGTCGGCGCGCCGGCCTGCGGCGACGTGATGAAGCTGCAGATCCGGGTCGGCGCCGACGGCGTCATCGAGGACGCCAAGTTCAAGACCTACGGCTGCGGCTCGGCGATCGCCTCGTCCAGCCTGCTGACGGAGTGGGTGCGCGGCAAGACGCTGGCCGAGGCCGGCGAGATCCGCAACACCGACATCGCCGAGGAATTGGCGCTGCCGCCGGTGAAGATCCACTGCTCGGTGCTGGCCGAGGACGCCATCCGCGCGGCGATCGAGGACTACCGCAGCAAGCAGGAGCCGGACGCGCCGGCCGCGGCCGCCGCCGCGGAGCCGGCCGAGGCCGCCTGAGTCCGGGCGCATGGCGGTCACCCTGACCGACGCCGCGGCGGAGCGCGCGCGCGCGCAGTTGGCGCAGCGCGGGCGCGGCGTCGGCCTGCGCCTGGGGGTGAAGACCACCGGCTGCTCGGGCATGGCCTACGTGCTGGAGTTCGCGGACCAGCTGGACGAGGGCGACCAGGTGTTCGAGGAGAAGGGCGTGAAGATCGTGATCTCGGCCAAGAGCCTGGTCTACCTGGACGGCACCGAACTGGACTACGGGCGCGAGGGGCTGAACGAGGGCTTCCGCTTCACCAATCCCAACGAGAAGGCGCGCTGCGGCTGCGGAGAGAGCTTCAGCGTCTGAGCGCCTGCGGCGGAGGCGATCGTGCCGCTGGAACTTCCCCGGAATCACTTCGACCTGTTCGGCGCGCCGCGCGCGCTGGAGATCGACGCGGCGCGGCTGGAGGAGCGCTACCGCGCGCTGCAGCGCGAGCTGCATCCGGACCGGCACGCGGCCGCGGGCGCGCGCGAGCGCGCGCTGGCGGCGCAGGCCGCGGCGCGCGTCAACGAGGCCTACCGCACCCTGCGCGACCGCCACCGGCGCGCGGCCTACCTGCTGGAGCTGCGCGGGGAGGCGCCGGACGCGGAGCGCGACACCGTGGACGACCCGGAATTCCTGATGCGGCAGATGGAGCTGCGCGAAGGCTTGGAGGAGCTCGGCGGCGCGGCGGAGGCGGCGGCGCTGGGCGCGCGCCTGGACGGCGAGGAGGCGGCGCTGTGGCGGGAATTCGCCGCCCGCTACGAGGCCGGGGACTGGGCGGGCGCGCGGCTGCGCCTCAACCGGCTGCATTTCTACCGCCGGCTGCAGGAGCAGCTGCGCGCGGCGCGCCCGGAGCCGGCCGCGGCCTGAGCGTGGCGCTGCTGCAGATCTCCGAGCCGGAGGCCGCGCCCGCGGAGCGCCGGCCGCGGGCGGTGTGCGGCATCGACCTCGGCACCACCCATTCGCTGGTGGCGCTGGCGCGCGGCGACCGGGCGGAGACCCTGCCGGACGCCGACGGCCGGCACCGCCTGCCGTCGGTGGTGCGCTACCGGGCGGCCGGCGGCGCGCTGGTGGGGGCGGCGGCGCTGGCCGGCGACCCGGACGGCGCGGTGTTCTCGGTCAAGCGCCTGATGGGGCGCGGCGCCGGCGACGCGGGCGCGGCGCGCTACCGGCTGGAGGACGGCGCGGACGCGGTGCCGCGGCTGCGCACCGCCGCCGGCCCGCGCACCGCGATGGAGGTGTCGGCCGAGATCCTGCGCGCGCTGCGCGCCCGCGCCGAGGCGGCGCTCGGCGCGCCGCTGGAGGGCGCGGTGCTGACGGTGCCGGCGTACTTCGACGACGCCCAGCGCCAGGCGACCAAGGACGCGGCGCGGCTGGCCGGGCTGCGCCTGCTGCGCATGCTCAACGAGCCCACCGCGGCGGCGCTGGCGTACGGCCTCGACCGGGGCGCGGACGGCGAGCGGGTCGCGGTGTTCGACCTCGGCGGCGGCACGTTCGACCTGTCGGTGCTGCGCCTGAGCCGCGGCGTGTTCGAGGTGCAGGCGACCGGCGGCGACACCGCCCTGGGCGGCGACGACTTCGATCAGGCGGTGCTGGAATGGGCGCTGCGCGAGGCGGGCTTGGAAGCGCCGGACCGCGCCGGGGCGCGGCGGCTGCTGCTGGCGGCGCGCCGGACGCGCGAAGAACTGACGACGGCGGAAGAGGCGGCGCTGGAGTTGCCGGACGGCGGCGCGCTGCGCCTGCGCCGGGAGCGGCTGGAGGAGTTGTCGCAGCCGCTGCTGGAGCGCATCCTGGCGCGTTGCCGCCGGACGCTGCGGGACGCCGGCGCCGCGCCCGGGGAGATCGACCAGGTGGTGCTGGTCGGCGGCATGACGCGGATGCCGCTGCTGCGCCGCGAGGTGGAGCGGCTGTTCGGCCGCGCGCCCTGCGGCGGCGTCCATCCGGACCGGGTGGTGGCGGCGGGCGCGGCGCTGCAGGCGGCGGCGCTGGCCGGCGGCGGCGGCGACCTGCTGCTGCTGGACGTGCTGCCGCTGTCGCTCGGCATCGAGATCATGGGCGGGCTGAGCGAGAAGATCATCCCGCGCAACACCACCGTCCCGGCGCGCCACGTGCAGGAGTTCACCACGTTCCGCGACGGCCAGACCGCGCTGGCGGTGCACGTGGTGCAGGGCGAGCGGGAACTGGTCTCCGACTGCCGCTCGCTGGCGCGCTTCGAGCTGCGCGGCATTCCGCCGCGGCCGGCGGGCGCGGCCCGCATCCGGGTCGCGTTCCAAGTCGATGCCGACGGCCTGCTGACGGTGGAGGCGGCGGAGGCCGAGAGCGGCGCGCGCGCCGGCGTCGCGGTGAAGCCGTCCTACGGCCTCGGCGAAGAGGAGATCGAGCGGATGCTGCGCGATTCGCTGGCGCATGCCGGAGAGGACGCGGCGGCGCGGACGCTGCGCGAGCAGCGGGTCGAGGCCGACCGGACGGCCGCGGCGCTGCGCGAGGCCCTGGCGCGGGACGGCGCGCTGCTGCCGGCGGGCGCGGAGCGCGCGCGGGTCGAGCGGGCCTTGGCCGGATTGGAGCGCGCCCGGGACGGCGCCGACGCGGATGCGGTCCGCGCTGCCGTGCGGGAGCTGGAGGCCGCGAGCGAGGGCTTCGTCGAGCGGCGCATGAACCGCAGCATCCGGCAGGCCATGCGCGGCCGGCGCCCGGAGGAGTTCCGGGAGGGGTCCGAGTCGTGACCCGCATCCGCTTCCTGCCGCACGAGGAGCTGTGCCCGGAGGGGCGCGAGATCGAGGCCGAGCCCGGGGTCAGCATCTGCGACGCCGCGCTGGCCGGCGACATCGACATCGAGCACGCCTGCGAGAAGTCCTGCGCCTGCACCACCTGCCACGTCTACGTCCGCGCGGGCGGCGCGTCGCTGAACGAGGCGAGCGAGGACGAGGAGGACCTGCTGGACCGGGCCTGGGGGCTGGAGCCGGACTCGCGGCTGAGCTGCCAGGCCGTCGTCGGCGCCGAGGATCTGGTGGTGGAGCTGCCGCGCTACACGATCAACCAGGTGTCCGAGAACCACTGACGGGAGGGCTGAACCATGGCATTGCGCTGGACCGATTCGCTGGAGATCGCCATCCGGCTGGACGAGGAGCATCCGGACGCGGATCCGCAGTACGTCCGCTTCACCGACCTGCGCGATTGGGTGCTGGCGCTGGAGGAGTTCGACGACGACCCGGCGCATTGCGGCGAGCGCATCCTGGAGGCGATCCAGATGGCTTGGATCGAGGAACGCGACTGAGGCAGCCGCGCCGGGTGCTGGCGCGAAAACACGAAGCATTAAATATGCTATATAATATTGAATCCGGAAATTTATATTAAATAGAATATGGAAAAGCTCCGTTTCGGCAGGATTCCGGAGCACATCTGCCGCGACCTGAAAGCCGCGCGCAAGCAGTTGGGCTGGAGTCAGGCCGAGCTCGGCCGCCGCGTCGGCCTGCCGCAGGCGCACATTTCCGGGATCGAGACCGGCCGCATCCGGCCGCGCTTCGACACGCTGCTGGAAGTGGCGCGCATTCTGCGCATGGATCTGATGCTGGTGCCCGCGTCCCGCGTCCCGATGGTGCATGGGCTGGTGCGCGAGGCCGCCCGTCCGCCCGGCTCTCGTCAGCGGTCGCTCTACGGCGAAGTCCTCTGGGACGACGAGCCGGAGGCGGAGCAGTGAATGCCGCCGCGCTTCCGGACACGCTGCGGGTGCGGCTGCATGGCCGGGCGGTCGGCGCGATCACCCGGCTCCCGGGCGGACAGTACGTGTTCGCGTTCGAGCGCGCGTACGAGGACGATCCGGAACGGCCGACCCTGAGCCTGCATTTCGCGGACCCGCTCGGCCGGGTGCTGACCGATCTGCGGCCGGAACGAGGCCGCCTGCCGCCGTTCTTCTCCAACCTGCTTCCGGAGGGGCTGTTGCGGGAATACCTCGCGGAGCGCGCCGGCATCCGGCCTCGCGACGAATACGTCCTGCTGGCGGCGCTGGGCGCGGATCTGCCGGGCGCGGTCGTCGTCGAACCCGCCGGGGCGCCGCCGGCGTTCGGCAAGGAGGCGGAACAGGCCCCGCCGCGGGCGATGCGGTTTTCCCTGTCCGGGATGCAGCTGAAGTTCTCCGCCCGCGCCGACCGCAGGAAGCGGCTCACGATTCCGATCGACGGCGAGGGCGGATCGTGGATCGTCAAGCTGTCGGCGCGCCGCTTCCCGAGAGTCGCCGAGAACGAATACGCGATGATGGAGCTGGCCCGCGGCGCCGGCATCGCCGCGCCCGAGGCGCGGCTGCTGCCGACCGCTGAGATCCGCGGGCTGCCGCCGGAGGCCGTCGAGCGGATGCAGGCCCGCGCGCTGGCCGTGCGCCGTTTCGATCGGGCGGACGACGGCGGCCGCGTGCACATGGAGGACTTCGCCCAAGTGTTCGGACAGCATCCCGAGGACAAGTACGCCCGGCGCAGCTGCGAGGACGTCGCCCGGGTGCTGAATGCCGCGGCCGGGCGGGACGGCGCGCTGGAGTTCGTCCGGCGGGCCGTGTTCTGCATGCTGATCGGCAACGGCGACACGCACCTGAAGAACTGGTCGCTGCTGTATCCGGACCGGCGCGCGCCCGCGCTGTCGCCCGCGTACGACCTGCTGTCGACCGTCGTGTACGCTCCCGGCGACGATTTCGCGCTGCCGTTCGGCGGCGACAAGCGGATGCAGCGGCTCGATCGCGGCCGCGCGGAGAGATTCGCGGCGGGGGCGGGGCTGTCCGTCGCCGAAGTCTGGCGCGCGGTCGAGGAGACCGTGGCGCGGACGCGCGCCGCTTGGCGCGATTTCGGGCCGAAAGAGCTGATGCTCGCCAAGCACCGCCGGACCGTCGACCAGCGGCTGCGGACGAACCTCGGCCGGAGCCCGGGCGCAATCCGCTAAAATCCCCGCCATGCTGATCGTCCTGTCTCCCTCCAAGACCCTGGATCCGGACGCGGCCTGCGCCGCGGCCTGCACCCAGCCCGCGCACCTGCCGGAGTCCCGCCGCCTGATCCGCCGCCTGCGCGAACTGTCGGCCGAGGACCTGGCCGGACTCATGCGCATCAGCCCGAAGCTCGCCGCGCTCAACCACGAGCGCTACCGCCAGTGGCGCACGCCGTTCACGCCGGCCAACGCGCGCCCGGCCGCGCTGGCCTTCAAGGGCGACGTGTACGCCGGGCTCGGCGCCGGCGACTTCAGCGCCGACGAGCTGGACTACGCGCAGGACCGCCTGCGCATCCTGTCCGGGCTGTACGGCCTGCTGCGGCCGCTCGACCTGATCCAGCCCTACCGCCTGGAGATGGGCGCCCGGCTGTCCAACCCGCGCGGCGCCAACCTGTACGAGTTCTGGGGCGGGCGCATCTCGGCCGACCTGCGCCGGACCCTGGCCGCGCAGGAGCGCCCGACGCTGGTCAACCTCGCCTCGCAGGAGTACTACCGGGCGGTGCGACCGCGGGAGCTGGGCGCGCCGGTGGTCACCCCGGTGTTCAAGGAGCGCCGCGGCGGCGGCCTGCGGGTGATCGGCCTGTTCGCCAAGAAGGCGCGCGGCAGGATGGCGCGCTACGCCGTCAAGCGCCGGCTCGAGCGGGCCGAGCAGCTGCTCGATTTCGCCGAGGACGGCTACCGGCACGCGCCGGAGCTGTCGAGCGCCGCGGAGTGGGTGTTCGTCCGCTGACCGGCGGCGCGCCGCCGTGCACCTCCACATCCTCGGCGTGGCCGGCAGCTTCATGGCCGGCGTGGCCCGCATCGCCCGCGAGAGCGGCCACCGGGTGACCGGCTCCGACGCCGCGCTGCATCCGCCGATGAGCGAGCAGCTCGCGGCCGCCGGCGTCGACTGCCGCCGGGGCTACGACTGGGCGCACCTGCAGCCGGCGCCGGACTGCGTGCTGGTCGGCAACGTGCTGCGCCGCGGCGAGCCGGTGATCGAGCGCCTGCTGGACAGCGCGCTGCCGTACGCCTCGGGGCCGCAGTGGCTGCGCGAGCACGTGCTGCGCGGCCGGCGCGTGCTGGCGGTCGCGGGGACGCACGGCAAGACCACCACCGCCGCCATGCTGGAGCACATCCTGCGCGCCGCCGGACGCGACCCGGGCTGCCTGATCGGCGGCGTGCCGGCGGCCAGCGGCTGCAGCGCCCGGGCCGGGTCGGGGGAGCACTTCGTGCTCGAGGCCGACGAATACGACACCGCGTTCTTCGACAAGCGCTCGAAGTTCGTGCACTACGCGCCGCAGATCCTGATCCTCAACAACCTCGAGTTCGACCACGCCGACATCTTCGACGACCTGGCCGCGATCGAGCGCCAGTTCCACCACCTGCTGCGCACGGTGCCGCCCTCCGGGCGCATCCTGCGCCGCGCCGGCGACGCGGCGCTGGCGCGCGTGCTCGAGCGAGGCTGCTGGACGCCGGCGGAGACCTTCGGCGACGCGGCGGGCTGCGACTGGCGCGCCGGCGGCCGCCCGGGCGGGCGGCTGGAAGTGGCGCACGCGGGCGAGACCTTCGCCGCGCCGGAGTACCGGCCGTTCGGGCGGCACAACGCGCTGAACGCGACCGCCGCGGTGGCGGCGGCGCACCACGCGGGCGTGGCCATCGGCGCGGCGCTCGACGCGCTGGGCTCGTTCCGGGGCGTGCTGCGCCGCCTGAGCCTGCGCGCCGAGCGGCCGGGCGGCGGCGTTCTGTACGACGACTTCGCGCACCACCCGACCGAGATCCGGGCCAGCATCGAGGCGGTGCGCGAGCGGCACCCGGAGCGCCGCGTGCTGGCGGTGGCGGAGCCGGCCTCGAACAGCATGCGCGCGGGCGCGCACCGGGACGGCCTGGCCGCGGCGCTCGGCGCCGCCGACCGCGGCTGGCTGTACGCGCCGGACGAGCTGGCCTGGGACGCCGAGGCCTGGGCGCGGCCGCACCCGCGGCTGGCGGTGGCGCGGGCGCCGGCGGAGTTGCTGGCGGCACTGGCGGCGGCGGACGCCGGCGGCGCGGTGCTGGTGATGAGCAACCGGCCGGGCGCGGACCTGTGCGAGCGGATCCGCCGCGCCTGGGCGGCGGCGGACGGGCCGTGAGCGTGCGCGCGCTGACCCGCGGCGACTTCAACGCCGTGGTCGACGGGCACGACCTCGTGCTGGTCGACTTCTGGGCCGAGTGGTGCGGGCCGTGCCGGAACTTCGCGCCGGTCTACGAGGCGGTCGCCGCCAACCACCCGGACGCGGTGTTCGGCAAGGTCGACGCCGAGGCCGAGCCCGAACTCGCGGCCGCGTTCGAGATCCGCGCCATTCCGACCCTGCTGCTGTTCCGCGAGCGGGTGCAGCTGTTCCGCCACTCCGGCGCGCTGTCGACGGCGCAGCTCGAGGACGTGCTGGCGAAGGCGCGGGCGCTGGACATGGCGCCGGTGCATGCGCAGCTGCGCGCGGCGGCCGGATGAGCGCCGCCGTCGAGTCCGCGCCCGCGGCCTACACCGTCCGCTACCTGGCGGAACTCCTGGGCCGGCACCGCCGGGCGCTGGCGTACGCGCACGTGGTGGCGGTGGGCGCGACCGCGGCCAGCATCCCGCTGCCGCTGCTGCTGCCGCTGCTGGTCGACGAGGTGCTGCTCGGGCAGCCCGCCTGGCTGGTGCCCTGGGTGCGCTCCTGGGCGCCGGCGGACTGGCACGGGCCGGTGCTGTACGTGGCGGTGATCTTCGGCGTCGCGGTGTCGCTGCGGCTGACGGGCCTGGGCCTGGGGGCGGTGCAGGTGCGCGCCTTCATGCGCGTGGCCAAGGACCTGATCTGGCGGCTGCGCTGCCAGCTGTTGGGGCGGCTGGAGCGCGCCGCGCTGTCGGAGTTCGAGACCATGGGCAGCGGCTCGGTGGCGACCCACCTGGTGGTCGACCTGCAGACCATCGACGACTTCGTCGCCGTGACCCTGGGCCGGCTGCTGGTGGCGGCGCTGACCATCCTCGGCACCGCCGCGGTGCTGCTGTGGCTGCACTGGGGGCTGGCGCTGTTCATCCTGTGCATGAACCCGGTGGTGATCTACTTCACCATCCTGCTCGGCAAGCGCATGCAGGAGCTGAAGAAGCGCGAGAACGACGCCATCGGCGTGTTCCAGGACACGCTCGCCGAGACCCTCGACGGCATCCATCAGATCCGCGCCCACAACCGCGAGCGGCACTACATCCGGCGCGCCGTCGACGGCGCGCGCGAGATCCGCGACCGCTCCGCCGACTACGCCTGGCAGAGCGATCTGGCGGCGCGCGCCTCGGCCACCGTGTTCCTGCTCGGCTTCGACATGTTCCGCGCGGTGAGCATGCTGATGGTGGTGTTCTCCGGCCTCAGCATCGGCGAGATGATGGCGGTGTTCGGCTACCTGTGGTTCATGCTGGCGCCGGTGCAGGAGCTGCTCGGCGTGCAGTACGCCTACTACGCGGCCGCCGCCGCGCTCGGGCGCGTCAACGGCCTGCTCGAGCTGCGCGAGGAGCCGCGGCACCCGCACCGCGTCGACCCGTTCCGGGAGCCGGGCGGGGTGGCGGTGGAGGTGGCGGACGTGCATTTCGCCTTCCAGCCGGAGCAGCCGGTGCTGCGCGGCGTCAGCCTGCGCGTCGCGCCGGGGGAGCGGGTGGCGTTCGTCGGCGCCTCGGGAGCCGGCAAGTCGACCCTGATGCAGGTGCTGCTGGGGCTGTACCCGGCCGCGCGCGGGACGGTGCGCTACAACGGCGCGCCGGCCGAGGAGATCGGCTTCGACGTGGTGCGCGAGCACGCGGCGATCGTGCTGCAGCACCCGACCCTGTTCAACGACACGCTGGCCGCCAACCTGACCTTAGGGCGGGAGCGGCCGGAGCGGGAACTGTGGCGGGCGCTGGAGATCGCGCAGCTGCGCGACATGGCGGCGGAGCTGCCCGACGGGCTCGGCACCCGGCTCGGCGTCGACGGCGTGCGGCTGTCGGGCGGCCAGCGCCAGCGGGTGGCGATCGCGCGCCTGGTGCTGCTCGAGCCGCGGCTGTTGATCCTGGACGAGGCCACCTCGATGCTGGACACCCACACCGAGGAGCGGCTGCACCGGGCGCTGTTCGGGCACTTCGCCGGCTGCACCGCGCTGATCGTGGCGCACCGGCTGTCCGCCGTGCGCCACGCCGACCAGGTGTACGTGCTGGAGGACGGCCGGCTGGCGGAGCAGGGCGGGCACGAGGCCCTGATGGACCGCGACGGCCTGTACGCGAAGCTCTACGCCCGTCAGGCCCGCTGAGCCGCGGCGGCGGCGGCGAAGGCCGCCCCGGCGGCGGCGAGCGTGCGCTCGATGTCGGCGGCCTCGTGGGCGCCGGAGAGGAAGCCCGCCTCGTAGGGCGAGGGCGCCAGGTAGACGCCCGCCTCCAGCATGCCGCGGAAGAACGCCCGCCAGGCGCCGGCGTCGCAGGCGCGCGCGTCCTCGTAGCCGCGCACCGGGCCGCGGTCGGTGAAGAACAGCCCGAACATGCCGGTCGCCTCGACCGCCTCGAAGGCGGCGCCGGCGGCCGCGGCGCGCGCGCGCAGGCCCGCGACCAATTGCTCGGCGCGCTCCTGCAGCCGCCGGTAGAAGCCGGGCGCGTCCAGCACGGCCAAGGTGGCGAGCCCGGCCGCCATGGCGACCGGGTGGCCGGACAGGGTGCCGGCCTGGTAGACCGGGCCGGCCGGCGCGAGCCGGTCCATCAATTCGGCGCGGCCGCCGAAGGCGCCGACGGGCATGCCGCCGCCGATCACCTTGCCGAGCACGGTCAGGTCCGGGCGCAGGCCGAAGCGCTCCTGGGCGCCGCCGGGGCCGACCCGGAAGCCGGTCATCACCTCGTCGAAGATCAGCAGCGCGCCGTGCCGGTCGCACAGCGCGCGCAGGGCCTCGAGGAAGCCGGGCTCCGGCAGGACGCAGCCCATGTTGCCGGCGACGGGCTCGACGATGACGGCGGCGAACTCCTCCCCGCGCGCGGCGAAGCGGGCCTCGGCGTCGGCGGCGGCGTTGTAGCGGGCGACCTCGGTGTCGGCGGCGGCCGCCGCCGGCACGCCGGGCGAGGTGGGGACGCCGCCGGTCAGGGCACCGGAGCCGGCCTCGACCAGCAGCGCGTCGGCGTGGCCGTGGTAGCAGCCGGCGAACTTGAGGATGCGGTCGCGGCCGGTGGCGGCGCGCGCCAGGCGCAGCGCGCTCATCGCCGCTTCGGTGCCGGAGCCGGTCATGCGCACCTTCTCCAGCGCGGGCATGCGCGCGCACAGCTGTTCCGCCAGCTCGGTCTCCAGCTCGTGCGGCGCGCCGAAGCACAGGCCGCGGCCGACCGTCTCCCGCACCCGGCGCAGCACCTCCGGGTGGGCGTGGCCGGCGAGCATCGGCCCCCAGGCGCCGACGTAGTCCAGGTACTCGCGGCCGTCGGCGTCGTACAGGCGGGCGCCTTCGCCGCGCGCGAAGAACACCGGCGCGCCGCCGGCCGCGCCGAAGGCGCGCACCGGGGAGTTGACGCCGCCGGGGATGCGCCGGCAGGCGGCGGCGTAGCGCGCCTCAGTCATGCCGGGCGCACAGTTCGGCCAGCCGCCGGGCGGCGGCGGCGACGTCCGGCCAGCCGAACACCCCGTCGCACACGGCGAGCAGGTCGGCGCCGGCGGCGAGCAGGGCCGCGGCGTTGCCGGCGTGGACGCCGCCGACGGCGCAGACCGGGACCGGCAGTTCCCGCCGCGCCCGCGCGAGCAGTTCCGGGCCGGCGCGGACCGCGCCGGGCTTGGTGGAGCTGGGGTGGAAGCTGCCGAAAGCCACGTAGGAAGCGCCCGCGCGCGCCGCCTCTCGCGCGCGCTCGGGATCATCGTAGCAGGAGGCTCCGACCAGTCCGTCCGGCAGCCGGGCGCGGGCTTCGGCCACCGGCGCGTCGTCCGCGCCCAGGTGCACGCCGTCGGCGCCGAGGGCGGCCGCCAGCTCCAGGTCGTCGTTGATGATCAGCGCCGCGCCGCGCCGCCGGCAGAGCCGCAACAGGACTTCGGCGCGCGCCCGGCGCTCGGCGGGGGCGGCGTCCTTGTCGCGGTACTGGAGCAGCCGCGCGCCGCCGTCGAGCGCGGCGGCCGCGGCGTCCGGCAGGCCGGCCGGAGCCGGCGACGGCGTCAGCGCGTACAGGCCGCGCAGGCGGGCGGGCGGCATGTGCCGGGGAAGCCGCCGGGACGCCGGCGCATATACCAGGGTGTTCGTGTCCGGAGCTGCACGGCTATTTCTCTCCCATGGCGGCGCACAAAGCGTCGCGGTTCGACACGCCCACCAAATCGGTTCCGACTTTCCAACTCGGCAGCGGCTTGAGTTTCCCGGACGGCTTGGGCCGCGCCATGGACGCCAGCAACTTCCTCAGCCCCGCCTCCGCCAAAGCGGATATGGTCACGCTTTCGCGGGCGGCCGCCGCCCGCAACTTCCGCATCAAGCCGTCGTCGATGTCGAACGTCGTCTTCATGCGGAAAACCGTACCACGAATGCGGCCGCATGCCCAATTCCGGCCGTTTCCGCGGCAGCCGCATGCGCCGGGGGCTTTCTCTGCGCACGGCGCGAGCCGGTAGACTGCACGCCGGGCTCGCCGCCGGGAGCCACCCGCACCTGCGCCAACCCGGCGGTCGAGCACATGGAGCTAGTGGAGGGCATCGGCGTCGCCTCCACGCCGACCATCTTCCGCGCCGACGGCTGGGTGATCCGCGGCTACCGCCCGCTGCAGGAGCTGCAGGCGCTGCTGGAGGAGGGTTGAGCGGGGGGGGGGGGGCCGCCTGAGGCCGGAGATCTCCGATGCTCACTGCTCCCGGAACCTTGCGGCGATTTTTCGGGCGGTTTTCGTCTCGGCGGCGTCGAACTCCATTCCGCGCGCCGCGGCGGGGGCGCGACACTCCTGTTCGGAATCGCCTATGGCCGCCTTTTCCTGATCGTGTCCTCTGATGACTTCTCGGGGCGGTGCCCGACTTTCGTTGCAGACTACTCTTCCGGCGTCGGCACGGAAGGCTGAGTTTCCTTTGCGCCGAACGCCGCACGCAGATTTCCGTCCAAGTTTTCATTCACGAATTTCTTGGCGAGCAACGAACCGGCGATCTCCTCGCGCTCGGGGCCGAACACCGCGCCTTTCATCCGTCCGTTCACCCGCACCCCGTCCCAGGTCATCGTGAGGGGGAACATGTAGTGGCGGTAGTTGGAGCGGATCGTGCTGGGGATGAAGCGTGCGTTGGCGAGGTGGGAGATGTCGTCGCGGGGCACAAGGAGGAAATCCGCGTCCGCGCCGGAAAATTCGCCGGCGCTGTTTATCGGGGCCGAGACCAGCAACGCTTCCCGCACCGGAAAGCCGTCTTCAAAAACGAACACGCCAGCGACCTCGTCGAAGCCGAGGCCCATATTGACCTCCAGCAGCGCGTCGCCGGTTCCGATGTGCTTGGCGGATCCGTTGCCGGCGCCGGCGTAGTAGCCGGTAACCAAGCCCTCCCATCGGCCTTTCAATGGGCGGGCGCCGGACTGAAGCCCGGCATAGTGCGGGTCTTCAGCGATGCCGGACTGCACGTAGCGAACGCCGAAGCCGGCGTGTTCCATGACGCCGACCAGCATTCCGGCATCCGTCACGTTCCGCACCGTGACTGCGTTCCACTCCCCTGCTTTCGGGTATTGCCGCAACCGGGACGCGAGTTCGGCGCGGCCGGAAGCGGAAGCGAACAGGGCCTTGATCTCGTCGGCGGACTTCAGCTGTTCCGCCGCCGCCGCCAGCAGGATGACGCGGTCGCGTTCGCGCTTGGCCGCATCCCGCGCGGCGCGGGCCTGCAACAGTTCGGCGCGGACGGCCCGCGCCCGGGCGCGGGCGTCCCGAAGGGCTTGCCGGTCGCGGCCCTTCCGCAGCCGGTCGACTTCCGCCTGCGCCTGCCGCATCCGGTCGACCAGCGCGCCCACGGCGCGGGACGCGCTCCGGTACGCCTCGCGGGCGGCCGTGTTCTGTTCGGCCAGCGCGGGTTCCGCTGTGGTCTGCGCCGCCGCCGCCGGTTCCGGGGCCTGCGCCAGCCGGACGACCGTGGCTTGCGGGGCCTGCCCGGTCGCGGGCGGAGTGATGTACCGGGACGCGATCCGCGGCGGCGGCGGCGAAGCCGCTTCCCGGGACTTGTCCGGCGCCGTTTGCGGGCGTTCCGGCGCATCCGGCGCGGGGGCCGCGGGCCGCGATTCCGGAACTTGCGGAGCGGGAATGTCCGCGCTCCCGGCGCTTTGGGCGCGGCGGTCTGGCGCCGGGGCCTGCGCCGGCCGGACGACCGCCGCCTGCGGGGCTCCCCTAGCCGCGGGCGGAGCGAGGAACCGGGATGCGATTCGCGGCGGCGGCGGCAGCGCCGGAACTTGCGGGGCGGGAACGGCCGCGCCTGCTCGGGTGCGGCGGTCTGCTGCCGGGAGCTGTGCCAGCCGGACGATCGCCGCTTGCGGAACCTGCCCGGTCGCGGGCGGAGCGATGTACCGGGATGCGATTCGCGGCGGCGGGGGCGGCGCCGAGATTTGCGGGGCGGGAACGGCCGCGCCTGCCTGGGCGCGGCGGTCTGCTGCCGGGGCCTGCGCTGGGGCATCCTCCAGCACGACGGCTTGCGCGTCGCCGGCCAGCAGCGCGATCGCGAGCAGACCCGCTCTGGCGAATCGACCGCTCATCCGCATGTTTCCCGCGCCGTCCGCTCCAAGTTGCATCATGCTCCCGATTATACGGGGGGGGGGGGCGAAATGTCAAGTCTTCTTCGGCCGGTTTGCGGTTCGATCAATTCGCGCGCTCGGGCGCCCCTTGAAAGCCTTGCTCTACAGAGATTCTCCGCAAACGCGCGGATTATCGCAAGTGCTCCGTATCCATATCCTCCAACTGCCGACTGCGGGTGAACAGCAGCGGGCAGCGCAAGGCGCGCTGCCTGTTCTTCCCGCGCACCGGCCAGAGCACGCCGAGTTGCGACAAGGCGGCCGGCGTCTGGCGCGCGCCGGACCGGCCGGACGCGCTGACCCGCGCCAAGCGCCTGGAGCCGCTGGAGCCCCGCACCTGTCCCAACCCGGTGGTCGAGCACATGGAGCTGGCGGAGGGCATCGGCATCGCCTCGACGCCGAGCATCTTCCGCGCCGACGGCGGGGTGATCCGCGGCTGCCGCCCGCCGGAGGAGCTGCAGGCGCTGTTCGAGGAGGGCTGAGCGGGGCCGCCCGAGGCCGGAGATCTCCGATGCTCTCCGCTCCCGGAACCTTGCGGTGATTTTTTGAGCGGTTTGCGTCTCGGCGGCGTCGAACTCCATTCCGCACGTTCGGCGGGAGTGCGAAATTCCTGTTCGGAATCGCCTATGGCCGCCTTTTCCTGATCATGTCCTCTGATGACTTCTCGGGGCGGCGCCCGACTTTCGTTGCAGACTACTCTTCCGGCGTCGGCACGGAAGGCTGAGTTTCCTTTGCGCCGAACGCCGCACGCAGATTTCCGTCCAAGTTTTCATTCACGAATTTCTTGGCGAGCAGCAGACCGGCGATCTCCTCGCGCTCGGGGCCGAACACCGCGCCTTTCATCCGTCCGTTCACCCGCACCCTGTCCCAGGTCGTCGTGAGGGGGAACTTCGTGAAGAAGAGGTCGTCGCGGGTCGTGCTGGGGATGAAGTAGGGGCGGATCGCGCCGGGGTTGAAGCCGCTGGGGTTGAAGCGCGCGTTGGCGAGGTGGGAGATCTCGTCGCGGGGCACAAGGAGGAAATCCCAGTCCGTGCCGGAAAATTCGCCGGCGCTGTTTATCGGGGCAAAGACCAGCAACGCTTCCCGCACCGGAAAGCCGTCTTCGAAAACGAACACGCCGGCGACTTCGTCGGAGCTGAGGCCCATATTGAACTCCAGCAGCGCGTTGCCGGTCCCGATGTGCTTGGCGGATCCGTCGCCGGCGCCGGCGTAGTAGCCGGTAACCAAGCCCTCCCATCGGCCTTTCAATGGGCGGGCGCCGGACTGAAGCCCGGCATAGTGCGGGTCTTCGGCGATGCCGGACGGCGCGTAGCGAACGCCGAAGCCGGCGTGTTCCATGACGCCGACCAGCATTCCGGCATCCGTCACGTTCCGCACCGTGACTGCGTTCCACTCCCCTATTTTCGGGTATTGCCGCAACCGGGACGCGAGTTCGGCGCGGCCGGAAGCGGAAGCGAACAGGGCCTTGATCTCGTCGGCGGACTTCAGTTGTTCCGCCGCTGCCGCCGCCAGCAGGATGACGCGGTCGCGTTCGCGCTTGGCCGCATCCCGCGCGGCGCGGGCCTGCAACAGTTCGGCGCGGACGGCCCGCGCCCGGGCGCGGGCGTCCCGAAGGGCTTGCCGGTCGCGGCCCTTCCGCAGCCGGTCGACTTCCGCCTGCGCCTGCCGCATCCGGTCGACCAGCGCGCCCACGGCGCGGGACGCGCTCCGGTACGCCTCGCGGGCGGCCGCATTCTGTTCGGCCAGAGCGGGTTCCGCTTCGGCCTGCGCCGCCGCCGCCGGTTCCGGGGCCTGCGCCAGCCGGACGACCGTGGCTTGCGGGGCCTGCCCGGTCGCGGGCGGAGTGATGTACCGGGACGCGATCCGCGGCGGCGGCGGCGAAGCCGCTTCCCGGGACTTGTCCGGCGCCGTTTGCGGGCGTTCCGGCGCATCCGGCGCGGGGGCCGCGGGCCGCGATTCCGGAACTTGCGGAGCGGGAATGTCCGCGCTCCCGGCGCTTTGGGCGCGGCGGTCTGGCGCCGGGGCCTGCGCCGGCCGGACGACCGCCGCCTGCGGGGCTTCCCTAGTCGCGGGCGGAGCGATGTACCGGGATGCGATTCGCGGCGGCGGGGGCGGCGCCGGAACTTGCGGGGCGGGAACGGCCGCGCCTGCTCGGGTGCGGCGGTCTGCTGCCGGGAGCTGTGCCAGCCGGACGATCGCCGCTTGCGGAACCTGCCCGGTCGCGGGCGGAGCGATGTACCGGGATGCGATTCGCGGCGGCGGGGGCGGCGCCGAGGCTTGCGGGGCGGGAACGGCCGCGCCTGCCTGGGCGCGGCGGTCTGCTGCCGGGGCCTGCGCTGGGGCATCCTCCAGCACGACGGCTTGCGCGTCGCCGGCCAGCAGCGCGATCGCGAGCAGACCCGCTCTGGCGAATCGACCGCTCATCCGCATGTTTCCCGCGCCGTCCGCTCCAATGCTGCAGTGCTCCGCATTATACAGGGGGGGGGGGGCGAAATGTCAAGTCTTCTTCGGCCGGTCGGCGGTTCTCGCAATTCGCGCGCCTGGGCGACTCTTGAAAACCTTGTTCTGTAAGGGTTTTCCGCAATCGCGCGGATTGTCGCATACGTATATAGCCCCCTTATAATACGCGCGCTTTCCGTTGCCACTGCATTCCATGTCCGTCCTGATCTGCGGCTCCATGGCCTACGACACCATCATGCGCTTCGAGGGGCGCTTCGCCGAGCACATCCTGCCGGACGAGCTCGCCACCCTCAATGTCTCGTTCCTCGCGCCGCAGCTGCGCCGCGAGTTCGGCGGCTGCGCCGGCAACGTGGCCTACGGCCTGGCGGGCCTCGGCGAGACCGGCTACCCCATGGCCATGGTCGGCCGCGACTTCGCCGCCTACCGCGACTGGCTGGAGCACCAGGGCGTGCCGCAGCGCTTCCTGCGCGCGGTGCCGGACGCCTACACCTCGCAGGCCTTCATTACCACCGACCTGGACGGCAACCAGCTCTCGGCCTTCCACCCCGGCGCCATGGAGCGCTGCCACGAGCAGGCGGTGCCGGCCGACGCCGGCGTGCGCATCGGCATGATCTCGCCCGAGAGCCGCGCCGGCATGACCGCGCACGCCGAGCAGATGGCGGCGGCGGACATCCCGTTCCTGTTCGACCCGGGGCAGGGGGTCACCATGTTCGGGCGCGACGAGTTCCTGCGCTTCGTCGAGCAGGCGGCCTGGGCGGCATGCAACGAGTACGAGTGCCAGCTGCTGCTGGAGAAGAGCGGCCTCGACCTGGCGCGGCTGGCGGAGCGGCTCGAGGCGGTGATCGTCACCCGCGGCGCGCGCGGCTCGACGATCCACCGCGCCGGGCAGGAGCCGCTGCAGATCCCCGCGGCGCGCGCGGCGCGCGAGGCGGATCCGACCGGCTGCGGCGACGCCTACCGCGCCGGGCTGCTGTTCGGCATGCTGCGCGGCATGGACTGGGAGACCTGCGGCCGCTTCGGCGCGCTGCTCGGCGCGGCCGCGGTCGCGCACGAGGGCTGCCAGCACCACGTCCTCGGCCGGGACGCCCTGTACGCGCGCTTCCGCGAGGAGTTCGGCTACGCGCCGGACTGACTCAGGCGCTGAGGCTGAGCACCGGCCAGCCGCGCCGCTCGGCGCAGCTGCGCAGCGCCGGATCCGGGTCGACCGCCGCCGGGTGGTCGACGAACTCCAGCAGCGGCAGGTCGTTGAAGGAATCGCTGTAGCCCCAGGTCTCGCCGAGCGCCACGCCCGCGCGCGCCGCCCATTCCCGCACCCGGCGCGGCTTGTCGGCGCCGAAGCAGGGGCCGTCCGCGAGCCGGCCGGTGCAGCGCCCGCCGCGCATCTCCGGCGTCGGCGCGATCAGGGTCGGCACCCCGAGCAGCTCGGCGATGGGCGCGGCGAGGAAGGCGTTGGTGGAGGTGACGACGATCTGGCGGCGCCCGGCGGCGCGGTCGGCGGCGAGCAGCCGCTGCGCCTTCGGCCGCAGCGCGCCGCGGATGCGGGTGGCGAGGAAGCGCGCGCGCAGCTCCGCGAGCCGCGCGGGCTCCAGCGCCGCGAGCGGCTCCAGCGCGAAGTCGAGGTAGGCGCGCGCGTCCAGCGCGCCGGCGCGGTAGTCGTCGTAGAAGGCCTGGTTGCGCCGGCGGTGGTCGGCGGCGTCGACGGCGCCTTCGTCGGCCAGGAACGCGCCCCACTCGTGGTCGCTGTCGCAGCCGATCAGCGTGTGGTCGAGATCGTAGAGGGCGGTGCCGGCCACGGCGTGCGCCTCAGAACGCCGGGCGCAGCACCGCCAGCAGCGTGATGCCGACCAGGAACAGCACCGGGATCTCGTTGAACCAGCGGAACCAGACGTGCCCGCGCGGCGGCGCGCCGCGCGCCATGCGGCGCGTCAGCAGGGCGCACCACAAGTGGTAGCCGGCGAGGCCGGCGACCAGCAGCAGCTTGGCCTGCATCCAGCCCTGCGCCAGCAGCCCCGGGAAGTGGGCGAGCAGCAGCCACAGGCCGAAGAGCACGGTCAGCGCGCCGCCCGGGACGGCGATGCCCCACAGCAGCTTGCGCTCCATGACGCGGAAGCGCCGGACGCCGGCCTCGTCCTCGCACAGGCTGTGGTAGACGAACAGGCGCGGCAGGTAGAACAGGCCGGCGAACCAGGTGACCATGAAGATCAGGTGCAGGGCCTTGAGCCAGAGCATGCCGCAAGTATACCGCCGTCCCCAAGTACAATGGCGGCATGATTCCCGCCCGCCTGCCCGGCGCCGGGGCGCCGTGATCCGCGCCGCGGTGGCCGGCGCCGCCGGTTACACCGGCATCGAGCTGCTGCGCCTGCTGGACGCGCACCCCGAGGTCGAGCTGGCCGCGGTCAGCTCGGACCGGGAGGCCGGCCGGGCGGTGGCGGAGGTCCACCCGCACCTGCGCCCGGCGGCGGAGCTGGCCTACGTGCCGCACGCGGAGCTGTACGAGGCGGACTGCGACGCGGTGCTGTTCGCCGCGCCGAGCGGCACCGCCATGCGCCAGGCGCCGCGCCTGCTGGAGCGGGGGCGGCGGGTGCTCGACTTGGCGGCGGACTTCCGGCTCGCCGACCCGGCGGTCTGGGAGGAATGCTACGGCGAGCCGCACGCCTGCCCGGAACTGCTGGCGGAGGCGGTCTACGGCCTGCCGGAACTGCATCGCGCGCGCCTCGCGGGGGCCCGCCTGGTGGCCAATCCCGGCTGCTACCCGACCGCGGTCGCGCTCGGCCTGCTGCCGCTGCTGGAGGCGGGGGCGGCGGACCCCGAGAGGCTGGTGGCGGACGCGGTTTCCGGCGTCAGCGGCGCCGGGCGCCAGGCCAGCGCGCCGCTGCTGCTGGGCGAGGCGGTGGAGAACTTCCGCGCCTACGGCGTGCACCGCCACCGCCACCTGCCGGAGATGCGCCGGATCCTGGACGCGGCCGCGGGCCGCGCGGTGAACCTGACGTTCACGCCGCACGTGGCGCCGATGGCGCGCGGCATCCTGGCGACGCTGTACGCCTGGACCGACGGCCGGGGGGCGGAGGAGCTGCAGGCGGCCTACGCGGCGCGCTACGCGGACGAGCCCTTCGTCGAGGCGCTGCCGCCGGGCTCGCTGCCGCAGACCAAGGACGTGCGCGGCTCGAACCACTGCCGCGTCGCGCTGCACCCGGGGCCGCCCGGGCAGCCGCTGATCGTGCTGGCGGCGCTCGACAACCTGGTCAAGGGCGCGGCCGGGCAGGCGGTGCAGAACCTGAACCTGATGTTCGGCCTGGACGAGCGCGCGGGGCTCGCGCAGGCGGCGCTGCCGGCCTGAGCCGTGCCGCCGGGGCCGCGCTTCCGCCGGCGCTGGACGCTGGGCGCGCTGGCGGCGGCGGCGCTCGCCGGCTTCGCCGCGCACCACCTGGCCACGGCCGACCTGCGCGCGCGCGCGCAGGCGCTGGAGCGGGCCGCCGAGCGGCGCGAGGAGGACCTGCGCGAGGCGCTGCGCCGCAACGGCCGCCTGATGGCGGACCGGGCGATGGCGGAGCGGCGCGCCCAGGTCGACGGGCAGACCCTGCGCCACCTGCGCGAGCTGCTGCGCGCGCGGGAGGCCGAACTGCGCGGCCTGGGGCGGGAGCTGGACCTGTACCGCAAGATCGTGCGCCCGGACCGACCGACGGAGCTCGGCATCTTCGCGCTGGCCGTGGAGCCGGGCGCGGACCTCAGCGACTGGCGCTACCGCCTGGTGCTGTACCGCTCCCGGCACGCCGAGCCGCTCGAGGGGGAGTACGAGCTGGCGCTGCACGGCCGGCAGGGCGGGCGCGACGCGCGGCTGCTCCTGTCGGCGCTGGCGCCGGCGCAGGAGCGCGCGTTCTCGTTCCGCTACTTCGCCGCGCTGGAGGGCGCGTTCCGGCTGCCGGCGGCGTTCGAGCCGCTGCGCGTCGCGGCGGAGGTCCGCGGCCGCGGCCCGCGCGCCGCCGCGGCGCGGCGGGAATTCGCCTGGCGCGAGGCGCTGCTGGCGGCCCGCGGCGGCGGGGCGGACTGAAGCCGCCCGGCCCCGGGAAAGCCGGCATCCCGCGGCGCTTGACAATATGCCGCCAAGTGTATAATCCGGGCCGAACGCGGCGACGCCGCGGCTTGCGCCTCGTCGCGCATGCGCTGATGCTTCAGGGAATGATTCCGGCCTGTTTCGCCCGCCGCCCGCTTAATACGGGGGGGGGGGACTAAAAGCCTTTCCGCGCGCCGGGCGTCCGGCGCGTCTCCGCAACCAGCGGCCGTTCCGGCCGGACCGATGACCGGCGCGCGTCCCGCGCGCGGGCTGGCGGCGGCGCTGCTGGCCCTGCCGTTGCTGCTCGCGGCGGGTCCGGCGGGGGCGCACACCACTGGCAATATACATCAACACTTCGAGATTGCACTTTCTGCGAGCACGGTCGCGGAGGGGACGAACGTAACCGTGCAGATCAAATGCGCCGCCGCCGCCAGCGGCTGTCTTAATATCCAAACCGGCAGCGGCAGAACGGGGGCGATAGAGATCGGCCTCAGCAGCACCAGCGCCGGCGCCAGCCTGTCCACCACTCAGGCCAATCGGCGGATAACGATTTCGCCGCGGAGCGGGGGGTACGCCCACGGGCACACGTTCACCGGATCGGTGACGATCACGATCCCGGACGACAATGTGGCGCAGGGCGCCTCGCGAACGATCTCGGTGACGGCGACAGCGGTGGGGGCGAACAACTTTGTGCCGGGAACTTTCTGGTACGATGTTGCGGAAACAGCTCCTAGTATAAGTAGCGTCCAGCTGACGATCACGGAGACCGAGAGAGTGGGAGTGACGGCGGACGAGGGTGCCGGCGTCGTGGTGACGGAGGGCGTCGCAGCCTCGGTGGGGCTCACGGTGCAGCTGAGCTCCGAGCCGCAGGGGGATTCGGTGACGGTGGCGGTGTCGAGCGCCGACGCCGACGAGTGCGAGGTGGAGGTGGACAGCAGCGCGGACTACGACGGCGGGACGATAACGTTCCTGCCCTCGGGCGGCACTGAGGACGTGAACGCCCAGACGACGTTGTGGAACAACGCGTGGACGGTGAATGTGCGGAGCGTGGACGACGCCCTGCTGGACGGCGACCAGACGTGCCGGGTGCGGCTGGATCCGAGCAGTCCGCCGCCCGGCGGCGATGCCGCCTACCACGCGCTTTCCACGACCACGGTGTCGGTGACCGTCGCCGACAACGACGTGGGGCTGTCGGTGTCGCCGAGCTCGATTTCGGAGGACGGCGGCGTGGCGACGGTGACGGCGTCGCTGGCGGCGAACGCGGCGTCGGCGGTGATGATCACGCTGGCGGCGACGCCGGTGAGTCCGGCGGTGGCGGGCGATTACACGCTGAGCTCGACGACGCTGACGATCGCGGCCGGGGCCAGCAGCGGCACGCAGACGATCACGGCGGTCGACAACGATGCGGACGCGGCGGACAAGTCGGTGACGGTGGCGGCGACGCCCCCGAGCGGGTACGCGATGAGTCCGGCGTCCGTGACGCTGACGATCACGGACGACGACACGGTGGGGCTGGAGTTGTCGAAGACCACGGTGGCGACCGCGGAGGCGGGCGCCGGGCGGACGGACGATTTCACGGTGCAGCTGGGGACGCTGCCGTCGGCGGTCGTGACGGTCGCCGTCAGCAGCAGCGACGCGGACGAGGCGACGGTGTCGCCGGCGAGCCTGCGGTTCGGAGCGGCGGCGGACAACAGCGACCCCGCCGACCCGGTGTTCCTGTGGAGCGATCCGCGGACGGTGACGGTGACGGGCGTGGACGACGACGACCCGGACGGCTCGCAGGACTACACGATCACGCTGGATCCGAGCAGCACGGGCGACAGCGACTACGACGGCCTGGACGACGTGGAGGTGTCGGGCACGAACGCGGACGACGACGCGGTGACGGTGACGCTGTCGACTTCGGCCGCGCGGCTCGCGGAGGGCGAATCGGCGACGGTGACGGCGCGCCTGGGCCGCGCGGTGGGGGCGGCGACGACGATCACGGTGTCGGCGGCGGCGGGGACGGGCGCGTCGTCGTCGCACTTCCGGCTGAGCGAGAACCGGACGCTGACGGTGGCGGCGGGGTCGCGGAACAGCGCGGGGACCGTGACCATCACCGCGGTGGACGACGACGTGGACGGCCCGGAGACCCGGCAGGTGACGGTGTCGGGCTCGGCGAGCGGCGGCCAGGGGGCGATGGATCCGGACTCCTTGACGCTGACGATCGCGGACGACGACGCGGCGCCGCGGGCGTCGCTGATCTTGACGCCAGCGGCGATCGACGAGAGCGCGCCGGACAACGAGGCGCGGGTGACGGCGGCGCTGAGCCATCCCTCGAGCATGGCGACGACGGTGGCGGTGTCGGCCGCGGCCGGGGCGACGGTGGGCGCGGACAACGTCCTCTCGATCCCGGCGGGGGCGACGGAAAGCGCGGATGCGGTGACGCTGACGGCGGAGGACAATGAGGAGCAGGAGCCGGACCGGGAGGTGGCGGTGTCGGGCCGGGCGGAGAACGCGCACGGCATCGAGCAGCCGGCGGCGGTGACGCTGACCATCCGCGACGACGACGGGACGGAGGCGGTGACGGCGGTGCTGCTGCCGGAGGCGGCGCGGGCGATGGCGGATAGCCGGACGAGCGCGGTGCGGCGGCGGCTGGAGAGCGCGGACGCGGCGGGGGCGCCGGAGATGGCGTCGTTGCCGAGCCTGCTGGCGGAGCACGGCCCGTCGATTCAGGATGACTCGCTGGACTGGAAGAAAGCGCTGGCGGGGTCGTCGTTCGCGTTGCCGCTGAACGCGGCCGGCGGCGGTTCCGGAGGCGGCGTCGCCGTGTGGGGGAGCGGGGACTACCGCGACCTGGACGGCGAGGCGCGGGGCGTGTCGTGGGACGGCGACGTCGTCAGCGCGCACCTGGGGCTGGACCGGAAACTGGCGAACGGCCTGCGCGTGGGCCTCGCAGCCTCGTGGTCGGAGGCCAAGTTCGACTACCGGCACGAGGGCCGCGAAGGCGAGTGGGAGCTGGAGATGACCAGCGCGCAGCCGTATCTGGGCTGGACGACGCCGGGCGGCTTGGAGTTGTGGGCTTCGGCGGGCGGGGGCAGCGGCGACCTGGAGATCGCTTCTGGCGGGACGCGGGAGGAATCGGACGCGGACATGTGGCTGGCGGCGGCCGGGGCGCGCAAGCCGCTGCATGAGACGGCGAGCGGGCTGCGGGTGTCGCTGCGCGGCGAGGCGCTGTATTCGAGTTTCGAGGTGGACGGCAACGGCGGCCGCATCCAGGCCTACACGGCGGACGTGAGCCGCCTGCGGCTGGCGCTGGAGGCGCGTCGGGACCGCGTGCTGGCGTCGGGGGCGCGGCTGTCGCCGCGGTTCGAGCTGGGGCTGCGGCACGACGGCGGCGACGGCGAGACCGGCGCGGGAGTGGAGCTGGGCGGCGGCGCGGAGTACGCCGCGGGCCGGCTGACGGCGTCGGGCGGGGCGCGGGTTCTGGCGGCGAATTCGGACTACGACGAGTGGGGCGCGGACTTGGCGCTGGCGTACGCGCCGGGCGCGGACGGGCGCGGCTTCTCGTTCCGGCTGGCGCCGTCGTGGGGTACTGCGCAGAGCGGCGCGGAGGCGCTGTGGGAGCAGGGCGCGCCGGGGTTGAACGGCGCGGCGGACGAGGCCGACCCGGGCGGCCGCCTGGAGGCGGAATTTGGTTACGGGCTGAAGTCGCCGTGGAGCCGGGGCCTGCTGAGGCTGACGCTGGGCGGCGAGGCGGTCGAGGACGCGGGCGCGGCCTGCCGCCTGAAGGGCGCGGTGGCGTTGGACGCGTCGGCCAACCTGGGGCTGGAGCTGGAAGTGCGCGACCCGCCGTCGGGCGGCGCCGAGCGCAGCCTGATGGTGACCGGCGAATTGCGCTTCTAGCCGGGGCCGGTTCGATCGGCGGTGCGGGCGGGAGGTTGCCAGCGCGCGCCGGCGGTGGTAATATCAGAGCCCGCTGAAATACCCGGAAGCGACCCCATGAGCGACACGGCAACGGCAACCGAGGCCCCGGCCGGCGAGGCCCCGCCCCCGCTGATCTTCACCGACGCGGCGGCGCGCAAGGTGAAGCAGCTGATCGAAGAGGAGAAGAACGACGCGCTCAAGTTGCGCGTGTTCGTCAGCGGCGGCGGCTGCTCCGGCTTCCAGTACGGCTTCACTTTCGACGAGAAGATCCAGGACGGCGACACCCAGGTCGAGAACGTGGGCGTCACCCTGCTGATCGACCCGATGAGCTTCCAGTACCTGGTGGGCGCGGAGATCGACTACACCGAGGGCCTGGAAGGCGCCCAGTTCGTGATCCGCAATCCCAACGCCACCACCACCTGCGGCTGCGGCTCTTCGTTCTCGCCCTGACCCGCGGCGGGCGGCCCCGCCGCGCGGGCGTTCAGCCGCCGCCGGCCCGCGCGGTGCGCGGCCCGTGCTCGAGTTCCGCCAGCAGCGCGCCCAGGCCCGCCTCGAAGCGCCCGCGCTCGGCCGCCGGCAGCGGCGCCGCGGGCGGCAGCTTCACGGTCAGCGGGTCGCGGTGCACCCCGCGCACCCGGAATTCGTAGTGCAGGTGCGGGCCGGTGGCGGCGCCGCTCATGCCGACCGCGCCGATGCGCTGGCCCTGGCGCACTTTCCGCCCGACCCGCAGGCCGCGGGCGTAGCGCGACAGGTGCGCGTAGAGGGTGGTGAAGCGGTCGCCGTGGCGCAGGATGACGGTGCGGCCGTAGCCGCCCTTGCGGCCGCGGAAGACGACCGCGCCGTCGGCGGTCGCCAGCACCGGCGTGCCGGTCGGCGCCGCGTAGTCGACCCCGCGGTGCGGGCGGTAGACCTTGTAGATCGGGTGCAGCCGGCGCTTGGAGAAGCGCGAGCTGATGCGGGTGAACGCGACCGGCGCGCGCCGGAACTGCTTGCGCAGCGGCCGCCCCTCCGGGGTGTAGTAGTCGGCGCGCCCGGCGGCGTCGACGTGGCGCACGGCGCGGAACGCGCGCCCGCGGTTGACGAACTCGGCGGCCAGGATCGGGCCGCCGCCGATCCGGCGGCCGTCGAGCCAGCGCTCCTCGAGCAGCACCCGGAAGCGGTCGCCGGCGCGGATCTCCAGCGCGAAGTCGATGTCCCAGCCGAACAGGTCGGCCAGCGCCATGATCTGCGTGTCGGACAGCCCGGCCGCCTGGCCCGCGCCGAACAGGTGCCGGTCGATGGCGCCGTGGTACAGCCGGCGGCGGGTCTCCGTCGGCAGCGACACGCGCCAGCTGGCGTAGCCGTCCGCGGTGCGCCGGAAGTGCAGCTCCTCGGCCGCGCTCGGCCGGTGCATCAGGCGCTCGAGCCCGGCCGCGCCGCGCTGCAGGTGCAGGATCTGGCCCGGGCGCAGGTCGAACAGCGCCCGGGCCGGCGCGCCCAGCCCGATCAGCGCGTGCGCGTCGTCGAGCAGGCCCTCGCGCCGCAGGATGTCGGTCAGCGTGTCGCCGGGCCGCACCTCGACCCGCGCGTCCCAGCGCGGCGCGGGCGGGCGGGGCGGCAGCGCGGCGGCGGGCGCGTCCGGAGCCGGCGCGGGGACGGCCGCGGGGACGGCCGCGGGCAGGGCGGGGGGCGCCGCCGGGGCGGCGGCCGCCGGCGGGCCCGTGCGCGAAGCGCCCGGGCCGGGGATAAGGTACAGTATGCCCGCCGCGAACGCGGCGGCCAGGCCCAGCGAGGCGAGTCGCCGCCGCCGGGACGTGACCGGCCGGCGACGGGCGGACCGCTGAGGGTTCATGCCGCGATCGGATCCTTTGCGCGAGGAAGCGCCGGAACCTTACCAACTTGTTGAATCTTCGTCAAGTCACCCGCCGAGCGGAGCGGCCCGCCGCCGCCGTCCGCCGGCTTTCCGCCGGTTTTCCACCGCTTCCTCCCCGGTTATGAACGAGCAGCTCGCCATCCTGCTCCGGGGCGCCGAACAGGTTATCCACCGCGAGGAGCTGGAGGAGCGGCTGCGCGGCGGGCGGCCGCTGCGCGTCAAGGCGGGCTTCGACCCGACCGCGCCGGACCTGCATCTCGGCCATACGGTGCTGATGCACAAGCTGCGCCAGTTCCAGGACCTGGGGCACCGGGTGGTGTTCCTGATCGGCGATTTCACCGGGCGCATCGGCGACCCGTCCGGGCGCGACGCGACGCGGCCGATCCTGGACGCGGACGAACTGGCGGCGAACCGCAGGACCTACGAGGAGCAGGCGTTCCGGATCCTCGACCCGGAGCGCACCGAGGTGCGCTGCAACTCCGAGTGGCTGGACGCGCTCGCCCCGGAGGCGCTGCTGCGGCTGGCTTCGGAAATGACCGTGGCGCGCATGCTGGAGCGGGACGACTTCGCGCGGCGCTACGCGGCGCACCGGCCGATCGCGGTGCATGAGTTCCTGTACCCCCTGATCCAGGGCTACGATTCGGTGGCGCTGGAGGCGGACGTGGAGCTCGGCGGCACCGACCAGCTGTTCAACCTGCTGGTCGGGCGCGAACTGCAGAAGCGCCGCGGGCAGGCGCCGCAGGCGGTGCTGACCATGCCGCTGCTGGCGGGCACCGACGGCGCGCGCAAGATGTCGAAGACCCACGGCAACGCCATCGGCATCCAGGAGCCGCCGGCGGAGATCTACGGCAAGCTGATGTCGCTGTCGGACGAGGCCATGTGGCGCTACTTCGAGCTGCTGAGCCTGCGCCCGGAGGCGGAGCTGGCGGCGCTGCGGGCGCGGACGGCGGCGGGCGGCAATCCCCGCGACGCGAAGATGGAGCTGGCGGACGAGCTGACGGCGCGCTTCCACGGCGCGGCGGCGGCCGAGCGCGCGCGGGCGGACTTTACGGCGCGCTTCCGCGACCGCGAGCTGCCGGCGGAACTGGCGGAGGTGGCGCTGCCGGCGGGCGCGGCGCGCGCGCTGCCGAACGTCCTGCAGCAGGCCGGACTGTGCGCCTCGACCTCGGAGGCGCGGCGCATGATCGCCGCCGGCGCGGTGCGCGTCGACCGGGAGCGGGTCCGCGATCCCGCGCGGGAACTCGAGCCCGGCGCCAGCGCGGTGCTGCAGGTGGGGAAGCGGCGGGTGGCGCGGGTGCGGCTGGCGGACGCTTGACGGCCATCTTCGGGCGTTCAGCGGCGTTCCGGCAACAGTATCCGAACGCAAAAAAATAAAATAAAACAACGGGTTGTGAAACATGTATGGTTCGCCCCGATTCTGCAAGCGCCTGATCGTCGGCATGGCGGGAAGGTGACTGCATCCATGTATCCGGCCTCTGTGCGGGAGCTTCCGCCCCCGGGCCCCGATGAAATTCGCACACCCCGTCCTCATCATCCGAACGGCCTCGAAGGCCCATGGGCTGGTTAGGTTTGCGGGGTGTCGGTTCAGCCTGTTCGCCATCGCGTTCGATTTTGCTCCTGCAGCCGGTGACGGCAGCGCCGTCGTGAATCGGTTCCGTCCTAGGCCGCCGGCGCGCCGGCCGGCCGGTACTCCTCGCCCGAGGTCAGCAGCGCCCAGGCCCGCCGCGCGGTGTGGTTGGCCAGCGCCACCGCCGCCGCGTTAAGGCGGACAGGCAGCAGGCACTGCCCGGCGAGGAATTCGGCGGAGAGCGGCAGGGCGGCGGCTGTTCCGCTAGCGCGGCTCGGATTCGCCGTCCGCCTCCAGCAGGAACCGCCAAGCCGCCACGACCCGGATGGCGCCCGGGCCGACCGGGATCTCCTCTTCTTCGGAGCGGGTGACGATGACGCCTTCGCGCAGCCGCAACTCGGCCATGGCCTCGGTCAGCGCGGCGATTTCCCGCGCGCGGGCGCGCGGTCCGGACAGCGTCTCGCACACCTGCACCAGCTGCCGGGAGCGGTCCGGATGCTGCGCGATGAAATCCACCTCCCGGCCGCGCCGGGTGCGGTAGTAGTGCACCTCCGGCGTTCGCCGCCGCAGCGCGCCGAACACCAGGTTCTCCAGCAGATGGCCGGCGTTGCTCAGAATGCGGGCGCCGACCGAGGCCGCCAGCGCATGGTCGATGCAGTAGATTTTCTTGGGGTTGGCGTTGGCGCGCGCCCGCGAGGCGTCGAACAGGCGCACGGAGAACAGCGCGTAGGCGTCCTCGAGCCACCGCAGGTAATCGGCCACGGCCGCCTTGTGCGCCCGGTGTCCCTGCGATTTGAGGAATGCGGTCAGCCGATTGACGGAATGGGAAGCCGCCGGATTGCTGACCAGCAGGTGCGCGAGGTCGAGCACGGCCGTCGGATGGGCGACGTCGTGCCGCTCGATCAGGTCCCGGAACAGGATGGCGCCGAAGTATTCCTGATGCGTGCGGAGGCGCAGCGCCGGCTCGAAGCCGGCGACTTCGGGGAAGCCCCCGGCCTCCCAGTAATCCGCGAACGCATTCTGCACGGCGAGGCGCCGGCGCGTCGACAGGCCGCCGGCGCTGTCGATGCCGCGCAGGTCCAGAAACTCCCGGAACGAGAACGGGAAGATCTCCCAGGCCAGCGAGCGGCCGCGCATCTCGGTGGCGAGCTCCCGGCTCAGCAGCTGCGCGGACGAGCCGGCCAGATAGACCTCGCACCGCTCGGTGCGCAGCAGGCGGTCGACGAAAGCCTCCCAGCCGGGCACGACTTGGATCTCGTCGAAGAAGCAGTAGATCTTCTCGGCGTTCTTCTTGGCCGGGTAGAGCGTGAAGTAGGCTTCGATGACGAGGTTCAGCCCGTCGGCCCGCAGCGAGCGCAGGCGGTCGTCGAAGAAGTTCAGGTAGAGGAAGTTTTCGCGCGGCGCGCCCGCCTCCCGCAACCGCCGCATGCACTGGAACAGGAACGTCGACTTGCCGCTGCGGCGCACCCCGATGCAGACCGTGGCCTTTCCGGGCACGGGCGTCACCCGGATGCGGCGGGGCACCCCGGGTTCCGGGTCGGTCTCCTGAAAATTCAGGATGATTTCCTGCAGCAGCTTCGACATCGGGGGAATCGGCCGTTTTCGTTGCCGCATTATACCATAATCAGAAAACCATATTACCGATTTATACAAATATAGGTAAAATATATTACCGATATTTCTATTTCAGCCTCGGATTCCAATGCCTTTTGCCGGGATTCCAAAGGCAGATCTGCGCTGAAAATAACTGATTTATAACGGTTTTCTTGTCTATCCGGATTCTTTGGTTGGGCGGTGAGGTCAATTTCTCGGCTTCCTTTCCGGCGGGCCGGGAAAAGCCGCGACCCGCCATGCGGGCATCCTGTCGCGCAGCCATGCGCTCTTGCGCTCGATTTCGCTCACAGAAGCACATGAAACGACAGAATAGACTGATATTTAGTGATATCCAAAGTTTCCGCTCGTCGCGCGCAAATTGGCGCCAAGAGGCCAGGTGGCCGGCGGAGCCGGGGCCTCCCGCGGCTGGATGGACTACAATCGGAATGCCGGAGGAGAAGCGACCATGAGCTGGACGAAAAAGACCAAGGACGACACCTACAGCGACGAGGAGATCGAAGCGCGCCTGAAGGACGAGTTGCCGGAATGGTACTTCGAGGGCGGCTGGATCCGGCGCAAATACCGCACCTCCGGCTGGAAGGCCACGCTGATGCTGGTGACCACCGTCGGGCACTTGGCGGAGCAGGCGTGGCACCATCCGGACCTGACGGTGTCGTACGCGTTCGTCATCGTCAAGCTGACCACCCATTCGGCCAAGGGCGTCACCAACCGCGACTTCGAACTGGCGAAGCGGATCGAGGAGGCCGCCATGTGGCGGCCGCCCGAGGGCTCGGCGCTGGAGGGCACGCCGGACGACCCGCGTTTCGCGTACATCCGGCACGACTGAGTTAGATCGGAGCGCAGCGGCCGCTCCGGGGCGGAATGCCCGATGGGATTGGCTTGGGCTCGCCCTGTCTCCCCGGCGCGCGCGAGCGGGCCGCGCGGCGGCGGCCTGCGCTTCGCGCCCATCCCTCAGGAGTTGCGCGACTTGGTAAGGCGCGACCATCCCCATGTCGCAGCGCCGCCGCCGGTGGAGCCGGTCTCGGTCTGCCATGTCAATCTGGCGCGCGAGACCAGGATGCGCGGCGGCGAGATGCAGACCGCGCTTCTGATTCAGGAACTCGCGGCCCGCGGCTTGCGGCAGCGACTGGTGATGCGGCGCGGCGGGACGCTGGACGGATGGCTGGACGAGCTGCCCGGCTTGGCGGCGTATCCGGTGGACGACCGGCTGTCGGCCCTCCGGGCCTGCCGGAAGGCGTCCCTGATTCACGCGCACGAGGCGCATGCGGGGCAGGTGGCGTGGGCGGCGGCCCGCGGCCGCGGCAATTACCTCATCACTCGGCGCGTCATGGTGACGCGCGAGGCGGGAGAGCCGGTGTCCCGGGCCAGCCGGTTCACGCGCCGGGTATACGGTGGGGCTGGTGCGGTGGTGACGGTGTCCGAAGCCATCGCGGCGGAAGTGCGCGAGCGCCAAGCGGGGACGGAGGTCTCTCTGGAGCGCATCCCGGACGCTTGGGTGCCGCGCAAGCCGGACCGGAAGACGGCGAATGAAGTCCGGGGGCGGTTCAAGGCCAAGTTCTTGGTCGGACACGCGGCGGCCATGGACAACGAAGCCAAGGGCCAGCATGTGCTGCTGGAGGCGGCGCGCCGGCTGGAAGGCGCCGAACCCGGGTTCCAGTTCGCGTTGCTGGGCGGCGGGCGGCTGGAAGAAACCCTGCGGATGCAGGCGCAGGGACTTTCCAATGTGTATTTCGCTGGCTGGGTGGAGGACACGCTGTCGTGGATGATGGCGTTCGACGCGTTCGTCCTGCCGTCGCTGCGCGAGGGTCTGGGTTCCGTGCTGCTGGACGCGCTGCGCGCGGGCGCGCCGGTGGTGGCGAGCCGCACCGGCGGTATTCCGGAGGTCGTGACCGAAGACTGCGGCGTGCTGGTGCCGCCCGGCGATGCGGCGGCGCTGGCCGACGCGCTGGCGTGGCTGGCCCGAGATCCGGAGCGGCAGAGGAGGCTGAGCCGGGGCGCGCAGGACCGGGCGGAGGAGTTCAGTCCGGTGAAGATGACGGAGCGGTACCTGGAAGTGTACCGGGAGTTGGGGCTGGAGGCGTGAGGCTTGGGTTTGTTGCGTGGGGCGTTTTCTCGGCTCGGTCAAGTTGTAGGTGCAAGCGCTGGAATTCTGGTCGTTGTATTCGCATATCGATAGGGAAGTATATATATCTAAGTGCCGAAAATCGGCATTAGCCATTGGATCTTCTTAGGTTTATCGGATCGCTTGATCTTGATCGGCTGAACGAGCGATTTGACAATCTCTTCTGGGTTTGAATCGACTCGCAGGTTCTCTTCCAACTTCGTCTTGGACGGCTGGTAGCGCGAGCGCGGAATCGTCACCGTTTTCTCGCTCATGATGCCAATTCTTCATACGGGAGACGCTTGCCCACTATCGCTCGTGCAATGTGTCCCATCCCCTGTAGGGTGTCCAGCCGGCGGAGGTTGTGCTTGCCCGAGAACTCGCCCAGATAGAAATCCAAGTGCTTCTCGCCCATCTGGCGATACGTGCCCTTTGCGTCCGCTTCAGCGTCGACCAGAAGTCTCAATCCTGTTGGTGTACGCCTGCTCCCGTGCGTACTCGCCGGCCGAATGCCTGGCTGCTTGATGCGCGAACGGCCTGCGTGCGTAGGCTGTGGCTTCATCCGTGTAGATGGTGGCACCGGCCGCCGCGTGCTCCGCGATGAAGCCCCGCAGCGCGACCGCGTCCGTGCGCGACACCACCCGGGTCGTCACCCGATCAGTCAGACGTTGGGTATTTTCGATCACGATGCGGCGCAGTGAAATACCATCAGGAGCGTGTAACTAGGTAAGCGAATCTATCGCGTCTGCAAATAGCCGAGGCCGATTGCGCGTGCATATCCCGATGGTTATGTCCATGGTCTAGCGCCCGGTAGTATCGCGGTACAGGTTGCTGGTATGGCCCAGAAAAGCTTCAATGCGCCCGACGGCCTTGCCAAATTTTCGGACTGTACAAACGAAAGCTCGACTATTTCCGAAAGGAATTCTAAAAGCATACCCAAGCCCGGACAGAAACCAGGATAAGCTAGTGGCCAATGAGCGGACAATTCCTTGGCTCCGCTTGTCTTTCAGGTGGTAATGATCTTTGGCCCTTTCACGCCGGGAATTGAATTGGTAACGGATGGTCAAGCGGTCAGGGGTTACGACCGCATCAACGATTGCATTCGGTGCGACTGTTGAACGCCCGCCAACCGCCCGAAGATTTTGGTAAAAAAGCCAGTCCTCGCCGCCACTGAAGCCGAGAGATTCCTCAAACTGTAGCGAAGTTTTCCGGATAAACGTCATACGGCCCATCCAGTTGCAAGTTCCGAATGCGTGCCATGTTCCATCCGAGATTTTCCGTCGCATTTTCTGATATTCCCGTTCGTTGATACGGGTTATGCCGTGTGCAACTACTCGCTGCAGGTAGCTTGCGTCCGCTAAGTCCATTCGCTCCTGGACAGGGCCGCACACCAAGTCGGCATCGGTTGCCTGCTGCGTTTTGACCAATTCCGAGACCCAGTTTGGGTGCGCTTGCTCGTCATCGTCAATAAAAGCCAGAAAATCGCACTTGATCCGCGCAGCAATCTTCAGCACCTTGTTGCGCGCGAACGGGATGCCAATCCGGGGTTCAAGTTCCAAGTAGGTTTTTGCCGGGTCGAGCGGCGATTTTCGAACCACCTCCCTCATGCCTAGATGGCTATTGTTCTCGACCACGATATATTGCAGAGAGCCGCGTTCAGGGACTTCAAGCTGGGCCAGCGAATCCAGCACGTTCGCTAGTAACTGAGGTCGATTGCGTGTAATGACGCCGATGGCGATGTTCATAGTCTACTGCGCTTGTTTGGACAGACAAATCCAGTATGAGGGGATGGTTCGCCCTGCCCGCCGGCTACTCGAAGTCCGTACGAAACCATCCATTACGATTGAGAGACCATCAACCGCTCAATGATGGAGCGAATCACCATGAAATAGCCTATCACAACGCTGAACATCGGCTTGGCGCAGAACGTGTTCCACCTCTTCGGCATGCTCCGAGGCGGGAAGGTCGTGCCACAAATCGGTCACCTTGGAGTTGGGTCCCGTATCAAGCCACATATTTCATGCTGGAAAATCAGGTTGAGTCTTATCCAATTTGTTAAAACATAGTCTCTGTCCGTGAGCAATTTATACAGTTCGCTCTGTAACACGGCCTGTATGTGCGTATGCCAAGTTTCGACACAAATCACTCTCGGCGAATAGCGCTCATAGTCGAGTGACTTTAAGACAGGAACTTCATGGCCTTCAACATCAACACTCAAAAAATCTATTTGGCGATTTTTGTATCTGGTCGAATCCAAAATATTAGTTAGGGTGTTTGTGGGAACTTCAATTTCTCTCCACTTCTGCCGTTGACTCATAGGAACTTTTTCCAGTGAATTAAGGTCAGACCACGTCCCCTTTTGGTAGTATCTTGCAACACCAACTTGATCGCTTATGGCTGACGCGATATTGACATCATGGCGACGTCTGATATTGAACACATCAATCTTAGCTTGATCAATATCCACATTGACTCCACGCCAGCCTTTTCGGTACAGCGCATAGGTGGAATTCTTCCGCACTGGGTCCCAGCACCCTACATCAACGTAGAATCCCGAGTTATGCTTTTCCCATACTTTCGGGTCGGCATTAAATATGGCTTGGACAATCCGATCTGTATCTGCCCAGTATCTTTTTCTCCGGCGGCGGACCAGAAAGGATTGGCGGCAGGTGTCCCACCTGCGTCGCAGGCCCCTAGCCATCGAGGAGGATTCTAAGTTTGACATTTTTTTTCAGTTGCGGGGAAAATCAGCCGATTATTTTTAGCAATGCGGGCCCGTGATGATTTTCCGCTTCTTCCGGGAAAAGGGATTCGTTGCCGCCGCCGGCTTGGGAGCCCGAGGCTTGGGTGGTCATTGCGTTGTCGCTGCTGGCGCAAACGCGGCTAGCACGCTGTAGAAGTGGGATGCGTGAGCGCGCACCGCAACACTGAGGATTATGTCCACCCGCCGATGCGCCGCGGTCTTCGAATTCGCCGTGGTCATGCCGCGATTATAGCAGAGAGGCAGAACGGGCCAGCAAATACCTCAGCGGGGGGGGGCAGGCAATTTTCCGATGAACCCCAATGCGTCCATAACTATCATGAGGGGCCCGCTACTCTTACCTGCGTTGGGAAAACTTTTCGCGGGTCTATCCCGATGGCTATGTCCATGGTCTAGCGTCCGGTAGTATCGCGGTACAGGTTGCTGGTATGGCCCAGCAAGGCTTCCATACGCCCGGTGGCCTTTCCAAGTCGCCGGGCTGAGCGGACGAAAGCCTGACTATCGCCGAAAGGAATCCTGAAAGTGTACCCAAGCCCGGACACAAACCAAATGAGACTAGTTGTTATTGAGCGGATAATTCCGTTGCTCCGCTTGTTTTTCAGGTGGTAATGTTCTTTGGCCCTTTCACGCCAGCAATTGAATTGGTAGCGGATGGATAGGCGATCAGGGGTGACGATAGCGTCAACGATTGCATTTGGGGCGGATGTTGATCTCCCGCCGGCTGCCCGGAGATTTTGATAAAAGAGCCAGTCTTCGCCGCCGCTGAAGCCGAGAGATTCCTCAAACTGCAGCGAAGTTTTCCGGATAAATGCCATACGGCTCATCCAGTTGCAAGTTCCGAATGCGTGCCAAGTCCCATCCGAAATTTTCCGTTGCATGTTCCGATGTTCTCGTTCGTTGATGCGGGTTATGCCGTGCGCAACTACTCGTTGCAGATAGCTTGCATCCGTTAAATCAATTTGCTCCCGAGCCGGGCCGCACACCAAGTCGGCGCCGGTTGCTGATTGCATTTTGATCAATTCGGAGATCCAGTTCGGGCGCGCTTGTTCGTCATCGTCAATAAAAGCCAGAAAATCACACTTGATTCCTGCAGCAATCTTCAGCACTCTGTTGCGCGCGAATGGAATACCGATCCGGGGCTCCAGTTCCAAGTGAGTTTTGGCTGGGTCAAGCGGCGACTTTCGAACTACCTCACCCACGCTTAGGTGCTCATTGTTCTCGACCACGATATATTGCAGAGAGACGTGTTCAGGGGCTTCAAGTTGGGCCAGCGAATCCAGCACATTCGCCAGTAACCGAGGTCGATTGCGCGTGATGACGCCGATGGCGATGTTCACGTCTGCTTCGCTTATCTGCTAGAACAGTGTTGGGCCTGAGTGGTCAGGTCCCCGGTCGGCGCCCGAGGGCGCCGACCGGGGACGGGTCTTTGTGCCAGCCAGGTCACGAGCCGGAAAGTGTACACCATATGTTTCGCTGCACAATTTTCCAGCAACGTGAATTATCCTCGAGAATTAAGAGACTGCTGGAATTATGCTTGCGGGCGAATATCGGGTAGGCTAGGCAACCCGTTTCCGGCATCCGCGCCTCCCCATGCCCACCTGCGCCATCTATCCCGGCACTTTCGATCCCGTGACCCTGGGCCACGTGGACTTGGCGCGGCGCGCCCTGCGCCTGTTCGACCGGCTGGTGGTGGCGGTCGGCTCCGATTCCGCCAAGACCCCGACTTTCTCCACCGAGGAACGGACCGCGATGGCGTCCCAGGCGTTGGCCGACTTGGGCGAGCGGGTCGAGATCGCGGCTTTCGACGGCCTGCTGGTCGATTTCGCTCGCGACCGCTGCGCGGGTGCTATCATTCGCGGCCTGCGCGCGGTGTCCGACTTCGAGTACGAGTTCCAATTGGCCAGCATGAACCGCCAGCTCGCCCCCGATCTGGAATCGATCTTCCTCACCCCCGCCAAGGAGTACGCGTTCATCTCCTCGTCGCTGGTCAAGGAAGTCGCGGCCCTAGGCGGCGACATCGACCACTTCGTGCCGGCGGCGGTGCGGGACACGCTGCTCGCCCGGCTGCGCCCATGATATTCCGCCGCCTGCTGCCGCTGTTGCTCGCGGGCGCCGCCTGCGCGCAGGCCGCCAGTCCGCCGGGGCACGCGGTCGCCTCCGCGCACCCGGCCGCCACCGAGGCCGGCCTCGAGGTGCTGCGCGCCGGCGGCAACGCTTTCGACGCCGCGGTGGCGGTGTCCGCCGCGCTCGGCGCGGTCGAGCCGAACGCCTCCGGCATCGGCGGCGGCGGCTTCTTTCTGCTGCACGACCGCGCCGCCGGACGCACCGCGATGCTGGACGCGCGCGAACGCGCGCCGTTCGCCGCGCACCGCGACCTGTACCTGGACGGGCGGGGCGAGGTCGACCGCGACCGCGCCCTGAACGGCCCGTTGGCCGCCGGCATCCCGGGCATCCCGGCCGCCTGGGGGCGCCTCGCCGAACGTTACGGCCGCCTGCCGCTGGCCCAGACCTTGGCGCCTGCCGCCCGCGCCGCCCGCGCCGGCGTGCCGATGAACCGCAAGCTCGCGCGCGCCTTGCAGTACCGCGGCGAGATCCTGGCCCGCTACCCGGGCTCGGCCGCGCTGTTGCCGGCGGCGGACGCGCCGCCGGACGCGGTCGTCATGCGCCAGCCGGACCTGGCCGCCACCTTGGAACTGCTCGCGGCGGAAGGCGCCGAGGCGTTCTACCGGGGGCCGTTCGCCGAGCGCCTGGTTTCCGGCGTGCGCGCCGGCGGCGGCATCTGGACGCCGAAAGATCTGGAGCGCTACGTGGTCGTCGAGCGCGCGCCGGTGACGGTCCGCTGGCGGGGGGCCGAGATCGAGACCGCGGCGCTGCCGTCCGCCTCCGGCGTGATGCTGGCGCAGGTGTTCGGCATGCTGGGCGAGGACTGGCCCGGACTCGACGACGGCGCCGCCGGGGCGCACCGCTTGGTGGAGGCGCTGCGCCGCGCCTACCTGGACCGCGCCCGCTACCTAGGCGACCCCGATCACGTCGACGTGCCGGTGGCGGAACTGACCGGCGCCGAACACGCGGCGGAACTGATGCGCGACTTCGACCCGGCGCGCGCCACGCCGTCGGCGGACCGGCTGGAGACCGCGCCCGGCGGCGACAGCACCAGCCACTTCAGCGTGCTGGACGCCGACGGCAACTGGGTGTCGGCCACGCTGTCGATCAACACCTCGTTCGGTTCCGGCTACGTCGTTCCCGGCACCGGGGTGCTGCTCAACAACGAGATGGACGACTTCTCCGCCAAGCCCGGCGCGCCCAACCTGTACGGCTTGGTCGGCAGCCACGCCAACGCCATCGCCCCCGGCAAGCGCATGCTGTCCTCGATGGCCCCGACCGCGGTGCGCGCGGGGGAGCGGCTGGCCTTGTTCGGCACCCCGGGCGGCGCGCGCATCACCACCATGGTGCTGCAGGGCATCCTGGCTTTTCTCGACGGCGCCGACGCCGAGGAGCTGGTTTCCGCACCGCGCATGCACCACCAGGCGTTCCCGGACGAGGTGGAAGTCGAGCACGACGCTTTCGACGACTACGGCCCGCTGCAGGAGTTCGGCCACCAGACCATCTCGCGCGGCCCTTGGGGCAACATGCAGGCGGTGGTGTGGGATCTGAAGGCGGGGACGCTGGACGCCGCCTCGGATCCGAGAGGAGTGGGAGCGGCGGCGGTGGAGCTCGTTCAGCACTGACAGCGCGGACAATAGAAACTCGAGCGCTGCCCGAGCGTCTTCACCCGCACCGGCTCACCGCAGCGGACGCAGGGCTCGCCCGCCCGTCCGTACACCCGCAGCTCCCGCGCGAAGTACCCGGGGGTGCCGTCGGCCTCGGTGAAGTCCCGCAGCGTGGTGCCGCCGGCCTCGATGGACCGCGCCAGCACCTCCCGCACCGCTTCCGCCAGCCGCCCGTACCGCGTCCGCGAAACGCGCCCGGCCGGGCGCGACGGCGCGATGCCGGCCTCGAACAGCGCCTCGCTGGCGTAGATGTTGCCGACCCCGACCACCACCCGCGCGTCCATCAGGAACGTCTTCACCGCGGCGCGCCGCCCGCGCGAGCGCGCGTGCAGCCAGTCGCCGCCGAAGTCCTCCCCCAGCGGCTCCGGCCCGAGCCCGGCCAGCAGGCGGTGGCGCAGCGGGTCGCCTGCGGTCCAGTGCAGGCTGCCGAAGCGCCGCGGGTCGCGGAAGCGCAGCACCGTCCCCCCGGACAGCTCCAGGTCGACGTGGTCGTGCGGGCCCGGCGGCGGCGGGTCGGCCAGCGCCCGCAGCGAGCCGGACATCCCCAAGTGCCACAGCAGCGTGCCGCCGCCGGCGCGGATCAGCAGGTACTTGCCGCGCCGGCCGACGGCTTCGATCGCGCGCCCGCGCAGGGTCGCCGGCAGCCGCCGGCCGATCGGCCAGCGCAGCCGCCACTCGCGCACTTCCAGCCGCCGGATGCGCCGCCCGACCAAGTGCGGGGCGATGCCGCGGCGCGCGGTCTCGACTTCCGGAAGCTCCGGCATCAGCCCGCCGCCGCCGCGAAAACATCGAGCAGCGCCTGCTCGTCGGCCGCATCCAGCCAGCGCCCGGGTCCGGCCGGCCAGACGGGGACTTCCAGCCGCGCCCGCAGTTGCGGCAGGTTCTCCGGATCCGGCTCCGGTTCGCGGATGCGGTTCAGCACCACGCCGGCGAGCCGGCAGTCCGCGGCCCGGATTCCGTCGCAGGCGAGCAGGGTGTGGCTGACCGCGCCCAGGCGGTCCTCGGCGACCAGCAGCACCGGCAGCGCCAGCGCCCGCGCCAGGTCGCGCACCTCGCCGTCCGCCGCCAGCGGCGCCCGCCAGCCGCCGGCGCCCTCCACCACCACCGGGACCCCGCGCCGGCAGAACGCCGCCAGTTCCGCCAGCCGCACGTCCGCGCCCTCGCGCTCGGCCGCCAGCGCCGGCGCCACCGGAGCCCGCAGCCGGAAGCGGGCCACCGTCCCGAGGTCGTCGATCCCGGCCGCCGCCGCCAGCAGCCCGGCGTCGGTGCCGGCCGGATCCGCGCCCGCCGCCACGCCGGATTCCACCGGCTTGAGCGGCTGCGCCGGGACGCCGCGCCCGCGCAGCGCCCGCACCAGCCGCGCCGCCACCCAGGTCTTGCCGACTCCGGTGTCGGTGCCGGTGAGGAACAGTCCTCCGGCGGGGGCGGGGGGCATGGCGCGCGGTGCTACCCTTTAACGTGGTGACGGATTCAAGCACATTCCGGTGAGCGAAGCATTCCCCCCGGCGCGCCGGCGCTCGGCGGCCGTGGCCGTGGGCGGCGTCGTCATCGGCGGCGGCCGCCCGATCGTCGTGCAGTCGATGACCGACACCCCGACCGCCGACGCGGAAGCCACCGCGGCCCAGATCGCGGCGCTGGCGGCCGCCGGCTCCGAGCTGGTGCGGCTCGCGGTCAACGATGCCGCCGCCGCCCGCGCCGTGCCGCGCGTGCGCGACGCGGTCCGCGCCCGCGGCGTGGACGCGCCGCTGATCGGCGATTTCCACTACAACGGCCACAAGCTCCTGGCCGAGCACCCCGACTGCGCCGAGGCGCTCGACAAGTACCGCGTCAATCCCGGCAACGTCGGCCGCGGCCGCGCCCGCGACCCGCAGTTCGAGCGCTTCATCGAGCTCGCCTGCCGCCACGGCAAGCCGGTGCGCGTCGGCGTCAACTGGGGCAGCCTCGATCCGGCGCTGCTGGCCGAATGCATGGACGCCAACGCCGCCCGCGCCGAGCCGCTCGACGCGGCCGCGGTGCAGGAGGAGGCGCTGGTCGAATCGGCGCTGCGCAGCGCGCGGCTCGCCGAGGAGGTGGGCCTGCCGCGCGGCCGCATCGTGCTGTCGTGCAAGCTGAGCCGCGTGCCGCCGCTGCTGCGGGTGTACGCCGAGCTCGGCCGGCGCTGCGAGCACCCGCTGCACCTGGGCCTGACCGAGGCCGGCATGGGGACGCGCGCCGTGGTCGCCTCCAGCGCCGCGCTCGCGCTGCTGCTCGCCCGCGGCCTGGGCGACACCCTGCGGGTCTCGCTGACGCCGCGCCCGGGCGGCGACCGCGCGGAAGAGGTGCGGGTGGCCTGCGACGTGCTGCAGAGCCTGGGGCTGCGCAGCTTCGCGCCGGCGGTCGCCGCCTGCCCCGGCTGCGGCCGCACCGGCAGCGACTACTTCCAGCGCCTGGCGCGGGACATCGAGGAGCACATCGCCGCGGAGATGCCGCGCTGGAAAGCGCGCCACCCCGGCATCGAGGAGCTGACCGTGGCGGTCATGGGCTGCGTCGTCAACGGCCCCGGCGAGAGCCGCCACGCCGACATCGGCATCAGCCTGCCGGGCTCGCGGGAGAGTCCGGCGGCGCCGGTGTACATCGACGGCGAGCGCGTCGCCACCCTGACCGGCGACGGTATCGCCGCGGAGTTCAAGCGCATGCTCGGCGAGTACGTGGCGCGGCGCTTCGCGGCGGACGGCGCCGGGACGCGCTGACCCGCCGCCGTGCCGCAGGCGCTGGACGTCTACCTGCACGGCGCGCTCGCCGGGCGCCTCGAGCGGAGCCGCGCCGGCGCGCTGTCGTTCGCCTACGGCGCGGCCCACCTCGAGCGCGGCGGGCCGCCGCTGTCGGCGGCGCTGCCGCCGCGCCGGCGGGCTTTCCGCGGCCGGCCGGCGCGGGCGTACTTCTTCGGCGCGCTGCCGGACTTCGCCGCCTGGCGGCGCACGCCGGGGCGGCTGCTGCGCGGCTTGCTGCTGCAGCCGCTGTTGCCGCCGGCGAAGGATGCGGCGCGCCGCCTGCGCTGGGCCTACCTGCCGGAGCGCCGCCGCTTCGAGCTGCTGGGGCGCCTGGGCGGCAACTGCGCGGGCGCGCTGGCGCTGGCGCCCGAAGGCCGGCCGCCGGCCGCGGCGGACGAAGCCGGAGAAGACGGCCCGCCGCTGGACCGCGCGCGGCTGGACGCCATCCTCGGCGGTTCGGAGCGGGGCGCGGGCGGTGCGGAGGCCCTGCCCGTGTGCATGGGCGGCTTCATGCCGAAGATCGCGGTGCGGGCGCGCGCCGACGGCGCGCTCGTCGCGTCCGCCGCGGGCGCCCACCTGCTCAAGGCGGGCGAGGCCGAAGAGTGGCTGCGCAACGAATGGTTTTGCCTGGCGCTGGCGCGCGCGGCCGGCATCGGCGCGGTGGCCGCGGAACTGCGGCGGATCGACGGGCGGCCCGCGCTGCTGGTGGCGCGCTACGACCGCGAGCGGGACGCCGCCGGGCGGGTGCGGGCGCTGCACCAGGAGGACTTCTGCCAAGCGCTCGGCGCGCGGCCGGGAGTGATCGCGGAGCGCGACGGCGGCCCCGGCATCCGCGACGGCCTGGAGCTGCTGGGCGCGGTCTGCGCGGAGCCTGCGCGCGAGCAGGCGAAGTTCCTCGAGCGGGTCGCGTTCAGTTATCTGGTCGGCCATTACGACCTGCACGGCAAGAATTTCTCCCTGCTGTACCGGGAGCGGCGGCCGGAGCTGGCGCCCGCCTACGACATCAAGAGCGCTTTCGGCGCATCGAGGCCGAGGACCCGCAACGCCCTGCACTTGGGCCGGCGGCATCGGCTGAGCGACGGCCTGGACCGGAAACTGCTGCTGCGCCACTGGCGCCGCGTGTTTCCGGATCCGGATGAAGCGCGGACGCGGATGGAGCGCAGCCTCGAGGCGCTGGCGGGGCGCTGCCTGGAGCAGGCGCCGCGCGTGAAGCGGGAATTGGAAGAGGCGGAGGGCGGGACGCGGGAAGAGTGGGATGCCGTCTGCGCGGGCGTGCTGGCGGCGGCGCGGCGCGTGCTGGAAGAAGGCGGCTAGGGCGGGCGACTCCCGGGCCGGGCGCGTACAATAGGCGCACCTTGTCCCCGCCCGCACCGTCCCGCATGGCGCCGCTTCCGTGACGCGCTTCGTCTTCATCACCGGCGGCGTGGTGTCCTCGCTCGGCAAGGGCATCTCGGCGGCCTCGCTCGGCGCGCTGCTGGAGGCGCGCGGCCTCGCGGTCTCCATGATCAAGCTCGACCCCTACATCAACGTCGACCCGGGCACCATGAGCCCGTTCCAGCACGGCGAGGTGTTCGTCACCGCCGACGGCGCCGAGACCGACCTCGACCTCGGCCACTACGAGCGCTTCGTCGATTTCCGCGCCTCCAAGGCCAGCAACTGGACCGCCGGGCAGATCTACGAGCGGGTCATCGCCCGCGAGCGCCGCGGCGAGTACCTGGGCGCCACCGTGCAGGTGATCCCGCACATCACCGACGAGATCAAGGCCTGCGTGCAGGCCGGCGCGGACGGCGCCGACGTATGCATCGTCGAGATCGGCGGCACCGTCGGCGACATCGAATCGCTGCCGTTCCTGGAGGCGATCCGGCAGCTTGGCGGCGAGCTCGGGCGCGGCCGCGCCGCGTTCCTGCACCTGACCCTGGTGCCGTACATCCGCGCCGCCGACGAGATCAAGACCAAGCCGACCCAGCACTCGGTCAAGGAGCTGCGCTCGATCGGCATCCAGCCGGACGTGCTGCTGTGCCGCAGCGACGCGCCGATCCCGCCCGGCCAGCGCCGCAAGATCGCGCTGTTCACCAACGTCGACGAGGCGTCCGTGATCGAGGTCGTCAACCAGGACGACATCCACGCCATCCCGCTGGCGCTGCACGCCCAGGGCCTGGACGGCGACGTGCTGGCGCGCCTGGAGCTCGACCCGCCGGCGGCCGACCTGTCGGAGTGGGAGCGCGTGGTGGCGCTGCGCGAGGCGCAGCGGGGCCGGGTGCGGGTGGCGATGGTCGGCAAGTACGTGGAGCTGACCGAGTCCTACAAGTCGCTCAACGAGGCGCTCGGCCACGCCGGCCTGCACAACGAGGTCGCGGTCGAGATCCAGTACGTGGATTCCGAGCGGCTCGAGCGCGACGGCGCAGGCGAACTCGACGGCGCCGACGCGATCCTGGTGCCGGGCGGCTTCGGCGAGCGCGGCGTCGAGGGCAAGATCGCGGCCGCCGCCTACGCCCGCGAGCGCGGCGTGCCCTACCTCGGCATCTGCCTCGGCATGCAGATCGCGGTGATCGAGTGCGCGCGCGGCCGCGCCGGGCTGGCCGGCGCGCACAGCACCGAGTTCGACGCCGCCACCCCGCACCCGGTGGTGGCGCTGATCACCGAGTGGATGACCGACGCGGGCGCGCGCGAGGAGCGCGGCGCGGACTCGGACCTCGGCGGCACCATGCGCCTGGGCGAGCAGCCCTGCGTGCTGGCGCCGGGCAGCCGGCTGCAGCGGATCTACGGCGCCGACGCCATCCGCGAGCGCCACCGGCACCGCTACGAGGTCAACGGCCGCTACGTCGAGCGCCTCGCGGCCGGCGGCCTGGCGGTGGCCGGCACCTCGCAGGACGGGCGGCTGGTGGAGGCGGTGGAGCTCGACGGCCACCCCTGGTACATCGGCTGCCAGTTCCACCCCGAGTTCACCTCCACGCCGCGCCGCGGCCACCCGCTGTTCAACAGCCTGATCCAGGCCGCCCGCGCCGCGTGAGCGAGTTCTGCGACTTCCGCGCCGGCTGGCGCCAGCCGCTGTTCCTGATCGCGGGCCCCTGCGTGATCGAGAGCGAGGGGCTGGTGCGGACCGTGGCCGAGCGCCTGGCCGGCCTGCGC